>DASYLM010000299.1:0-7375 GCA_036009565.1 Pseudonocardia sp. | reverse complement strand
CCGTCGTGCTGGCCGCGGTGTTCAGCGGCTCAGCGGGCGGCGTGCATCCGGCGGCGGAACCGGGGACGCTGCCCAGCTCAGCGGTGGCTGAGCGGACCGCGTCGGGCCGCCTCGACGACTCACGCTCTGGCTCTGGCGACTCGGGCGAGGGCGGCGGCACGGGCACGGGTGCCCGCGCCGGAGCCGGCACGGGCACCCAGGCCACGAGGGACCCCGCCGACCGGGAGTGGGAGTCGGGCTGGGATCCCGGCACCAGGTCCAACGACGGATCCAACGGCGGATCCAACGACGGATCCGGCGAACACCGCGGCGGCCCGGACGACCAGCACGTCCCGGACGGCCAGCACGCCCCGGACGGCCAGCACGTCCCGGACGGCCAGCCCGGACCGGACCGTCAGCGCGCTGGGCCGGTGACCTGCACCAGGGAGATCACCGACCTGGCCGAGCTGCCCGCGGCCATGGTCGGCTCCGGTCCCGACGAGATCATCTGTGTGCGGGGCCCGCTGACGATGCCGGCGGCCTCGGCCGCCGTGGCGTTCGCCCGTTCCCAGCTCGGCGAGCCGTACCGGTGGGGTGGCAGCAGCCGCGCCGACGGCGGGTTCGACTGCTCCGGGCTGACCTCGGCCGCCTACGCCTCGGCCGGCGTGCCGATTCCGCGCACCGCCCAGGCGCAGTACAACGCCGGGCCCCGACTGTCTGCCCACCAGCCGATCAAGGCCGGTGACCTGGTCTTCTTCGGTAGCGGTCCGCGCTCGGTCGGGCACGTCGGACTGGCCGTATCGAGCACCGCGATGATCAATGCGCCGGACCTGGGGCAGGCCGTGACGGTCGGCCCGATCCGGCGCCGCGACTTCGTCGGTGCCAGCCGGCCGGTCTCACCCACTACCAACTGACGAGGCGAGCCGGGCGGCCCGGCGAGCAGTCGCTCGGACACCACCGACACCGGTGCGGCGAAGCGTGCCACGCCCCGGTGCCGGCTCGCTCCTAGCCCGGTCCGGCGGGCCAGCTGGTGGCCGAGGTGTGCTCCTGGGCGAGCCGGCGCAGCGCGGCGAACAGGGCGTCCCCGAGCACGGTGCCCACGACGGCGGCCTCCACGACGGTCTCCCGCTCGGGCAGGGCCCGGACGCCGGCCAGGTCGAGCGCCGCGACCCGGTCGGCCAGCTCGGCGTAGCCGGCCAGCCGCTCGACCAGCTCGGTGCGGCCCAGCGTGGCGAACGCGCCGAGGGTGCCGACGGCCGAGTCGACCACCGGGTTGTCGGGCCGCAGCTCCCAGCCGCGCAGTGCGGCGACCTCCACCAGCAGCCCCATCGCCCACTCCCGGGTGGGCTCGTCGACCGCGATGCGGCTCAGTGCCAGGGCGCGCTGCGTGATGCCGAGGACCTTGTGGATGTCGTCGTGCTCGTCGATCCCGTCCAGCACCTCGCGGACCCGGGCGATGGACAGCCCGCCGACGTCCAGCAGCGCCCGCACCAGTTTGAGCCTGCGCACGTGCTCCCGGTCGTAGCGGGCCTGGTTCGGGCTGGTCCGCACGCCGGGCGGCAGCAGGCCCTCGCGTAGGTAGTACTTGATCGTCGCGACCGGCACGCCCGATTCGGCGCTCAGCTCGGCCATTCGCATGAACTCGGACCTCTCCGCCGGACATTCCGCGATCGGGGTGGACGCGGGCCAGATAGATACCTTAACTTCCCATAGTAGATAGCTCCACTATCTGATCACTGGGAGACACCATGAAAGAGCTGACCGACCGGGTGCGCGGGTGGCACCGACCGATGGCGTGGTTCGCCGGGGTGATGGCGGTGATGGCGGTCGTCTCGGCGGTCGGCCTCGCCGTCGACGACCGGATCCTGCTCGGCGCGCCGATCTGGCTGAAGCCGCTGAAGTTCGCGATCTCGATGACGGTGTACGGCCTGACCTGGGCCTGGCTGTACTCGCTGCTGGCCACGCGGCGGCGCCTCGCCTCGGTGGTGTCCAGTTCGATCGTGGCCTTCCTGGCCGTGGAGTACGTGGTCATCGTGGTCCAGGTCGTGCGCGGGCGGCCCAGCCACTTCAACATGTCCACGCCGCTGGACAGCGCGCTGTGGATCACCATGGGCGGCACCATCGCCGCGCTCTGGGTCGGCACCGCGATCCTCACCGGGCTGGTACTGCGCGCACCGGTCGCGGACCCCGCGAGCCGCTGGGCGATCCGGCTCGGTGGGCTGATCTCCCTGGTCGGGCTCGGGCTGGGCGCGCTGATGACCTCGACACCCGCGCAGACCGTGCCGAGGAGCGTCGGCGGCGTCGAGCGGATGATCGGTGCGCACAGTGTCGGGGTCCCGGACGGTGGTCCCGGTATGCCGCTGACCGGCTGGAGCACCACCGGCGGCGACCTGCGCATCCCGCACTTCGTCGGGATGCACGCACTGCAGGCGCTGCCGCTGCTGGCGCTGTTGCTCACCGTGCTGGCCGTGCGGCTGTCCCGGCTGCGGTCGCCCCGGGTGCGCGCCGAGCTGGTCGTGCTCGCGGCGGCGGCCTACGCCGGACTGGTCGCCCTGCTCACCTGGCAGGCGGAGCGCGGTCAGTCCCTCGTCCGGCCGGACGCGGCGACGCTGGCTGTGCTCGCGGTGCTCGCCGGCGGCGTGCTCGTGGCGGGCGGGTGGGTGCTGCGCCGCCGACCGGGCGCCGGATCGCCCGGGGCCGGCGGATCGGCTGCCCGGGCAGGGGTGGCGGCATGACGGACACCCTGTTCCAGCTCACGTTCTACCTGGCCGCGCCGTTCTGGGCGCTGATGATCCTCGCGCCGCGCTGGTCGGTGACGCCGAGGGTGCTCGCCTCGCCGTGGGTGACGCTGCTGCCGCTGGCGGTCTACGTCGTTGTTGCGCTGCCGCACTTCGGCGAGCTGTGGCAGGTGGTCAGCCGGCCGGACCTGCCGTCGCTGCGGGCGTTCCTCGGCCAGCCCTACGGGGCGGCCGCGATCTGGGCGCACCTGGTGGCGTTCGACCTGTTCCTCGGCCGTTGGATGTACTTCGAGGCGCGCTCGCTGGCCGTACCCGCCGCGGCGGTCAGCCTGATCCTGCTGCTGACCATCTTCCTGTCCCCGCTCGGCCTGATCGCCTTCCTCGCGGTGCGCAGCGCGGTCGGCCGGCGCAGTCGCGGCCCCGGCCGGCCGGTCGACGCCGTGGCGGTTACGGAGTGACCGCGGTGGCCGGCACCGCATGGGCCAGCACGGAGGGGAACGGCACCGCGATGGTGGCCAATGCGTCCAGACCCAGTCCGATCGGCCGCTGGTTGCGGCTGCCGCGGCGGGTCGCGGTGAGCAGCCGCCGCCGGGGCACCGGCTCGCCCAACGTCACCTGGGCGACCGCCAACCCGCCGGTCACCGGGACCGGGCGAGGCTTCAGGCACACCCCGAAACCGTTCGCCACCAGCTCGAACGTCGCGCCCCAGTCCTTCGCGTGGTGCGCCGACCTCGGGGTGAAGCCGGCCGTCGCGCAGGCCATCGCGACGAGGTCGTACTGGTCGCAGCTGCGCGGTTCGGGCAGTACCCAGTCGTCGTGCGCGGTCTCCTCCAGCGCGACGGCGGACCGGTCGGCCAGTGGATGGTCCAGCGGCACCAGGAGGTCCTGCGGTTCGTCCAGCAGGGGCAGCTGTTCGAAGCGTGGGTCGTCGGCGGTCGGTCCGCCCAGGTTCGGCAGGGTGATCGCAATGTCCACGTCGCCGGCGAGCAGCCGCTCGAACGCGTTCGCGGTCTCCACCTCCAGGACCCGGACCTGCAGCAGCGGGTCCAGCTCGCGCAGCCGCCGCACCGCCGGGATGAGCAGGGGGCCGAACGTCGAGGCGAAGCCGGCCAGCCGCAGGGTGCCGCCCGCCTGGTGGGCGTAGGCACCCAGCTCGCCGCGGGCCTGTTCCCAGCGCGCGGCGAGCTCGTCCGCGTGCTCGAGCAGCGCGTGCGCGGCCGGGGTGAGCCGGATCCGCCGCCCGTCCGGCTCCAGCAGCGGTACGGCGAGCTCGTGCGCGAGCTGGCGCAGCTGCTGCGACACCGCGGACGGGGTGAGGTGCAGTGACCCGGCCGCCGCGGTGATGGTGCCGAGCTGGTCGACCATCCGAAGCACGTGCAGCCGTCGGTCAATCATGTAGTCAGATTGTACGTTGCGGTGAAGAAACGTGAAATGGACGTGACAGGTCTGTCGGGTCACGCTGGACGTCATGAGCAGCACACAGCACCTGGACCTGAGCGGACGCGGCGGCGCGCTGACCGTACGGGCCGCGCTCGTCACCGGCGGTGCGCTCGCGGCGGGCGGACTGATCGTCCGCGCCGGGGCCGCCGAACCGTCGCTGACCGCGTTGCCGGTGGGTGCACTGTTGGCCAGCGCGCTGCTGGCCGCGGTGCTGGGTATCGGCGGCTGGGCGTGGAGCTGGCTGACCACTGCCTCCCCGCGCGGCGCGACCGGGTTCGCCGCCCGGGCCGCCGCGCTGGGCGGCGCGACGGCGCTCGCCCTCGCCGGCCTCAGTTCCTGGCTCGGCGCCGCCACCGTGGTGCTCCTCCCGGCGCTGTACCTGGTTGCCGCGGGCTGGTTCTGGGTCCGCCGGGGGCGCTAGCGGTCCGCCATCGCCCGCCGTGGCTTCGAGTCGCGGAACTATCTCGGTCGGGTTCGCGGGGTCGTCGAGCGCAGCATCTCCGGTCTTAGGATCATCGACGTCGCCGTGGGCCGCTGCTTGCACGAGTGGTCCGAGGGGTGCGGCGTGATGGGGGACTCCGATGGGCTCGTTCGATGTGCCGCTGGACGACGAACGTACCCAGCTCGATGCGTTCGTCGAGGAGTACCGGAGCGCCCTGGAGGTAACCCTCGGCCGCCTCACCGAGGAGCAGGCCCGCCGCCGGCTCGTCCCGTCGGCGACGACACTGCTCGGGCTGCTCAAGCACGTCACGTGGATGCAGCGGGTGTGGTTCGAGGAGTGCGTGGGCGGCACGTCCCGTCGGGAGCTCGGCCTGGTGCAGAGCCCGGACGAGTCCTTCCGGCTCGTCGACGACGACACCGTCGCCTCCGTCACGGCGGCCCACCGGGAGGCCTGCGCGACGGCCCGGGCGGCGGTCGCCGGCCTGTCGCTGGACGCCGTCGTGACCGGCCACCGGGCCGGGCCGCGCACGCTGCGCTGGGTGTACCTGCAAGTCCTGCGCGAGCTGGCCCACCACTGCGGGCACGCCGACATCCTGCGCGAACAGGTACTTGCCGACTGACTTCTGAGACCAGGTCTTGAGCGCTAGCGGTGCGTGGGGTTCGGGCGGTGCGGGCGGCCGAGGTCCGGCGCGGCGAGCTGGTCGGCCTGCCAGTCGGGCAGCTCGGTGTGCCCGGCGGGCTGCGCCTGCGCGCCCCAGCGCCGCAGCGAGCGGGTGATCAGCACCGGGTGGTCGAAACAGGCGCTGACGTTCTCGCTGGTCAGCACCGTGCCCACCGGCCCGGAGCTGAGAGTGCGGCCGCCGGCGAGCAGCATCGCGTGGGTGGTGCTGGCCGGCAGCTCCTCGAGGTGATGGGTGACCAGCACGCTGGCCAGCTCGGGGTGCTCGGCGCGCAGTGTGTCGATCGCGGTGAGCAGTCGTTCCCGGGCGGCCAGGTCCAGCCCGGTGCTCGGCTCGTCGAGGAGCAGCAGGTGCGGCTCCGGCATCAGCGCGCGCGCCACCAGGGTGCGGCCCCGCTCGCCCTGCGACAGGGTGGTCAGCCCGGCGTTGCGCAGCGCGGCGATGCCGAGCAGGCCGATCAGCTCGTCCGCCCGGCGCAGCTCCTCGGCGGTCGGCTTCCATCGTGGGATCAGGCCGTTCGTGCCGGTCGCGCCGGTGAGTACCGCCTGCTCGACGGTCAGTCGCACGTCCAGCGGCTGGCGCGGGTCGACGTGGCCGATCCAACCGCGCAGCTCGCGCATGTCCACCCGGCCGAGCTGGTAGCCGAGCACCTCGACGGTTCCCCTGGTCGGGTGCTGTACCGCGCCGCAGAGGCTGAGCAGGGTGCTCTTGCCGGCCCCGTTCGCGCCGAGCAACGCCCAGTGTTCCCCGGCGCGCACCGTGAGGTCGATACCGGCGAGGATCTCCCGGCGTTCCCGGACGAAGTCCACGTCGGTCACCCGCAGTACCGGGGTGTGGTGGTCCGCCACGTCAGCTCCGATCGCGGTTTCCGGGGGTACAACCACCGCCCATGATCCCCGCTCGACCGGTGCTCGGCACCGTGAGCTGGACCTCTGACCTGAGGCGCGCCGGTCTCGGTTCGCTGGGTGTGGCCTGTGCGCGCGCGGTAGCGTCGCCCCATGGAGCAGGAACGCGCACTGGTGCTGGGCGGCGGGGGTTTGGCCGGCATCGCCTGGCAGACCGGGGTGCTGTTCGGCTTGTCGGAGGAGGGCGCCGACGTGACCGGCGCCGACCTGGTGATCGGTACCTCGGCGGGTTCCACCGTGGGTGCCCAGCTGGGCAGTGGGCTGACCCTGGCCGAGCTCTTCGAGCGGCAGGCCGACCCGGCCCGGCAGAACGAGGAACTGCCTCCCAACGGAACCTCTCTCGACGATCTCGTGCGGACCATGGGCTCGCTGGCCGAGGAGACGGCGGACGTCAGCGAGCTGCGCCGCCGGATCGGTGCACTGGCGCTCGGCGCGCAGACCGTGTCCGAAGAGGCCCGCCGCGTGGTCATCACGGCCCGGTTACCCAAGCAGGACTGGCCGGGGTGGCCGCTCTACCTGGTCGCGGTGGACGCGGGGACCGGGGAGTCGGTCGTGTTCGACAAGGACTCCGGGGTCGAGCTGGTCGACGCGGTGGCGGCGAGCGGCGCGGTGCCGGGGGTGTGGCCGCCGGTGACCATCGGGGACGCCCGCTACATGGACGGCGCCGTGCGCGGGTTCACCAACATGGACCTGGCGCAGTCCTACCGGCGGGTGCTGGTGGTCGCGCCGATGCTCGAGCCCGGCTTCGACGACCAGGTCGAGCAGCTGACCGGGCGCGTCGAGGTGGTGCAACCCGACGACGAGGCACTGGCCGCGTTCGGGACCGACCTGCTCGACCCCGCTGTCCGCAGCCCGGCGGCGGTCGCCGGCCGCACCCAGGGTCGCCGCGTCGCCGGCCAGATCGCCGCGCTGTGGAACTGACCTCCATCCTGACCTCGATCCTGAGCTCGACCGCCGCGCCGCAGGGTCGACTGCCGTGACCTCGTCCGGACACCGGTCCAGGCTGCCCGCGTCGATCGCCGACCGGCTGCGGTTGCCGGTCATCGCGGCGCCGATGCTGCGGGTGTCCGGCCCCGAGCTGGTGATCGCGGCCTGCCGGGCCGGGGTGATCGGCGCGTTCCCCACCGCGAACGCGCGCACCGTGGCGGACCTGGACAGCTGGCTGACCGAGATCACCGAGGCGACCCGGGGG
>DASYLM010000298.1:0-2325 GCA_036009565.1 Pseudonocardia sp. | reverse complement strand
CCGAACAAGCATGGAACGGGCCCCGCGCCGCCGGGCGCGGGAGCTCGACCTGTACCTGCTGGCCGAGGTCGCAGTGGAGGAGATCGCCGGGCGCCTCGGCCAGGACTTCCGCCGGGTGTTCCACGCCCGCGAGGGTTCGCTCGAGCTGCACCTAAGGTCGGGCAGCCCGAGATCGAGGAGCATGAAGTCGGCGTCCTGGTGCGAAGTGAGCGCGTCGGCGCCGAGGAGCAGTACTCGCATCGGTGCTCTTTCACTCCGAGGGGAGAGCCTCGGCGCTGGCCCCGGTCCGGGCGTCCAGCGGCGAGTTGCGCGAAGTTTCCCGCATCCAGCCGTAGACCAGCAACGAGATCAACGCGCAGCCCGCAACGTAGTAGAAGAACACCTCCTCGTGGCCGGCGTTCTTCAGCGCCAGCGCGACGTACTCGGTGCTGCCGCCGAAGATGGCCACGGTGAGGCCGTAGGGCAGCCCGACGCCGAGCGCGCGGATGCTGGTCGGGAACAGCTCGGCCTTCACGATCGCGTTGATCGAGGTGTAGCCGGTGACGATCACCAGACCGGTCATCATGATGGCGAACGCGCCGACCGAGCTCCGGGTGTTCGCCAGCAGCATCAGAAGCGGCACGGTGAGCAGCGTGGCGCCGATCCCGAAGAACATCAGCAGCGGGCGCCGGCCGATCCGGTCGGACAGTGCCCCGGCGATGGGTTGGAGGGCCACGAACAGCACCAGCGCGAGGAAGTTGATGACGGTCACGGTGCTGTTCGGAATTCCGCTGGTGAGATGCATGAACTTCTGCAGGTACGTGGTGAAGGTGTAGAACGAGACGGTGCCGCCCAGGGTCAGGCCGACCACCAGCAGACACTGCCGGGGGTACCGCAGCAACAGTCGCAGACCACTGCGCGGCCGGTCGCCGGTGTGTGCGACCTCGGCCTCGAAACTCGCGGACTCGTCCATGCTGCGCCGCAGGTACATCGCCACCACCGCGCCGGTGGCACCGATGGCGAACGCGATCCGCCACCCCCAGCTGGTCAGCTGTTGCTCGGTCAGCACCCACTGCAGCACGATCTGCAGGCCGAGCGCGATCAGCTGGCCGGCGATCAGCGTGACGTACTGGAAGCTGGAGTAGAAGCCGCGCTTGCCGGGGGAGGCCACCTCGGACAGGTAGGTCGCGGACGTGCCGTACTCGCCGCCGACCGAAAGGCCCTGCAACAACCGGGCCAGCACCAGGATGACCGGCGCCGCCACACCGATGGTGCCGTACCCGGGGGTCAGCGCGATCAACAGCGAGCCGAACGCCATCAGCGTGACGGACACGGTGAGCGAGCGCCGGCGCCCGTACCGGTCGGCGAACCGCCCGAACAGCCAGCCGCCGAGCGGCCGCATCAGGAAGCCGACCGCGAAGATCGCCGCGGTGTTCAGCAGCTGGGCGGCGAGATTGCCCTTCGGGAAGAACGTGGCCGCGAAGTAGACGCTGAAAGCGGCGTAGGTGTACCAGTCGTACCACTCGATCAAGTTGCCGATCGAGCCCTTCATGACGTTGGCGATCACTCGCCGCTCGCTGGGTTCGGTGGTGCTCGCTGAGCGCATCTTCGGGCCTCCCGCGGTGTGGTCCGGTTCACAGTCGCCGCTGGATCTCGCGCTGACAAGCGGAGCGGGCCGGCGTTTACAGTCGCTTAGGTCTGTCGGCCGCTTAGGTCTGTCGGCGCTCACCCTGGGACCCGGGTACTAGGCTCGGTTCCCCAATACAACGCAGGTGGGGGTGTGCGGTGCCGAACTTGGCGGACGCGGTCGAGCTGGGCCGGCCGGAGGGCTTCCTGGTCGTGGTGTCGACGGCCCGGGCGGACGGCACGGTGCAGTCCTCGGTGGTCAATGCGGGAGTGCTGGCCCACCCGGACACCGGCGAGCAGGTCGTCGGGCTGGTCACCTACGGCCGGGCGAAGCTGGCCAACCTACGGGCCCGGCCGTGGCTCACGGTGACCTTCCGGAGCGGGCCGAGGTGGCTCGCGGTGGAGGGCACGACGACGATCATCGGGCCCGACGACCCGCACCCGGGCATCGACGGCGAGGCGCTGCGGCTGCTGCTGCGCGAGGTGTTCACCGCCGCCGGCGGCACGCACGACGACTGGGACGGCTACGACCGGGCGATGGCTGAGCAGCGCCGGGCCGCGGTGCTGGTCACCCCGACCCGGATCTACAGCAACGGCGGCAGCTGAGCGGCACCGGCGCGGTCGGGTGGCGCTCGGTGCGGCGGTGCTGCGCCGGCCCGGCGCCTCGGCGCTGTGCCGGCCCGGTGGGTCGGTGCGGCGGTGCTGTGCCGGCCCGGTGGG
>DASYLM010000297.1:0-2574 GCA_036009565.1 Pseudonocardia sp. | reverse complement strand
CGTTTGAGCACGCAGAGGTGGCGCTCCTGTTCGGCGGAGCGGGGATCGGTGCGCACGGTCCCGGACATCAGGTGGACTCCCGGCTCGGCTGGATGGGTGGACCTGACCAGCGGGATTCCAGGTGACGTTCCGTGAAACGTTCGGCACTGGGAGACACCGCGGCCATCTAGGCTGACGCGAGTGGTGGATGAGGCGAGCCGCACCGGGCGGCACATGGTGATCTGTGGGGACAACCCGCTGGCACACCGGTTGGCCGCCGAGCTGGTCGCCCAGGGCGTCGGGCGGTTGACCGTGATCGTCGGGTCGAGCACCCGCAACCACGCACCCCGGATCGGCGCGCTGCCCGGGGTCCGGCTGGTCGAGGCGGCCGAGCTCGGCCCCGAGGCGTTCCGCGCGGCCGGTCTGGAGCACGCCCGGGCGCTCGCGCTCGTCGACCAGGACGACGTCGGCAACATCCATGCCGCGCTGCGCGCCCAGGAGGTCAACCCGGACATCCGCCTGGTGATCAGGTTCTTCAACATGAGCCTCGGCTACCGGATCCGCGAGCTGTTCCCGGGCTCCGCGGTGTTGTCCGACTCGGCCACCGCCGCACCCTCGTTCGTCGCGGCCGCGCTCGGCGAGGTGGCGCCGAACCACGCCCGGCTGCCCGGGCGGCCCGGTCGGACCGCGTATGTGGCCCGGCGGGCGGACGTGCCGCCGGCCCGGGTGGTCTGCGGACTGGCCGACACCAGCGGCACCGGCTCGCCGAAGCGGCTGCCGGCGGACGAGCGGGCCAACCTGGTGCTCGCGTTGGCCGAGGGTGCGGCACCGAGCCAGCGCGAGATGTCGCGCCGCGCCCGGTTGCGCCCGCGCACCCTGTGGCGGACCGTGCTGTGGCCGAGGGTGCGGGCGGTGGCCAGCCGCAAGCTCGCGATCGCCGCGCTCGGGCTGTGTGTGCTGCTCGTCCTCGGTACCACGCTGTTCGCCGACGTGGCCGGCTACTCCTGGCCGGACGCTGTGTACCTGACCGTGCTCGATGCCGCCGGCGCCGCCCAGCCGGACCGTGAGTTGCGCATCGCGGAGAAGATCATCCAGTCGATGATCACCATCGTGGGCATCGCGTTCATCCCGGTGGTGACGGCGGCCGTGGTGGACGCGATCGTGGGCTCCCGCCTGGCCGCGGCCCTCGGGCGGCCCCGTCCGGTCTCCGGGCACGTCGTGGTGGTCGGGCTCGGGAACGTGGGATCGCGGGTGATCGAGCAGCTGCACGACCTCGGTGTGACGGTGCTCGGCGTCGAGCGCGACGAGAGCTCCCGGGGGGTGGCCAAGGCGCGGCACCTCGGCCTGCCGGTGGTGATCGGCGACGCCAGCCGCGAGGACACCCTGCGCGAGGCGTACGTCGAGTCCAGCCGGGCGCTCGTGGCGGTCACCAACAACGATGTGACCAACCTGGAGGCCGCGCTGCACGGCCGCGCCATGCGGTCCGACCTGCGCATCGTGCTGCGGCTGTTCGACGACGACCTCGCCGAGCGGGTGCAGCGCAGCTTCAGCATCCAGATCTCCCGCAGCGTGTCGTTCCTCGCCGCGCCGGCGTTCGCGGCGGCGATGATGCACCACGACGTGCTGGCCACCATCCCGGTCGGCCGCCGCGTGCTGCTGATCGCCGAGGTGCCGGTGGCCGGCGGCAGCCCGCTCGCCGGCCAGCGGCTCGAACAGATCAACGTCGAAGGCCTGGCCAGGGTGTTCGCCCTGCAGCGCCACGGCAGCGACCGGCTCGAGCTGCCGCCGCCGGCCGCGCACCCGCTCGCCGGCGGGGACCGGCTGGTGGTGGTGGCGACCCGGGGCGGCCTGTCCACCCTGCTCGCCCGCGCCGATCCCCCGCAGACCCAGCGCGCCGTCGCCGGCGGGTAGAGCCGGGGAGCTCAGCCGGCGGGCAGGACCGGGCACCACTCGACGGGGCTGGACAGCACCATCGTGCTGGCCGGCTGCCCGAACGCGGCCAGCCGGTCGATCAGCGCCTCGAACCCGTCCATCGAGCCGGCCACCACCCGCAGCATGCTGCAGGCGTCCCCGGTGATCCGGTCGATCCCGCGGACCTCCGGCCACTCGCCGACCGACGGGTCCCGGAGCACGCAGCGCGGGCCGTAGCACGACATCCTGATCAGCGCGGCGACCGTCCAGCCGGCCTTGGCCAGGTTGACCTGGGCGTGATACCCGGTGATCACCCCGGACTCCTCGAGCCGGCGGACCCGCTCGGCGACCGCCGGCGGAGACAGGTGCACCCGGCGGGACAGCTCACTGAACGAGAGCCGCGCGTCGGTCTGCAACTCGCTCAGGAGCAACCAGTCCGTGTCATCCATGGCGGTCATCCACGGCGGTCGTCCATTGTGACCTTCTGTTCGGAAACCCTGCTACCCAATCTAACTCTGAACGGAGGGTACCCAGGCGAAAGTACCGTTGGTGCGGAATTCCGTCAGCGGCCCGGACCGGTCACCATGATGTAGATGAGGAGCACGAACCTGCGGCCGGTCACCGAACACGAGCGCGCCGAGCGGGCTGCGGTCAACGACGGCGAGCCGACGCTCGAGTTCGGCG
>DASYLM010000296.1:0-11963 GCA_036009565.1 Pseudonocardia sp. | reverse complement strand
GCCGAGGCCGCCGGCGCCGATGACCAGTGCGGTCGATCCCGGTGGCAGCTTCGCCAGGCTGCACCGCACCGCGTGGTACGCCGTCGCACCCGCGTCGGAGAGCACCGCGGCCTGCCGGGGAGCCAGCGACCGCAGTCGTACCGCCTCCCGAGCCGGGGCGACCACGTACTCGGCAAGTCCGCCGTCCAGCCCGACGCCGCGGGTGGTGAACCGCAACGACAGCGCGCAGTAGTTCTCCTGGCCCCGGATGCACCTGTCACACAGTCCACAGGAGTGCACGCAGGACAGCAGCACCGCGTCGCCCTCGTGCAGCGCCGACGACTGGGAAGACACCGGGGGACCGAGCGCCGCGACCGTCCCGGCCACCTCGTGGCCGAGGGTGAACGGCGGTGCGAACGGCCACGCACCCGCCGGCGCGTCCTGCAGCAGCAGGTCGCTGCGGCACAGCCCCACCGCGTCGGTGCGCACCAGAATCTCGCCCGCCCCGGGCGCAGGTACCGGCACCTCGCGGAACTGGCCCGCCGCCTGCCACTGCACCAGCCGGTATGCCGTCATCGTTGTCGTCATGTTGTCGTCATGTTGTCGTCATCGTTGTCACTGTCATGTCATCGTCACGTCCCGGTGATCGTCCGCGGTGCCGGCGAGAACTAGGCGTCGGCCCGGTCCGAGTAGGACTCCAGGACCAGATCGGTGGGATAGCGGGTGGCGATGTGCGCGCCGCCGTCGATGGTGAACTGGGTACCGGTGACGAACCCGGACTCCTCCGACGACAGGTATACGCACGCCAACGCTGTGTCGTCCGGGATCCCGAACCGGGGGGTGAGGTGGACGGCGGCCATCGCGTCGCGGAACCGGGGGTCGGTCAGATAGAACGCCCAGCTGTCGCCGGGATGCAGTCCCAGCACGAGGCAGTTGCAGCGGACCCCGGCGCGGGCGTAGTCGGTGGCGATCGATCGGGTGAGGCTGTTGAAGGCCCCCTTGGTCGCGGTGTACGCGGCGCTGCCGGGCAGGCCGGTGATCGACGCGATCGACGAGATGTTGACCACGGTGCCGCCGCCGGTCGACTCCATGTGCCGTAGTGCGTGCTTGGTGACCAGGAACATCCCGGTCAGGTTGATCCGGAGGATCTCGTTCCAGCCCTCCAGCTCGATGTCGCCGAGGCGGCCGTCGACGGCGCCGAGCTCGGTCGCCGCGGCGTTGTTGACCAGTGCGTGCAGGCCGCCGTACCGCTGCACCGTGGTCGCCACGGCGGCTTGCACGTCCGCTTCGTCGCCGATGTCGCAACGCACGAAGGTGGCCTCGCCGCCCCGCGCGCGGACCTCCTTCTCGACCGCCTCCCCGGCCGCCTCGGTGCGCCCCACGAAGACGACGCTCGCGCCCTCGGTGGTGAACCGCTCCACGATCCCGCGACCGATGCCCCGGGTGCCTCCGGTGATCAGTGCGACCTTGCCGTCCAGCCTGCCCATGGTTCTCCTCCGTCGGATCCCCGGCGCCGTTGTCCGTGGGATGTGCGAGAACTCAGATCCGTCCGGCCAGCGAGAACTCGCCCCGGATCAGTACTTCGCGGCGAAGCCGCGCCTCGAGCACCTCCTCGACCGTGCACCGCAGCCGCCCACCGGCCCGCGAGCCGGCCTCCAACGCGCGGGACAGCACCTCGCCGGCCAGGTTGTACTCGGCGTGCAGGTCGGGCAGTCGGTAGCTGGTGGCGCGGTTGGCGCGCAGGGTGGCGAGCGCGGCGGCCACCTGGCCGGCACCGTCCGCCCCGTGCGCGAGCACCGCATCGCCGGCCCGCTCGATGGCGGCGATCTCCTCGCGCAGCCAGGCAACCTCGTCGTCGCTGCGCGCGATGACGCTGCCCAGGATGGAGTCGATCATGTCCAGCCGGGCCAGCGCGTCCGCGTCGGCGACGGCGTGCTTGATCGTGGTACGCAGCTCCGTCCGGACCGTCTCCAGGAGCTGTCGGCTGGACGGGCGCGCGATCATGCGGACACCGCACTGGGCTGTTTCGCTGCCTCGAGCTGCCGGGTCGCGTTGAACCAGCCCTCGAAGGCGGTGATGTTCGCGTTGAACAGGAACGCGGTGCGCAGGTCGGTGTTCGTGCCGGTCACGTAGTTCTGCTGGGTGCGCAGCAGACCGGCGAACACCCGGATCGCCGGCAGGATCGAGAAGTACGCCACGGTGAGCGGGTTGATGATCTCCTCGCTGAGCCCGGTGCGCGCCCGGTACCGCGCGCAGAACGCCACCGGGTCCCGCCCGATCAACGCCGGCGGCTGGATCGCCTCCACCCAGGTCGCCCAGCCGAGGTCCTCCCGGGGGTCGCCGATATGGGCGAACTCCCAGTCCACCGCCACGAGCCGGCCGTGCGGGCCGATCATGATGTTGCCGGGTTGGAACTCGCCGTGCACCAGGCCCAGCGGTGCCTCGGGCGGGCGGTTGCGCTCCAGCCAGGCACCCACGTACCGCAGCATCGGGATCGACTCGCTGAGCTCGGCCTCGACCCGGCGCCACTGGGTGATCAGCTCGTCGAGGTAGGAGTGCCAGTCGGCGGGCCGCTCGACAGCGGCGGGCAGCACCGCGGTGTCGACGGCCTGCACGTCGGCGGCCAGCTCGCAGAGCGCGTCGGCGTGTGCGGGCAGCGCCGTGTCGTCCGAGGCACGTACCAGCGACAGGAACGGCCCGCCCTCGACGTAGTCCAGCACGATCGACTTGCTGCCCAGCTCATGACCGTCCTCGTCGGAGTACAGCGCGTCCGGCATCGGTGCGCCGCCCTGGCGGGTGAGCGCGGCGAGCAGCTCCCACTCGCGCACCCGGTCGGTCTCGATGGGGGCCGCGCTGTCCACCGCGTCGGCACGAAGGACGAGCGTGCGCGGGACACCGTCGATGTGCGCGGTGAACCTGGTCATCAGCCGGCTGTAGCCGCCCTGCAACGGCACGCAGTCGGTGACCGAGATCGTGTCGGCATCGGGCAGTCGCCGGGACAGAAATGCCTCCAGCCGGGCGGCGAGGTCAGACATGGCTCAGTGGCGCGTCGACCCGCAGGATGCGGTCACTGCCAGACCGCATCCAGTGGCTCAGGTGCCGGCCCATCAACCAGTCCTGCAGCTCACCGGGGGCGTCGACGTGCCCGTCGAAGGTCCAGTTCTCGTAGCACCAGTGCGTCATCACGCCGCCGTACGGCGAGTGCCACTTGAGCAGCGAGACGATCTCGCCGGTCGCGCGGAGCTCACGGCCGTGCTCGTCCACCGCCTCCAGGACCTCCCGGACCGGGCGGCCGTCCGCGTGGCGCTCGACGACGCGCCTGGTACCGCTGACCAGCCGGCCCTCGACCCCGTCCTTCACGTAGAAGCCGGACACCACCGGGTCGGGTGCGCCGACGATCGGGTCCTGCTCCCAGGGGCGGTCGCTCATCGCGAACGCCTGGAAGGCGTTGTCCTTGTCGGCGCGGGCGAACGTGTAGGAGCCGCGCGGCTTGCGCTGCGGGATCAGGATCCGGCGTGGCCCCCAGGTCCGGTCCTTGATCACCGCGGCGTCAACCACCTCGATGGGTTCGCCCTCCAGCACGAGTGAACCGTTCATCACCCCGGTCTGCTCGTAGTGCCCGGTCCGGGCGGCCGCCACGTCCTGGACGAAGTCCCGCATCCCGGTGTTGATCCGTTCCCCGGCGGACTGCATGGCCACCGGCAACCGGTCGGCGGTGAACGTCAGGTCGAACTCGCAGCCCGGCGCCTGGTACGTGTGCCGGTAGGCGCGCTGCGGCTCCAGGGTCTGTACCGCGTACCCGTTCTCGCAGGTGAAGTCGAACATGTCCGCGCCCGGGGGCATGGGCATGTGCCAGTCGAACCCGTTGTAGCGGCAGTTCGACATCTCGTCGCCGGTCGTATCGATGAACCACGGCCCGGCCATCACGGTGTCCTGGTTCGGCCGGAAGTAGTGGTAGAGGATGCCGAAGAGCTGCCGTTCGGGGACCCGGAAGGTGGTGAACGAGCTCTCGTTCCACCACGGGTCCCCGGTACGCGGATGGAACCCCTCGTCGGCTTCCGACACGACGTTCGACCAGGCCACGGGCTTCCTCCAGGGGCGGCGGGATTTGCCGGACGGGCGATTCCGAACATGTTCGGAACACGTTCGCAAGTCGAACCGTACGTGTCCCGAACGTGTTTGGCAAACGGCGTAGGATCGGCGGATGCCTCCTCGCCAACGGGCCCCCGCAGACCGTGTGACGGTGGGCGACCTCGTCGACGCGGTAGCTCAGCTGATCGACTCCGGCGGGGTGGAGGCCGTCACCATGCGCGGACTCGCCCGACAATGCGGTGTGGGCGTCACGACGCTCTACGGCTATGTGCGCACCAAGGACGAACTGCTCGGGCTCTATGCGGACCGGCTACTCGGCGAGATCGATGTGCCGGACGCCGCGCACCTGCGGTGGGACGAGCAGATCGCCGCGATCTTCCGTGCCGTGTACCGGGTACTGGTCGAGCACCCGGAGCTGGCTCTGATCGTCGGGACGCAGCCGGTACCTGGCGCGGCCGCGCAGCGGCTGTTCCAACAGGTGCTGCGCGCGCTGGCCGAGATCGGCCTCGACGACCGGCAGATCCGGACGGCGTACGAGGTGCTCGCCGCCTACACCACGGGCTTCGTGCAGCAGCAGGCCGCGCGGCAGGCCCGGGTGCCCGGGCTGGCCGACCTGCTGGCCGGCGTGCGCGCGGGTGATCCGGAGGCGCACCCCGTCGGCGGACCGGGTGGCGACGGGTCGGTCGACCAGGAGTCGGCGTTCGGCGCCGGTCTCGCGGTGGTCCTCGCGGGGTTGTCCGTGCAGTCCGGCGTCAGCGGCTGAGCCGCGGGCCGACTCAGCCGCCGAGATGGGTCGGCGCGAACATCCGGAGCAGGGCGGGCAGCACGACGACGCTCGGGCCGGGCGTGCGCAGGGCGGCCGCCAGGTCGTCGCGGACGGTGTCGACCGTGGACACAGTGGCGGGCACCCCGAAGGCACGGGCCAGCGCGGCGAAGTCGGGCCGTGCCAGCTCGGTGGCGGTGGACTGGCCGAACGCGCCGGTCAGGTACTCGCGCAGGATGCCGTAGCCGCCGTCGTCGACGATCAGCCAGGTCACGTCGAGCTGGTGCTGCACAGCGGTCGCCAGCTCGGCGATGCCGTACATGGCACCACCGTCCCCGGACACGGCGAGCACCGGGCCACCGGTCGCGGCGGCCACGCCGAGCGCGGCGGGCAGTCCGTAGCCGAGCCCGCCGGCGCCCTGCGCGGTGTGCATCGGCGCCCCGTCGGTGTTCCAGCCGGACCACGCCCAGTACGCCAGGATCGTCATGTCCCAACAGCTCTGGGTACCCGCCGGCAACGCCCCGCGGACGTCGGCCAACACCCGCTGTTCCAGCCCGAGCGGCTGGGCGGCGAGCCGGGCGCGGATCTTGGCGAGCAGCTCGGCGACGGCGGCCTCGGCGCGCCCGTCGGCCGGTCGGGTGGTGACCCGGGCGAGGAGTTCGGCGAGGGCCGGCTTCACGTCGGCGTGGATGCCCAGCGCCGGGTGATTCGCCTCCAGCTTGCCGGCGTCCGCCTCGATCTGGATCACCCGGCCGCGCGGGGTGAACGTGTGGTAGTTGCTGGAGAGCTCGCCGAGGCCGGAGCCGACGACCAGCAGCACGTCCGCCGCGGCCAGGAAGTCGGTGGCGTGCTGGTCCTCCAGCCAGGACTGGCCGGACAGTGGGTGCTCCCAGCCGAACGCGCCCTTGCCGCCGAACGTGCTCAACACGGGCGCCCGCAGTGCCTCGGCCAGCGCCCGCAGCTCCTCGCGGGCACCGGCGCGGTGCACGCCGCCGCCGGCCAGGATCACCGGGTGCTCCGCGCCGTCCAGCAGCCGGGCCGCCTCGGTGATCAGCTCGGGCAGCGGGGACAGCGGCGCCGGGTGAGCCGTGACCGAGGTGATCGGCGGCAGGGTGGTCGGCGCCAGCAGTACGTCCTGCGGGATCTCCACCCACACCGGTCCGAACGGGGGTGCCGCGGCGGACTCCCAGGCCTCCCGCAGCGCGGTCGGCAGCTGGCTCGCGGTCCGCACCGGGTGCACCGACTTGACCACGTCGCGGAAGCTCGCCCGCTGGTCGGTGAGCTCGTGCAGGTAGCCGTGCCGGCCGCCGCCCAGCCCGGCCACCGGGATCTGGCTGGAGATGCCCAGTACCGGTACCGACGCCGCCCGCGACTCCTGCAGCGAGGCCAGCGTGAGCAGCGCGCCGGGTCCGGTCGAGACGATCATCGGAGTGACCGGGACGGGTCCGCCGGGCGCGGTGGCCAGCCGGGCTCTGGCGTGCCCGTCGGCCGCGAACGCCAGGTTGTTCTCGACCCGGGAGCTGACCAGTCTGATGTCCGGCGCCCGGCGCAGCGCCTCGAACAGCCCGAGGGCGTGCTGCCCCGGCAGCCCGAACACGGTGTCCGCGCCTAGCGCGCGCAGCGTCTCGACCACCAGATCGCCACCGATCCGCTGCTTCCCGGCCGCAGCCCCGGCCTCGCCGGCGTCGACCCCGGCCCCGCCGCTCCCAGCGCCGGCCCGGTCCTGCCCGGTCACTTGACGAACTCCAGCGCGAGCAGGCTGACCAGGTCGTACGTCACGTGTGCCGCGGCGATCGCGGTGATCTCGGCATGGTCGTAGGCCGGCGCGAGTTCCACGACGTCGGCGCCGACGAGCTTCAGGCCGGCCAGCCCCCGCAGGATCTCCAGCAGCTCGCGGCTGGTCATGCCGCCGGCCTCCGGGGTGCCGGTGCCCGGGGCGTGTGCCGGGTCGAGCACGTCGATGTCCACCGAGATGTACAGCGGCCGGTCACCGATCCGCTGGCGCAGCGCGTCGACGGTCTCGTCGATACCCCGGCGCAGCACATCGCCCGAGGTCACGATGCCGAACCCGAGCCGGCGGTCCTCGGCGAGATCGTGCTGGCCGTAGAGCGGGCCCCGGGTGCCGACGTGGCAGAGCGCGCTGGTGTCCAGGATGCCCTCCTCCGCGGCGCGGCGGAACGGGGTGCCGTGTGTGTACGGCTCGCCGAAGTAGGTGTCCCAGGTGTCCAGGTGCGCGTCGAAGTGCAGCAGCGCGACCGGCCCGTGCTTCGCGGCGGCGGCGCGCAGTAGCGGCAGTGCGATGGTGTGGTCGCCGCCGACCGTGACCAGCTTGGTACCGCCCGCGGTCAGCTCCTGGGCCCCGGCCTGCAGCGTGTCGATGGCCTTGCCGATGTGGAACGGGTTCACCGCGATGTCACCGGCGTCCACCACCTGCGCGGCAGCGAACGGCGAGATGTCCAGCTCCGGGTGGTACGGGCGGAGTAGCCGGCTGGCCTCGCGCAGCGCGGCCGGACCGAACCGGGCACCCGGGCGGTAGCTGACGCCGGCGTCGAAGGGCACCCCGACGACGGCGATGTCGGCGCGCTGGACCTGGTCGATCCGGGGTAGCCGGGCAAAGGTGGCGAACCCGGCGAAGCGGGGCACCTGGGACGAGTCGACCGGGCCGAGCGGCGGTGTGGCGAGCATGGGGAACTCCTCTGGATCTTCGCCGGTGTGCGGGCGTGGGTGCTATTCGGCGGCGGGGGCGGCGGTCGCGGCGGCCACCGTGGGCTGGTCGTCGGCGGGTGGACCGCCCTCCCCGGCCAGGCGCCGGCTCCAGGCCTCCAGCACGTCGGCCGGGGTGCGCGGGGTGAGCGCGCTGACCAGGAGGTACGCGACCAGGCTGGCACCGAGACCGTAGAAGATCGGTTCGTTCGCGTCGAGGCCCTCGATGATCATCATGGCCACCGCGACCACCGAGCCGGCAGCCATCGAGGCGACCGCGCCGGCCGTCGTGCCGCGCGTCCAGAACAGTGCGCCGACGATCGCTACCAGCAGCCCGGCGACCAGCAGGTTGTAGGCGACGGTGAGCGCCCCGACCACGTCGTTGACCGCCATGGCGATGCCGATCGCGAGCAGCCCGAGCACCAGCGTGGTGACCCGGTTCTGGTTCACCTCGGAGAGCCGGGACCGCTGCCAGAGCTTGCCGAGCAGGTCGGTGGTGCTCACCGTGGAGCAGCCGATCAGGGCGCCGCTCGCGGTGGACATCATCGCGGACAGTGCGGCGGCCAGCACCAGGCCGCGGATCCCGGTCGGCAGCAGCTGCTCGACGACGGTGGCGAAGGCGTCCTGCGGGTTGATCAGGTTCGGGTACAGGGCCTTCGTGCACGCCCCGATGACCGCGCCGGCCACGCCGTAGACCAGGCAGTACACCCCGGACAGGATGCCACCGCCGACGGCCACCCTCGGGGTGCGCGCGGTGAACACCCGCTGCCAGATGTCCTGCCCGATGAGCAGCCCGAGGCTGTAGGTCACCAGGTAGGCGAGGATCGTGGCGCCGCCGATCGCACCGAGGTCGAAGTAGCTCGCGGGCAGGGTGGCGCGCAGGCCGGCGAACCCGCCCGCCGCGCTGACCGCCACCGGAACCAGGATGAGCAGGAAGCCGACCGTCTTGATCACGAACTGGGCGATGTCGGTCAGCGTGATCGACCACATGCCACCCAGCACCGAGTACAGCACCATGATCGACCCGCCGACCGCGATCCCGACCGCGTCCGGCACGCCGAGCAGCACCTTGAAGATGGTGGCGAACGCGAGCGTCGAGGTGACCGTGATCATCAGCGTGTACGCCCACATCACGGCGCCGGACACCTTCGTGGTGCCCTGCCGTAACGCAGCTGCAGCATCTCGCCGACGGTGTACACCCGCAGCCGCACCAGGCGCCGCGCGAACAGCGCGTGCAGCACCAGGATGCCGATCCCGATGGTGACCACCAGCCAGGCGCCGGAGATGCCGTAGGTGTAGCCGAGCTTGACGCCGCCGACGGTCGAGGCGCCGCCGAGCACGATCGCCGACATCGTGCCGGAGTACATGAACCAGCCCAGCCGCCGGCCGGCGACCAGGTAGTCGCTCTTCGTCTTGGCCATCCGCATGCTCAGCCAACCGATGCCGACCATGGCGGCGATGTAGATCGCGATCACCAGGTAGTCGCCGACCATGGCGCCCTCCTTGTTGGTGCGGGGTACTCCGGGACGAGCTGTCCGGGTCACCGTAGGTTCGGTATGCGCGCGGCTGAATGGGATGATTCGTCTCAATCCGGCGTACTCTTGGGATGAAATGGCCCAAAGTGTCGCGTCAGTCGGCGAGCAGGTGTCAATCCCGTTACGCACCGTTGTCAACAATGCCCAGCTCGCCGTGGAAGTGGTCCGGGAGAGCCTGCGGCAGGGCGCGCTGGACCTGCCGGTGCGCTGGGCGCACGTGTGTGAGCTGCGGGATCCGGCGCAGTACCTGCTCGGCGACGAGCTGCTGCTCAGCTCCGGGGTCAACCTGCCCAGCGAGCCGGCCGAGGTGGACCGGTACGTGCGCCGGCTGCGTACGGCCGGCATCACCGCGCTCGGCTTCGGGGTGACACCGCCGATGCACGAGGTACTGCCGGCCACGCTGCGCCGCGCGTGCGTCCGGCACGGGCTGCCCCTGCTCGTGGTGCCCGAGCGCATCCCGTTCCTGGCGGTCAGCCGTGCGGTATCGGTCGCGTTGGGGGAGGCGGCCCAGCGGGAGCAGCGCAAGATCGTCGAGGCCCGGGAGGCGTTGACCAGGGCGGCGGCCGACGGGCTCGACGAGGTGGCCACCGAGCTCGGCCGCCGCCTGGACGGCTGGGTCTGCCTGGTGGGCGGGGGCGGTGTCGGCTGGGACGGTGGCTGGGAAGGTGGTGGCTGGGACGGTGGTGCCGGGGACGGAGCCGCGCCCGGGGCGCGACCCGCTGCCGGAGCGGCGGCCGCGGCGCGTGCCACCGCCCGCGCTGGAGCCGGAGCCGGCGAGGAGCCGATCACCGGGTACCGGGTCCCGCGCCCGCTGCCGGCCGAGGCCACCGAGCTGCTCGCCAGGGTCCGGGCCGGCAGCGGCATCCGGGGTGCCAGCACGGAGCTCCCGGACGGCACCTTCCTGGTCGCGCAACCGGTATACCCCCAGGCCACCGCGTCGCGCCTGGTACTGGTCGGCCGGCGTGCCCGGTTCGGCGGTGCCGAGCGGGCGATCCTCGGGGTGGGGGCCGCGCTGCTCGGGTTGGCCGGGGGCGCCGGGTCGGACGCCGCCCTGCTCGGTGCGGCCGCCACCGGGCTGCTGCTCGGTGGCACGGCTCCGGCGCAGGTGGCGGCGGCGCTGCTCGGCGCGGGGGAGTACCGGGTGCTCGCCGGGGTGCCCTACCGTCGCGGGCCCAGCCGGGCGGCGGCCGGCTACCACTGGCTGCGCGCCCGGTTGGACACCCCCCTGGTCGAGGTTGCCGACGGCCCCGGCTTCACCGCGATCGTGCCCGCCACCACCGGGCTGGCCCAGCTGGACGGGCTGCGCGCCGACGGCTGGCTGGTGGTGGGCGGCAGCCCGGTGCCCGCCGGGCTGTTGGCCGACGCGGTGTCGGAGGTGCGGGCGCTGAGCGAGCGGGCGATCGCGCTGCGGCGGCCGGTGCTGGCCCGCTCGGCCGGACTCGCGGCGATGGTGGGCCCGGCGGCCGGCGCCGACTTCGCCGCCCGGTTGCTCGCCCCGCTGCGCGAGCTCGAGATCACCCGCCCCGACGAACCCCTGGTGGACACGCTGCGCACCTGGCTGGCCAATCACGGCGGGTGGGACCGCACCGCCGCCGCGCTCGGCGTGCACCGCAACAGTGTGCGCCACCGGATCGGGCGGGTCGAGCGCGAGCTGGGAGTGGATCTGGCCGACCCGGAGACGCGGATGGAGCTCTGGTTCGCGCTGCGCTGGGCCCGCTGAGCCACCCTGCGCTGGGCCCGCTGAGCGCGCCGCGGCGCGCTACTGCGTCGCGGTCGGTGCTGCGGTCGGTGCTGCGGTCGGTTCTGCTGTCGGTTCTGCTGAGGCCCTCGCCATCGCCGCCGCGACCGACCGGTCCAGCACGGCGGAGACGTCGGTCTCGCGGACCGCATCGATCAGGGCGGACGCCACGATCGACTCGGGCTGGTGATCGGCGATCACGATGCCGACGGCCGGGCGGGGGCCGGGGTCGGCCAGCGGGATGGCCCGCATCCCGGGCGGTACGCCGAACGCGTGCAGCCAGGTGTGCGCGATGATGCTCGACCACCGGTGCGTCGCCACGTGCGCGTACAGGGCGGCGACGTTGTCCGCCTCCACCACGGGGTCGAGCCGGGCGCCGGCGGCGGCCATCGCCGCGTCCAGGATGCGGCGGTTCTGCATGTTGGGGCCCAGGGTGCACAGCGGCAGTGTCGCCGCCGCCGCCCAGTCGACGGTCTCCCGCCGGGCCAGCTCGCTGTCCGCGGTGGTCAGCAGCAGGTACTGCTCCTGGTAGAGCTCGAGCGCGGTGCGGGCCGATGGGGCACTGCCGTCCAGGTAGGTCAGCCCGACGTCGAGGTCGAAGTCGCTGAGCCGGCGGACGATCTCCCGCGACGAGAGCACCTCGATCCGGACCCTGGCGAGCGGGTTCCGCGCGCAGAACGGGGCGGTGAGCAGCGAGGTCGCCGGCACGGCGGTGGGAATCGCGCCGATCCGCACGGTGGCGACCATCCCGTGCCGCATCCGGTCGAGGTCCTGGTGCAGGGCGTCCCGCTCGGCCAGGATCCGGTGTGCCCAGCCGACCACGCGGTGCCCCTCCGGGGTGAAGCCGCTGAACCGGGATCCCCGCTGCACGATCGTCACGCCGAGCGCGGTCTCCAGCTTGCGCAGCGCGGTGGACAGCGCCGGCTGGCTGGCGTGGCAGGAGGCGGCGGCCCGGCCGAAGTGCTCCTCCCTGGCCAGCGCGGCCAGATACTCCAGCTGTCGGATCAGGATGTCGCCGGGCACGACCCGACCCTACTGATCCATGACGCGGATCGGCCCATCGAGGAGGTGATCAGCTGGGCCGCTTGTCCCGTGCTCGGAATTCGACCGACCCCCGGACGCACCTCGGCCACCGTGGGGGCAGCCACGGTGG
>DASYLM010000295.1:0-1948 GCA_036009565.1 Pseudonocardia sp. | reverse complement strand
CTCGATGACGTCGAGCCGATCGATGTCAACCATCTGACCTATCGGCTCGCGAAGGCCGAGCATCTGCTCGAGCAGCGTCTGGATCATGCGCTCGACGAGGTGGGGCTGACGTTGCGCCAGTTCACCGTGCTGGCACACGTGGGTCGAACACCGGGCCTGAGCAGGGCGGACGTCGCCCGCCTGCTGCTCACCACCCCGCAGGCGGTCGGCGGGCTGGTGCAGCGACTGGTGACAGCCGGGCTCATCCAACGCGCGGCGAGCAGCCCGGGGTTGCCGATCGGACTGACGCTCACCGCCGCCGGCGAGCACGCGCTGCACCGGGCCGCTCCCCTCGTCCGGGAGGCGGAGGACACCGCGGTCGCGGCGGTCGCCGAGGACGAGCGCCAACGGGTCGGCGCGGTACTGGACCAGCTGATCGCGGAACTCTGCCGGTAGCCCGGTAGCCCGGTAAGCCCGCTAGCCAGGTGGCCCGGTAAGCCCGCTAGCCAGGTAAGCCCGGTAAGCCGCTACAGCCGCCCGGCCAGCTCGCCGGTGCGGCCGATCCGGATGTCGCCGGCGAGCTCGGCGAAGACACCGAGCAGGTTGTCGGCGAGACCGTCGGCGTCCGGGAACAGCGCGCTGTCGCCCGTCACCCCGACGCCGAGCACCTCACCCCAGCTCAGGTAGCCGACCGCCAGCGCCACTCCGTCCGCCAGTGGCAACACCGGGTGGACCGAGGTGACCAGGACACCCAGCAGCCGCAGCTCGCGGCGCCAGTCCGGTAGCACCGAGGCGACCAGGCCGAAGAACCGGCCGCCGTAGACCAGCCGGGCAAACCGGGCCTGCGCCGCGCCCGGCAGCCTACCCAGCGCTCGCACCGCGAACCGGGCTGCCACCGACCTGGCGGCACCGGGGCGGTCCAGCGCGTCGGCCACCTCGTCGATCCGCCGCCGCACCGACATCGCCCCGACCGGCAGGTCGAACAGGGCCGAGGTCGGCTCGGAGCCGACTGTCCCCGGGCCGCCGCGCGCGGTCATCGGCACCATCGTGCGCAGCCGGCGGGCCACCCCGGTCGCCGGCGCCCGCTGCCGGTACAGCGCCTCGCCGAGCAGGCCGAGCAGCAGCGCGCTGGTGCTGGTGCCGAGCCGGCGAGCCACCACGCGGACCTCGCCGGCCGGCAGCCGCACCAGGGTGTAGTGACGCCTCGGGCTGTTCGGGCGCGGGGTACGCGCGGCGGCCCGCAGGGTGTCGCCCAGTTCGGCCATCGCCCCGCCCAGCCGGCGCGCGCCGGTCCCGGGCGAGCCGCGAGTCCGGTGCGCACGCTCCACCGGGGGCACCGCGCGCAGGCCGGGCGCCGGGCGATCGGACAGCAGACCGGCCAGGGTGGCGATGGCTACCTGCTCGCCACCCAGCGCGTGGTGCAGCTTGACCAGCACCGCGGTCCGCTCGCCCGCCGCCGCACCGGTCACCGCCCGGGGCTCGGCCTCCCGCAGAACCTGTAGCTGCCAGGGTGGGCGGTCCAGCCGCAGGGGCACGTCGAAGAACTCCCGCAGCGCCTCCGCCCAGTCCAGCCCGGCACCGGCGCGGACCACCCGGGAGGTGATGTGCCGGGCCGGGTCGAGGTCGTCGACGTCCAGCCACCGGGGCCGCCGCCCGGGCCGCAGCCACAGTCGCCGGCGCAACACTGGCAGCTGTGCGGACCTGGCCAACAGCCGGGCCCGCAGGCCCACCGCGATCCGCTCCGGGTCCAACGCGGCGGCCTCGTCCTCCCCGACCACGCCCGCACTCGGATCACAGCCAGTATGGCCCTCGCCGTCGCACCGTGCGCGTCCGTCAGCTCTGCCGGCCACGGCCGGGATCAGCGGGGCCCGAACCGGCAACCCTGCCCGCCCCGATCCGCCCGCATTCATAGTTTCATGCAGAGACTTTGCTGGTCGGACGGTATGCTCCGGCCATGAGGCGGACCTCC
>DASYLM010000294.1:0-2189 GCA_036009565.1 Pseudonocardia sp. | reverse complement strand
GTCTGGCGCCAGGCCGCCGGGGAACTGGGCCTGCAGGGCCTGATCATCCCGGAGCGCTGGGGTGGCTCGGGAGCCTCCCTGGTCGAGCTCGGCGTCGTGTTGGAGGAGATGGGGCGCGCGCTGTTCTGCGCCCCGTTCTTCGGCACCGTCGTACTGGCCGCGAACACACTGCTCTGCCTCGGCGACGACACCGCGAACGAGGCGTACCTGCCCGCAATCGCGGCCGGCACCACCGTGGCCACCCTGGCGTGGGGCGGCGGCAACCCGCTGGCCAGCACGATCACCGCGAGCCGGGACGGCGGGAACTGGGAGCTGACCGGCAGCGCCGAGCTGGTGCTCGACGCCGCCGACGCGAGCCTCATCCTGGTGCTCGCCGACACACCGGACGGGCCGGGCGTGTTCGCGGTCGCCGATGTCGCCTCGGCGGCCGGGCTGACCCGTTCCCCGCTCACCGCGCTGGACTCCACCCGCAAGCTGGCCGCGGTCGAGTTCGCCGGCACCCCGGCCACGGCGGTCGGTACCCCCGGCGCGGTGCTCGAGCAGCTGCGGGTGGCACTGGACCAGGCCGTGGTCGCGCTGGGCTGTGAACAGCTCGGCGGCGCCGCCCGGGTGCTGGAGATGTCGGTGGAGTACGCCAACACCCGGGTGCAGTTCGGGCGCAAGATCGGCTCGTTCCAGGCCATCAAGCACCGCTGCGCGGACATGCTGGTCGAGGTCGAGTCGGCCCGCTCGGCGGCGTACTACGGCGCCTGGGCCGCTGTGCACGAACCGGACGACCTGGCGCTGGCCGCGAGCCTCGCCGGCTCGGTCTGCTCGGAGGCCTACACCAAGGTCACCCTGGACAACATCCAGAACCACGGCGGCATCGGGTTCACCTGGGAGCACCCGGCCCACCTGTACCTGAAGCGGGCGAAGAGCACCCAGCTGTTCCTCGGTACCCCGGCCACGCACCGGACCCGCCTGGCGAACCTGCTCGACATCCCGGAGGTGCTGGCATGAGCGAGTTCGCGAGCGGAACGTCGTCGCCGAGCGACGAGGCGACGGTCGAGCGGCTGGTCAAGGACTTCCTCACCGAACACCCGCCTGAGACCACCGACGACCGCGAGCTGCGCGCCGCCCGGTTCGACGCCGGGCTGGCCTACGTGCACTTCGACAAGGGCTTCGGCGGGCTCGGCCTGGACTCCTCGCTGCAGCCGATGGTCGAGCAGCTGTTCCTGGACGCGGGCTGCGAGGACTGGCTGCCGCGCAACGTGATCGGGCTCGGCATGGCCGCGCAGACCGTGCACACGCACGGCACCGACGAGCAGCGCGCCCAGTACCTCAAACCGCTGTTCACCGGCGAGGAGATCTGGTGCCAGCTGTTCTCCGAGCCGGGCGCGGGCTCCGACCTGGCCGCGCTGGGCGCCCGGGCGATCCCCGACGGCGACAGCTACGTGGTCAACGGGCAGAAGATCTGGACGTCGTTCGCGCACGTCGCCCGGCGCGGCCTCCTGGTCGCCCGTACCGATCCTGACCTGCCCAAACACCGGGGTCTGAGCTACTTCGTGCTGGACATGACCACGCCGGGGGTGGAGGTTCGGCCGCTGCGCCAGCTCACCGGGCAGGCCGAGTTCAACGAGGTGTACCTGACCGATGCGGTGGTACCGGCGGCGGACCGGTTGGGCGCCGTCGGCGAGGGCTGGCGGGTCGCCATGACCACACTGATGAACGAGCGGGTGGCGATCGGCCGGCGCGGCTCCCGGCGGGGTGCCGGCCCGATCGGGGCGGCGGTCACGGAGTTCCGCGAGGCGGCGGCGGCCGGCCGCGCGGACGCGTCCGCCAGGGACCGGTTGGTGCGGCTGTGGACCAGGGCGGAGGCCGCCCGGCTGACCAACGTCCGGGCCGCGGCCCAGCGCGGCGCCAAGGTGCCCGGCCCGGAGGGCTCGATCGCGAAGCTGCAGATGGCCGAGCTGAACAAGGCGATCTTCGAGCTGTGCGTGGACCTGCGTGGCAACGACGGCATGCAGATCGAGGGTTACGAGATGTCCCGGCCGGACCGGTCCTCCGGCGCCGGCGGCTCGACCGACATCCGCCGGGCGTGGCTGCGCTCGCTGGCCAACTCCATCGAGGGCGGCACCTCCGAGGTTATGCGCAACATCCTCGGCGAACGGGTACTCGGTCTCCCCGGCGAGCCCAGGGTGGACCGCGAC
>DASYLM010000293.1:0-14357 GCA_036009565.1 Pseudonocardia sp. | reverse complement strand
GTCACCAAACCGGTCGTCGGCTACGTCGCCGGCTTCACCGCCCCCGAGGGCAAGACCATGGGCCACGCCGGCGCCATCGTCTCCGGCTCCGCCGGCACCGCGGCGGCCAAACAGGAAGCCCTCGAAGCCGCCGGGGTCAAGGTCGGCAAAACGCCCAGCGAGACCGCCGCGCTGATGAAGGAGATCATGAAGTAGGTTCACTGCCCGTGCCTCACAGGCAGTGCACCGGCTGGACGCTAGTGTCCTGAGTTCGATGTCCTTCGCTGGAGACGGCGGAGAGCATTTCGGACTCAGGACACTACTGTCGCGGCGGGCGTGGGATCACGTCCCGCCACGACACTGGCGGCCGGCGTGTCGAGGCGTACCTGCCCATGGTGAGCCGATCTGACCTAGCCTGGCCGTGTCGAGCAGGAGGTCGGGATGAGCAACCCCACCGGTGAGCCCGCGGGTTCGCCGAAGTCGGAGCCCGCCGGCGCCGCCGGCCTCACCAGGACGCTGGCCCTGGCCGCCGCCGCGCTGGCCGTGCTCATCTACCTGCTCGGGTTCACCGCCGGAGTATCCACGCTGGTCAGCGCGCTACCCGGGGCCATGTTGGTGGGTGGCGGACTGCTCGCCGCCGTGTCCGTGCTGCCCAGTACCCGGTGGCTGCTCGCGCCCGCTGTGGTGGTCAGCGCGGTCGGCGCGCTCCAGGTGATCCAGAAGACCGCGACCACGTCGTCCTCGCTCAGCGCGACCGCGATCGTGGCGCTGGTGCTGTGCGTGCTCCTGCTGCTGGCCGCCGTCGGTGCGCTGTTGGTCGACCAGGATCTGGTGAGCACCGGAGTGCGGCGCCCGGCCGGCTTCCGGTTCGGCTCTGGTTCCGACCGCGGTGGTCGGGGCGACCGGGACGGTCGGGGGGCCGCGGGCCAGGGCGGGCAGTCGGGTCCGGGTCAGGCCGGTGGGCCGGGTCAGGCCGGTGGGCCGGGTCAGGCTGGTGGGCCGGGTCAGGCCGGTGCGCCGGGGCAGGCCGGTGCGCCGGGGCAGGCCGGTGGGCCGTACGGCGGTGGCCAGTACGCGCAGTTCCCGGCGGAGGGCTACCAGGCCAGCCCGTATGCCGGTGGTCAGTACTCGGCCGGTCAGTTCGCCGGCGGTCAGTTCGGGGGCCAGCAGCCGGGTGGTCAGCTGCCGGGTGGCCAGTTCGGGGGACAGCAGTCCGGCGGCCAGCCCGGCGGCCAGTACGGCGGTGCGCAGTACGGCGGCGTGCAGCCCGGTTACCAGGCCGCGCCCGGTTCGCCGGCCAGCTATGCGCAGTCTCCCGGTGGTTACGGCGGATATCCGCAGCAGCCTGCCGGTTACCAGCAGGGCGGCTACCAGCAGGGCGGTTACCAGCAGGGCGGTTACCAACAGGGCGGTTACCCGGCGGGTTCGGTTGCCCCGGCGCAGGGCGACGGGCCCGGCGGGTTCCCCGGCTACTCGCCGCAGCAACCCGGCGACGCGGGGCCGTACGGACCGCCCGCCCAGCCGGGGCAGTCGCCCCTGCCGTGGCAACCCGACCCGCGGTCCCCGCTGGGACAGCAGGCCCCGCCGGCCAGCTACCCCGCCTCGGCCCCGCCGGCGGCCACGCCGACCACACCCGACTCCGCTTCGCCCGCCGCCGCCCCGCTCCCGACTTCCGGCTCGACCGGATCCGTCGACGATCCATCGGAGGGCGCCAAGACACCACCCGGTGGCCCTGGCAACCAGTCGGCGACCGACCGGCCGAGCCCCACCCCGAAGGCGGGGGCCACCGCGGTGCTGCCCGGTTCTGCCGCGAGCCAGCCGGCGGCGGGCGCCGGGGTCACCGACGAGATGCCCTCGACCGGCTCCGGCGATGCCAGTGCATCCGACCCGGGGCCGACGGGCTCGGGGCAGACCCAGTCGCCGCCCCACCCGCAGCCCTATCCGAGCTCGGACAAGGGCGCGGGCAACGGCGCCAACGGCTGATCGCACCGCGCTGTGTCCTCGTCCTCCCGCTCCCCGTCCAGGGTCCGTGGCCGTGCCGTGCCCGTGGACCCGGCCGACATCGACCCGTCGGCCGCCGCCCCGGTAGCCGAGCCGCCGGCCGCCGCCCCTGACCGCGCGCCGATGCAGAACTCCGGCGACCGGCTGCGCCTACTGACCGGCGCCGCGGTCCTCAGCGTGCTGCTCAGCTACCTGGCGATGGCGCTGGTCGCGGCGTTGGCCGGGCTGACGGCGGGTGCCGGGCCGGCGATCAGGGCACTGCTCGTGGCCGCCATCCCGCTCTGGCTCGCCGCCCATCAGGTCCCGCTGGTGGTGGCCGGTGCACCGCTGGGTGTGCTGCCGCTGGTGCCGACCGCCGCCGTGCTGGTCCTCGCCGCCGTGCTGGCGACCAGGGCGACCCGACGTCTCGGCGGCCGCTTGCGGGAGGACGCCTCGGCGGTGGTAGCCACGCTGGCCGGCGCGCACGCCTCGGTGGCGGTGCTCGCCACCGCGCTGCCGCAGAGCCCGGTGCAGGCCGCCCCGTGGGCCGCGCTGCTCGGTGGTGGTGTGGTCGCCGCCGCGGGCGCCGGGTTGGGTGCGCTGCGGTGTACCGGCCTGCCGGCCTGGTGGTTTGCCGCGCCGGGCTGGGCGCGCGGCGGGATTGCGGCGGCTCGGGTCGGCGCCGCGGCACTGGCGACCGGGGGCGCGTTGATGCTGCTCGCCGCCCTGCTCGTCGCCGTCGGCGAGGTGTCCGCACGGTTCCAGTCGGCGGCGCCCGGACCCGGTGCCGGACTCGGCATCGCCCTGCTCTCGCTGTGCTACCTGCCGAACGCGCTGATCGCCTCGGTCAGCTGGCTGGCCGGGCCAGGCCTCTCGATCGGCGCGGCGGCCGCGTCGCCGCTGTTCACGGCGCCCGGGCCACTGCCGCCGGTCCCGCTGATGGCCGCGATGCCGGCGCTCACGCCACCGGGTTGGACGGTGGTGGTGTTCCTACTGCCGGTTCTGGCCGGTGTGCTGGTCGGCAGACAGTGCCGCCAGGCGGATCCCGAGCCGGTGCGCCGGCTGTGGGCGGTGGCGGTGGCCGCGGTGACGATCGCCGTCGGCTTCGGGCTGCTCGCCGCGATCGTCAGCGGCCGACTCGCCGCAGGCCCGTTCGACCCGGTCGACCTGCCCGCGTTGGCACTCGCCGGTTCGCTACTGGGCTGGATCGCGGTGCCGGCGGTCGCGGTGGCGTTGCTGCCGGAGCGGGCGAGGCGGTCCCGGCTGCCCGGGCTGCGACGTTCGGCTCGACGTGCCGGAGCCGGCGCGAGCGCCGCCGCGGCGGCGGGCGGCGGTTCGGTGGCCGCCGGCGAGCGCACGCTCGACGAGCCGCGAGGTGGGGACGCCGAGTACGGCGACTACGACGACGGTGACGACGAGACCGGTTACGACGAGACCGGTTACGACGAGACCGAGTACGACGAGGCCGACTACGACGAGGCCGACTACGACGAGGCCGACGAGGCGGGGGACGACGAGGCCGGGGACGACGAGGCCGGGAACGACGAGGCCGGGAACGACGAGGCCGGCGACGAGGCCGACTACGACGAGCGTGCGGACGACCCCGAGTACGACGACCCCGAGTACGACGACACCGAGCTCGCCGAACCGGACGACCATCGGCTCGAGAACACCGATGCCGGTGAACTCGACCACATCCGCGAGGGTGAACCCACGCATGCCGGCCGCGTTCAACATGACCGGTCGGAGACCGGTTACGACAAGTCGGAGTTCGCCGAGCTGGACTTCTTCGACGATGACCTGGACGCCGAGCTGGACAGCTACCTCGACACCGGCGAGGCCGATCTTGGCGAAGCCGGGACAGGCGGTTTCAGCGCCGGCCCGATGGGTGCGGAGTCCGCTGTGACTGGGCCTGATCAGGGCGGATCGGGCCGGACCAAGCGTGCTGGGCACGATCTCGAGGACCTGGAGGACACCGACGCGGATGTCGACCGGGACGCCCCGGCCGGCACCCCGGCATCAGCCCGCCGGCGGACACCGCGAGCGGATGGCCGGGCGGCAAGCCGGTGGTGGCGCCGCCGGAGATAGAGCGGCCCGATCCGGGGCGGCCAGGAGCAGTGCCGCGTACCGTTTGCCCGTCGCACGAGTGCCGGTCGTTCCTGGGTCACTCCCGCTGGTTACCCTGGGGGCGCCGCCGATCAGGGGAAGTCGAGGAGTCCGAGCTGAGCACGTCGAGCACCCCCTACCGGCTGGAACTGCCGGTACCCGCCCGAACGGTCGTACTGGTTTCCGGCTCGGGCACCTTGCTGCAGGCCTTACTCGATGCCGGCGCGTCCGGCGACTACCCGGCACAGGTTGTCGCGGTCGGCGCGGACCGTGCCGACATCGCCGGCCTGGCCCGTGCCGAAGCCGCCGGGCTGCCGTCGTTCAGCGTCGCGCTGCGCGACCACCCGGACCGGAACGCCTGGAACGACGCTCTCGTCAAGGCGGTCGCCGAACACCAGCCGGACCTGGTGGTGAGCGCCGGCTTCATGAAGGTGCTGTCCCCGGCTTTCCTGACCGGTGTCGGTGCCCCGGTGCTGAATACCCATCCCGCGCTGCTGCCGGCCTTCCCCGGAGTGCACGCGGTACGCGATGCACTCGCCCACGGAGTGAAGATCACCGGCTGCACCCTGCACCTGGTCGACGCGGGAGTGGATACCGGACCGGTGCTCGCCCAGCGCGCGGTGCCGGTGCTGCCCGGTGACACCGAAGAGACCCTGCACGAGCGGATCAAGATCGAAGAACGGCGGTTGCTGGTGGTGACGGTGGCCGCGCTGGCCGCCCACGGTGCCACCGTGACCGGACGAGAGGTGAGCATCCCGTGAGTCCCAACCCGCAGAGCGACCGCCGGCCGGTCCGGCGCGCGCTGATCAGCGTCTACGACAAGGCCGGCCTGCTGGACCTGGCTACCGGACTGCACGCGGCCGGCGTGGAGATCGTCTCCACCGGGTCGACCGCGCAGCGGATCGCCGACGCCGGAGTGCCGGTGACCAGGGTCGAGGAGGTCACCTCGTTCCCGGAGTGCCTGGACGGACGGGTCAAGACGCTGCACCCCCGGATCCACGCCGGCCTGCTCGCGGACACCCGCAAGCCCGAGCACCTCGCGCAGCTCGACCGGCTCGAGGTCGCCCCGTTCGATCTGTTGGTCAGCAACCTCTACCCGTTCACCGACACCGTCGCCTCCGGCGCCGGCCCGGAGGACTGTGTCGAGCAGATCGACATCGGCGGCCCCGCCATGGTGCGGGCGGCGGCCAAGAACCACGCCAGCGTTGCGGTGCTGGTCGATCCGGCGCACTACCAGTGGGCGTTGGAACAGATCGGCGGCGGCGGGTTCAGCCTGGCCGACCGGCAGCGACTGGCCGCCGGGGCCTACCGGCACACCGCCGCGTACGACGTGGCGGTGGCGTCCTGGATGGGTGAGGTGCTCGCCCCGGAGGGTGAGCGGGACGGCGCCTCCCCGCTCCCGTCCTGGATGGGCGGTACCTGGACCCGGCGCGCCGGGCTGCGCTACGGGGAGAACCCGCACCAGACCGCCGCGCTGTACGTCGTCGGCTCGGGCGGGGTGCCCGACGGGCTGGCCGGCGCCGAGCAGCTGCACGGCAAGGAGATGTCGTACAACAACTACATCGACGCGGACGCCGCCTGGCGCGCCGCGCACGATCACGACGACGCCTGTGTGGCGATCATCAAGCACGCCAACCCGTGCGGCATCGCGGTGGCCTCGCCGAGCTTTGCGGATGACCCGGGCGCGGCGATCGCGGAAGCGCACCGCAAGGCGCATGCCTGTGACCCGGTCAGCGCGTACGGCGGTGTCATCGCGGCCAACCGCGAGGTCAGTGTGGCGATGGCGGAACAGATCGCCGAGGTGTTCACCGAGGTGGTGGCGGCCCCGGGTTACGCCGAGGGGGCGCTGGAGGTGCTGACCCGCAAGCGCAACGTCCGGGTGCTCAGGGTGACCGGCGCACCCCGGGCCGGGATCGAGATGCGCGCGGTGAGTGGGGGCCTGCTGGTGCAGAGCAGGGACCTGATCGACGCACCCGGGGATGACCAGGCGAAGTGGGAGCTGGCCACCGGGGAGCCGGTGGACGCCGCGACCCTGGCCGACCTCGCGTTCGCCTGGCGGGCCTGCCGGGCAGTGAAGTCGAACGCGATCCTGCTGGCCCGCGACCTCGCCACGGTGGGCGTCGGCATGGGTCAGGTGAACCGGGTGGATGCGGCCGGGCTGGCGATCCAACGGGCGGGTGACCGCGTTTCCGGCTCGGTGGCCGCGTCCGACGCGTTCTTCCCGTTCCCGGACGGGTTGGAACTGTTGCTGCGGGCCGGGGTGCGCGCCGTGGTGCAGCCGGGCGGTTCGATCCGCGACCCGGAGGTGACGGCCGCCGCGGCCGCCGCCGGCGTACCGCTGTACCTGACCGGCACCCGGCACTTCGCGCACTGACCGACACCGTGGCGCGCGGGTGCCCCCCGAGTCGGGCGGGCACCCGGAGCCGCCGATCCCTGAGTTCGCCGCCCTCGGGTTGAGGGCTGCCGGTGGACGGTCCTCGCGCGGTGCGACCGCGATGTCCCCCCGCTCCTGGTCGCCGGCGAGCGGGCCGAGCGCCGACCCTCCGTCGCTGTCCGTCGCTGTCCGTCGCTGTCCGCGACCAACGCGCTGCTGCCGGTGGCCACCGCATTCCCCTTCCTGACCCCTTGACCGGGCGTGCCGTCATGCGCTTATTCTGTTCGAACAGATGTTCGATGTCAAATGGGCTGGCGGTTCCTCGCTGGCCGGCTCCCGCGCCCGACCAACGCTGGCCTGTCGGTGATGGGCTCGGTGGTCGTCGGTGGTCAGCTGTTGAGGTGGAGGTGGGCCGTGAGGGTGTCTTCGGTGTCTTCGGTACCTGTCGGGTCGCGGGCGGCAGCCGTGTCGTCCGGGTCGGCTGTGCCCGCCGCGGAGCCGTTCCCGGAGCCGTTTTCGGAGCCGTTTTCGGAGCCGCTCCCGGACGAGCGGGCCGCGCGACTGCACGAGGCCAGGAGCTTGCTCGGCCGGGCCACCAAGGCATGGGGCGGGAAGCAGGCCATGGCGCCGCCGGTGGAGGGCGAGCGGATGCTGCCGGTCGCCGCGCCGCTGCGATCGGTGCTGCCGGGCGGTGGGCTCCGTCGAGGGAGCACGGTCGCGGTGCGGTCGTCGACCGGGTTGTTGCTGGCGCTGCTGGCGGAGGCGTCCGCCGAAGGTGCCTGGTGCGCGCTGGTGGGGCTGCCGGAGGTGGGGCTGGTCGCGGCGGCCGAGGCCGGTCTGGCGCTGCCCCGGGTAGCGCTGGTGCCCCGGCCGGGCGCCGATCTGGTGGCGGTGACCGCCGCGTTGCTGGACGGGCTGGATCTGGTCGTGGTGGCCGGGGTCGAGCGGCTCCGTGCCGGTGACCGGCAGCGGCTGGCGGCCAGGGCACGCCACCGGGGTTCGGTGTTGCTGCCGGTCGGTCGCTGGCCGGGGGCGGATCTGGAGGTGGCGGCGGTGGCCGGGCGGTGGCAGGGGCTGGTCGGCGGCGGTGCGGGGCGGTTGCGGAGCCGGCGGGCCCGGGTTCGGGTCAGCGGTCGGGGAGCGGTGCATCGGGGGCGGCTCGCCTCGGTCCTGCTGCCGGGGCCGGAAGGTGCGGTTGCTGACATGAACTGGCCGGTCGGTGCTGGTCAACGGGCTACTGGGCTGGTGGCACCGGCGAGTGAGCGGGAGGCGGGATGAGCGTGTCCGGCTCGCTGGCCAGGGCGCGGTGAGCGAGCCGGCACCCCGCATTCTTGCGCTGTGGTGCCCGGACTGGCCGGTGGTGGCGGCGGTAGCCGCGGCCGGGGTGAGCCCGCACCGGCCGGCGGCGGTGGTGGCGGCCAACCGGGTGTTGGCCTGCTCGGCGGTGGCCAGGGCGCAGGGGGTGCGGCGGGGTCTGCGCCGACGGGAAGCGCAGGCCCGCTGTCCGGAGCTGGCCGTGCTGGATGCCGACCCGGAGCGCGATGCCCGGCTGTTCGAGCAGGTCGCGCTCGCCGTGGAGGAGCTGGCGCCGGGAGTGGAGGTGGTCCGCCCCGGCCTGATCGCGCTGCTCGCCCAGGGGCCGGTCGGCTACTTCGGGAGTACCCGGTCGACGGCCGAGCGGCTGATCGACCACGTCGCCGGGCGTACCGGCGCGGAATGCCAGATCGGCATCGCGGACGGTTTGTTCGCCGCGACCCTGGCCGCGCACCGGGGAGTGGTGGTGGAGCCGGGGCGGACCGAGGAGTTCCTCGGCCCCCTCTCGGTTGACGAACTCGACCGGGAGCCCGGGGTCGATCGGGCCGAGCTGATCGACCTGCTGCGTCGGCTGGGGTTGCGCAGCCTGGGTGCCTTCGGCCGGTTGCCGGCGGGCGATGTGGCATCCCGGTTCGGCGCCGACGCGGTGCTCGCGCACCGGCTGGCCAGGGGGTTGGATCCGCGTCCCCCGGCGCGCCGCCGCCCGGCGGAGGAGCTCGCCGTGGCCGTCGAGCTGGATCCGCCGGTCAACAGGGTGGACGCGGCGGCGTTCGCCTCCCGGGCGTTGGCCGAGCGGCTGCACGCGCTGCTCGCCGGGCATGGGCTGGCCTGCACCCGACTCGGTATCCAGGCACGCACCCTGGACGGCACCGAGCTGTACCGGGTCTGGCGCTGCGCCGAGCCGCTGACACCGGCCGGCACGGTGGACCGGGTGCGCTGGCAGTTGGAGGCCTGGCTCACCCGGGAGCTGATCCGCCGGGGCGCTCCGGTCGGTGAGGTGGGGGTGGAGTCCGGCGGCCTCAGGCTGCTGCGGCTGTCCGGTGAGGAGGTGGTCACCGCCGGCGCGCTGCAGCTGGGGCTGTGGGGCGACGTCGGAGCCGCCGGCGAGCGGGCCGGCCGGGCTCTGGTGCGGGTGCAGGCGATGCTGGGGCCGGAAGGGGTGTTCACCGCTGTGCTCGAGGGTGGTCGGGATCCGGCGGAACGGGTCCGGCTGGTGCCCTGGGGGGACGAGCGCCCGGCGTCGGACGGGGAGTCTCCCGCCGCTGGTCGGGGTGCCGGCCGGCACGCCGGTCCCCGGGCGGGCCGGCGAGCCGGTTCGGGGCTGGAACCGTGGTCGGAGGTGCCGCCCTGGCCGGGCCGGCTGCCGGCCCCCTCACCGACCACGGTTCCGGCCGAGCCGCCGGCGGCTGAGGTGTGGGACGGGTCCGGGCGCCCGGTCCGGGTCACCGATCGGTACGCGTTGACCTCGGTCCCGGCGGCGGTGGCGGTGGACGGCGGCCGGCCGGTCCCGGTGCGCGGCTGGGCCGGGCCCTGGCCGGTGGATCAGCGCTGGTGGGACACCACGGCCGGGTGGCGGGGCAGCCGACTGCAGGTGGTGCTCGGCGGGTCGGCGGGTTTCGGCGGTGAGGAAGCGTTAGATGTGGGTGCCGTCCACGACGGGGCGGGCGCCGACGAGTCGGCGGAGCGGGCACTGCTGCTGCTCTGTCGGGACGGTCGGTGGTCGGTCACCGGTGTGTACGACTGACCACAGGATGACTCGAACGGAGGCTGGCAGCGCCGGCCACCGCGGCCTATAGTCGAACATATGTTCGATCTGATGGGTCAACGGTCTGACGCCGCGGCCGCACCCTGCCGGGTTTACCCACTGCTGGCTCGCCGCCCGGGGTGGACTGTCTCCGAGCATCCCAGTGGCATGGTCATCTGGCGCAGCCCGAGCGGCCGGCACTTCCTGCGGCGGCCTTCGCCTCGGGGGGTCACCCCCGGTGGTTGCCGGGATGCACCGGCGCCGGCCTGAGGCTCGGGTATGGGTTTCAACAATCCCGATGTCAGCTGGTCCGAGTTGGAACGGGCGCTGTCCGGCAAGCCGAAGGACGGCGCCAGCCTGGTCGGAGCAACTCCGCCCGGTATGCCCGGCGACGGCGGGGACAGCCCGGCCTGGTCCCGCAAGCGATCGCCCTACCGCCCGCCCGAGGAGCCACCGGCGGTGGCCCCCGCGGCCACCCGGGTGCCCTATGCCGAGTTGCACTGCCACTCCAACTTCAGCTTCCTGGACGGTGCCAGTCATCCTGAGGAGCTTGCCGAGCAGGCTTCCCGCCTGGGCCTGGAGGCGATCGCGCTCACCGACCACGACGGCATGTACGGGGTGGTGCGGTTCGCCGAGGCGGCGGCCGAGCTCGGGATACGCACGGTGTTCGGCGCCGAGCTGAGCCTCGGGCTCACCGGCCCGCAGAACGGAGTGCCCGATCCGGAGGGCACCCACCTGTTGCTGCTGGCCAGGGGGCCGGAGGGGTACGGGGCGCTGTGCCACACGATCAGCGCCGCCCAGCTGCGGGGGCGGGAGAAGGGGCGGCCGGTCTACCAGCTGGAGGAGGTGGCGGCCGACACCGCCGGCAAGGTCATGGTGCTCACCGGTTGCCGCAAGGGCTCGGTCCGGCGGGCTCTCGCGCGGCACGGGTCGCCGGCGGCGGCCGCCGAGCTGGGCCGGCTGATCGAGTTGTTCGGCGCCGAGCACGTGGCCGTCGAGCTCACCGATCACGGGTTGCCCACCGACACCGAGCGCAACGACGTGCTCGCCGAGCTCGCCGGCCTGGCCGGGGTTCCCACGGTGGCCACCAACGCCGTGCACTACGCCACCCCGGCGCGGTATCCGCTGGCCACCGCGCTGGCCGCGGTCCGGGCGCGGCGGGGGCTCGACGACGCGGACGGCTGGCTGCCTGCCGCGCCGGCCGCCTATCTGCGCAGCGGCGCGGAGATGTCCGCCCGGTTCGACGCGCGCTACCCCGGGGCGGTGGCCAGGGCCGCGGCGCTGGGGCGGGAGCTGTCCTTCGAGCTGCGGCTGCTCGCGCCGGACCTGCCACCGTTCCCGGTGCCCACCGGGCAGACGGAGGCCGACTGGCTGCGCAGGCTGACCTATCAGGGGGTGGCCGCCCGCTACGGCAGCCATGCCGAGAACCCGGCCGCGATCGAGACGATCGAGCACGAGCTGACAGTGATCGAGGCGAAGAACTTCCCCGGGTACTTCCTGATCGTGCACGACATCGTGTCGTTCTGCCGCAAGAGCAACATCCTCTGTCAGGGCCGGGGCTCCGCGGCCAACTCGGCGGTCTGCTACGCGCTGGGCATCACCGCTGTGGACGCGGTCGAGCACGGCCTGCTCTTCGAGCGGTTCCTCTCCCCGGCCCGGGACGGCTACCCGGACATCGACCTGGACATCGAGTCCGGCCGGCGTGAGGAGGTCATCCAGTACGTCTACGAGACGTACCAGCGCACGCACACCGCCCAGGTGGCGAACGTGATCTCCTACCGACCCCGCTCGGCGGTCCGGGACATGGCCAAGGCACTGGGGTTCTCGCCCGGCCAGCAGGACGCCTGGAGCAAGCGGATCGAGCGCTGGGGCCCCACCGTGGGAGAGAGCACCGACAGCTCCCCGGTCGCCCCGGACGGCATCCCGGAGAACGTCCGGGCACTCGCCGACGAGCTCCTCGGTTTCCCGCGACACCTCGGTATCCACTCCGGCGGCATGGTGATCTGCGACCGGCCGGTGTCCGAGGTGGTGCCGGTGGAGTGGGCCCGGATGGAGAACCGCACCGTGGTGCAGTGGGACAAGGACGACTGCGCCGCCGCCGGGCTGGTCAAGTTCGACCTGCTCGGGCTGGGCATGCTCACCGCGCTGCACAAGATGATCGACCTGGTGGCCGAGAACGACGGGCCCCGGATCGAGCTGCACCAGCTGCAGCCCACCGATCCGGATGTCTACGACATGCTCTGCAAGGCCGACTCGGTCGGGGTGTTCCAGGTGGAGTCGCGGGCGCAGATCGCCACCCTGCCCCGGCTCCAGCCGCGCAAGTTCTACGACCTGGTGGTGGAGGTTGCGCTGATCCGTCCCGGCCCGATCCAGGGCGGCTCGGTGCACCCGTACATCCGGCGGCGCAAGGGGCAGGAGTCGCCCAGCTACGACCACCCGCTGCTGGAGAAGGCGCTGAGCAAGACGCTGGGCGTGCCGCTGTTCCAGGAGCAGCTGATGCAGATCGCGGTGGATGTGGCCGGTTTCTCCGCCGCCGATGCCGACGAGCTGCGCCGGGCGATGGGGTCCAAACGCTCCGAAACGAAGATGGAACGCCTGCGTGAGCGGTTCTACGCTGGGATGGCCGAGAACGGGATCACCGGTGAGGTCGCCACCACGATCTTCCAGAAGATGCTGGCGTTCGCCAACTTCGGCTTCCCGGAGAGCCATTCGATCAGCTTCGCCTCGCTGGTCTACTACAGTTCCTGGTTCAAGCTGTACTACCCGGCGGCGTTCTGCGCGGCGCTGCTGAACTCCCAGCCCATGGGCTTCTACTCGCCGCAGTCCCTGGTCGCCGATGCGCGGCGGCACGGTGTGCGGGTCCTGGGCCCGGACGTGAACCACTCCGGGGCGGACGCGGTGCTGGAGCCGGCGCGGGACAGCCTCGGTGGTTGGGCGGTCCGGCTCGGGCTGTCCAGCGTGCGGGCGGTCGGGCAGGACCTGGCGGAGTCGATCGAGGCGGAGCGGCGGGCGAACGGCCACTTCGCCGACCTGTCGGCACTGGCCCGCCGGGTGCGGATGACGGTGCCGAAGGCGGAGGCGTTGGCCACCTCGGGTGCTTTCGGGTGCTTCGGGGTGGATCGGCGGGCCGCGCTGTGGGCGGCCGGGGTGGTGGCAGGGCAGCGGCCGACCCACCTGCCCGGTACCTCGGTGGGCGTCGCCGCCCCGCCGCTGCCCGGGATGACCGACGCGGAGCTGACCGTCGCCGATGTCTGGGCCACCGGGGTCAGCCCGGACAGTCATCCCCTCGAGCACCTGAGAGACCGGTTGACCGCCGACAACGCGCTCTCGATCGCCGAGCTGAGATCGGTCACCGACGGCACCCGGGTGAAGGTCGGCGGCCTGGTGACGCACCGACAGCGCCCGGCCACCGCGGGCGGGGTCACCTTCCTCAACCTGGAGGACGAGACCGGCATGCTCAACGTGGTCTGCTCGCCGGGCCTCTGGGCGCGGTACCGGGCCGTGGCGATGGGCGGCTCGGCGCTGCTGGTGCGGGGGCGGCTGGAGCGCACCGACGACACCCCGAGCGTGTTGAACCTGCTTGCCGACCGGTTGGACCGATTGGTTCTGCAGGTGGCGGTCCGGTCCCGGGACTTCCGATAAGACGGGGGGCTAGGCCGGGTCGGTCAGCAGAATCAGATCAGTCGGTCGGCGGCTTCCGGTGTCGTGTCGGCGGCGGCAGGGGAGGTCTTCCGCGCGCGGATCGAGTTGCCCGCGTTCGGGAGCAGGCGCAACGCGCCGATCACCGTGGCCAGCGCGACGAGTCCGAGCAGCAGGAACGCCGCCGTGTAGTTGTGCGCCACGGTGTCCGTCCCCGGGAGCAGCGCGCCGAGCCGCAGGGCCACGGTGGCCACCGCGACGGCGAGCCCGGCGGACAGCTGCTGCGTGGTCGCGGCCAACGTGTTGGCATCGCGCATCTCCCCGGGCGGGATGTCGGCGAACGCGATCGTCGTGTAGCAGGTCAGCGAGGTCGAACGGGCGACTCCACTGAGCAGGGTGAGCGCAATGATGACCGGCAACGGAGTCGTCGCGGTGGTGAAGCCGAGGCCGCCCATGGTGACCAGCAGCCCGATCGTGGCGGTCAACAGCACCCGCCGGAACCCGAACCGGTTGAGCAGCGGCGTCGTCGCCGGCTTGATCGCGACATTGCCCACGAAGATGAACAGCACAACCGCGCCGGATTTCACCGCACTCCAGCCGAACACGCTCTGGAACAGCAGCGGCAACAGGAACGGCGCCGCACCGACCACGGTCCTGATGGACGCCTACCTCGAGGACGCCGCCGAGGACCTCATTCCCGACGATCACGGCGACCTGGAGAGCGATCTGCGTACCTACCTGCGCCGGCTCGCCCGGTTCCTGGTCGGCACCGATCCGGGCGGGGTGTTCCGGGCGTTGATCGGCCAGGCGCAGCACGATCCCGAGACCGCCACCGCGTTCCGGGGCCGGTGCGTCGGCGAGCAGCGCGACCGGGACCGCCTGCTGATCGAGCGGGCGGTCGCCCGTGGTGAGCTACCCCGGGATCTCGACGTGGCCATGGCGGTGCATAAGCTCGTCGGGCCGATCTACTACCGGGTCCTGGTGACCGGCCAGGAGGTCGACCGGGGCTTCATCGACGCGTTGGTCGACGGTTTCCTGAGGCAGACCGGGTGCGGCGAGCGGATCGCGGGCCGGGGCGGCTGAGTCCGGCTCGAGCTGCCGGCCGGAAGTGGAATCGGGTGGACGTGGACCGGGGTGGGCGTGGACCGGGCAGACATGGGGCAGGCGGACGTGGACCAGGCGGACGTGGACCAGGCGGACGTGGACCAGGCGGACGTGGAC
>DASYLM010000292.1:0-14012 GCA_036009565.1 Pseudonocardia sp. | reverse complement strand
AAGTCCAGCATGTCGATCTTCTCGAGCTGCGACGCGGCACCGAACTCCGGCGTCATCACGTACAGCGAGCGGTCCGCGAACGGCACGATGCCCGCGTCGCCCTGGCCGATGCCGGGGGTCTCCACGATCACCAGGTCGAACCCGGAGGCCTTGAGCACGTCGATCGCGTCGCCGAGGCGCTCGGGCAGCCCGCCGTCGCTGCCCCGGGTGGCCATCGAGCGGAAGAACACCTGCTCGCCGACCAGCGAGTTCATCCGGATCCGGTCGCCGAGCAGCGCGCCGCCACCCTTGCGCCGGGTCGGGTCGACGGCGAGCACGGCGATCCGCAGCTTGTCCTCCTGGTCCAGCCGGAAGCGGCGGACCAGCTCGTCGGTGAGCGACGACTTGCCGGAGCCGCCGGTGCCGGTGATACCGAGGACCGGGACGGGGTGCTGCTCGAGCGCCTGGCTGATCCGCTCCCGTACCTCGTCGGGCAGCCGGCCGGCCTCGGCGAAGGTGAGCGCGCGGGCCAGGGTGGCGGTCTCGCCGGAGAACACGCCGTCGTAGGACGCGGGGGCTTCGGCGGTCAGGTCCACGTCGCACTCGCGGATCATGATGTTGATCATCCCGGGCAGGCCGAGCTTCTGGCCGTCCTCCGGGGAGAAGATCCGGGAGACGCCGCGCGAGTGCAGTAGCTTGATCTCCTCGGGCACGATGACGCCGCCGCCACCGTCGTAGACCTTGACGTGGCCGGCGCCGCGCTCGCGCAGCAGCTCCACCAGGTAGCTGAAGTACTCGACGTGCCCGCCCTGGTACGAACTGATCGCGACGCCCTGCACGTCCTCCTGGATGGCGGCCGCGACGACCTCGTCCACCGACCGGTTGTGCCCCAGGTGGACGACCTCGGCGCCCTGGCGCTGCAGGATGCGCCGCATGATGTTGATCGCCGCATCGTGCCCGTCGAAGAGGCTCGCGGCCGTGACGAACCGGACGGGGTGGGTCGGCACGTGCAGCTCTGCCATCGCGACGCTCCTCAGGCTCGACGGGCCAGCAGACTTAGTCTGACACCCGATCATAGGAAGGCCAACCTTTTGGACCGATGTCGTTCCTCACACCCTCCGGTACCGAAGTACCCCCTAATGCGGCGTGAAATCGTCGATGCCGCCGGCCACCTGTTGCAGTGAGACGTCGAGCCAGGTCTCCAGCGCCGCCGCCTGCTCGGGGCCGGGTTGGGCGAGCACGTACTCGGCAACCGCCTCGCAGGCCATCAGCCGGAAGACCAGGACGAGCTGGGCGGCAGCCACCCTCGGCCGCGGCGCGTGCGGATCCTCGCCGACCTCCTCGGCCAGTACGGCGGCGACCGCCTCCTCGAAGTGCTCCCACATCAGCCGCATCCGCGCCTTCAGTACCGCGCTGTCCCCCACCGTGCGGCGCAGCCGGTCCAGCCCGGTCACCGCCGGCGGGTCGTAGGCCGCCAACAGCTCGCGCAACAGCCCGCCCATCGCGTCCAGCGGGGTCTCACCGGGGGCACGCCCCCGGATCCGCGCGACGATCCGGTCCCGCATCTCGGCCTCGCCGTCGAAGACCAGGTCCTCCTTGGCGGAGAAGTACACGAACACCGTCTTCGGGGAGATGTTCACCGCGTCGGCGATCTCGGCGACCGTGACGTGGTCGAAACCACGCTCGGCGAACATCGACTGGGCGGCGTCCAGGATGGCACCGCGGGTCATCAGCTTCTTGCGCTCCCGCAACCCGAGGCGTGCACCGCCGTCACCCTCAGCCATCACCACAGCAGCTTACGAGCTGACCTCTGGAAAGAACGACATCCAGTAACTTTTCTCTCCGCTCACCCACGTTGCGGGCCACGGCGGCGGCAACCCGTAAAGCCGTAGCCGACGAAGAGGTGAGCCTGTTACTTTTAGTATCAGCACACGTTCGTTAGATGATGTTGCGAGCTGACGGAGGGCGGTCGGTTCCGATGAGCGCCGAGACCGTCGACCGAGCTCCGGCCGCGCCACCGGCCGCGAGCGCGCCGAACGGCAGCTGGCTGGTCCCGCTGCTCGTACTGATCGTCGGCATGTTCATGTCCGTCCTGGACATCAGCATCGTGAACGTGGCGATCCCCACCATCCAGCGTGACTTCGGCGCCACCACCGACGGCATCCAGTGGATCACCACCGCGTACACCCTGTCGCTGGGCGTGGTAGTCCCGCTGAGCGGCTGGCTGGGCGAGCGGCTCGGCCAGACCCGCGTCTACCTGTACTCGCTGCTCGGCTTCGCGGCCTTCTCCGCGCTGTGCGGGCTGGCCTGGGACCTGAACAGCATGGTCGCGTTCCGGATCCTGCAGGCGGTCCCCGGCGGCATCCTGCCGGTGGTCACGATGACCATCGTCTACCTGATCGTGCCCCGGGAGAAGATGGGCGCCGCGATGGGGATCTACGGTCTCGGCGTGGTCGTCGGACCGGCGATCGGCCCCACGCTGGGCGGCTACCTGGTCGAGTACATCGACTGGCGACTCATCTTCTACATCAACGTCCCGGTCGGCATCCTCGGCGCGATCCTGGGCTACCTCCTGCTGCCCAAGGTCGGCGAGATCTCGAAGCGGCCGCTGGACTGGTGGGGGTTCCTGACCATCGGCGCCGGGTTGTTCGCGCTGCTGCTCGCCACCTCCCAGGGTCAGTCCTGGGGCTGGGACGGCTACCGGGTCCGGATGCTGCTGGTGGCCGGGACGCTGCTGGTGGCCCTGTTCGTGATCATCGAGCTCGAACGCGACCAGCCGCTGCTCAACCTGCGGGTGTTCAAGTCCTGGCAGTTCGTGAACTCGCTGCTGCTGATCAGCATCCTGTCCGTCGGCCTGTACGCGATCCTGTTCTACCTGCCGCTGTACCTACAGGAGAGCCAGGGTCTGCAACCGCTGCGCGTCGGCCTGATCCTGCTGCCCGAAGCGCTCATGCTGGCCGTGTTCATGCCGATCGCCGGCACCCTCTACGACAAGATCGGGCCGCGCTGGCCGGCGGTGGTCGGGCTGCTCGTCGCCGTCTGGGGCGGCTTCCTGCTGTGCGGGATCAACCCCGACATGACCCAGGGCGAGGTGGTGTTCTGGACCTGCGTCCGGGCCATCGGCAACGGGCTCGCGCTGATGCCGATCATGACGGCCGGGCTGTCCGCCATCCCGCCCGATCTCGCCGGCTCCGGCGCCACCGTCAACAACATCACCCAGCGGGTCTCGGCCTCCCTCGGGCTCGCCGGCATGACCGTGCTGGCCACCAACCAGGCGAACCAGCTGATGGCCGACCGGGCCGCGCTGATCCCGGCCAGCCCGCCGACCCCGCTGGCCAAACAGCTCGCCGACCAGGGTTTGACCGGCAGGTACGGCTACTACCAGCAGCTGCAGGGCCACGTGATGGCCGACGCGTACAGCAACGTGTTCCTGGTCTGCGCCGTGCTCACCGTGATCGGCCTCGCACTGGCGTTCTTCATCAAACGCCCGGAGGCCTTCCCGACGGCGGACGCCGCGACGGCAGAGCCCGGGGCCGACGGGGACGCCGATGCCGCGCCGGCCGGCGCCACGGCCCACCCCACCCGCGAACCGGCCGCCGCCGCGATGATGCACTAGCTCGCCGGCCGCGCGGGCCGTCAGCCGCACGGGTCGCTCAGCCGCGGGTCGTTCAGCCGCGCCGGTCGCTCAGCCGCACGGGTCGCTCAGCCGCACGGGTCGCTCAAGCCGCACGGGTCGCTCAGCCGCGCCGGTAGTCGGACAGTCGCGCGCGGCGCGTCCGACGCCAGAACTCGATCGTCGAGGACGGCCAGAGCAGGGTGTTGCGGCCGGTCTCGGCGTGCTGGTACCAGCTACGGCAGCCGCCCGCCTGCCAGACCGAGCCGTCGAGGCAACGCTGCACCCAGTCGTTGTACTCGCGCTCCACCTCCGGCCGCACCTCGACCGACCGGACCCGCCGGCGGCGCATCGCAACCAGGCAGCTCACCGCGTACCGGGCCTGCGCCTCGATCATGAAGATCTGCGAGTTGTGGCCGAGCCCGGAGTTCGGGCCCATCATCACGAAGTAGTTCGGGAAGCCGGAGACGGTGGTGCCGAGGTAGGCCTCCATCCCGGCGACCCAGCGCCGGGTGAGGTCCAGGCCGCCCCGGCCGGTGACCGGCACGGCGGCGAGCCCGTGCTGGGTGTCGAACCCGGTACCGAAGATGATCACGTCGACCGGGTGCTGGGCGCCGTCCTCCGTGACGATCCGGTCCGGCAGGACCTCGCGGATGCCCGCGGTCTCCACGGTGGCGTTCGCCTTGCTCACCGCGGGGTAGTAGTCGCTGGAGATGAGCAGTCGCTTGCAGCCGATCGCGTAGTCGGGGGTGAGCTTGGCGCGCAGTTGCGGGTCGGGCACCTGGCGGCGCAGCTGCGCGCGGGCCAGTCGCTCGGCGGCGGCCAACCCGGCGGTGCCGTCCCGCTCAGCACCACCGGCAACCGCCCCGTCGGTGAACCCCTTGCGGCGGGACTCGTGCATCCAGAACAGCCGGGCCCTGCCGTACCAGCGGGCCGGCGCCAACCGCCGCAGCAGCCGCTGCCGGCCGGTGAACGGGACATCCCTCTTCGGCACGATCCACGGCGGGGTCCGTTGGAACAGCGACAGGTGCTCGACCTGATCGACGATGCGGGGCACGAACTGGATGGCGCTCGCCCCGGTGCCGATCACCGCGACCCGCTTGCCGCGCAGGTCCAGCCCGTGGTCCCAGGTCGCCGAGTGCATGGTCGGGCCGGCGAAGGTGTCGAGCCCCGGCAACCGGGGCCTGGCCGGCACGTGCAGCGCACCGATCGCCGACACCACCGCGCGCGCGACATGGCGCTCGCCGGCCGCGGTCGTCACCTCCCAGGTGCCGGTGGCCTCCGCCCAGCGGGCATCGGTGACCTCGGTGTCGAAGCGGATGTGCTCGAGCAGCCGGCGGCGGCGGGCGAAGTCGCGCAGGTAGTCCAGGATCTCCGGCTGGCGCGGGAACAACCGGGTCCACCCGGCCCGCTGCGCGAACGAGTACGAGTAGAGCGGCGACGGGATGTCGCAGGCGCAGCCCGGGTAGGTGTTGTCCCGCCAGGTGCCGCCGACGTCGCCGGCCCGCTCCAGGATCCGGAACGAGAAGCCGCGCCGGCGCAGTCCCCGGGCCACGCACAGCCCGCTGAAGCCGGCGCCGATGATGAGCACGTCGACCTGCCCGAGGTCCGGGCGGGCGGTCCCGGCCGGCGCGCCCGCGCGGGCCTCCTGGCTGGAGACGCTCACCGGGAGCCGCCCAGGCTCATCGTGTTGAGCCCCAGTCCGCCGTGCATCTCGATCTCCTGGGCGGTCAGGTACCCGGCGCTCTCCCCCGCCAGGTAGCCGACCAGCCCGGCGATCTCGGCGGGTTCGGCGAACCGGCCCATCGGGATCAGCGGGAGAATCCGGTCCCGCACCGCGTCCGGCATGGCGAGCGCCTTGGGGGTGGCCACCATGCCGGGCAGCACGCAGTTGGCGGTGATGCCGCGTTTCGCGTTCTCCGTGGCGATCGTGCGCATCATCCCGTGCAGCCCGGCCTTCGACGCCGCGTACGCGACCTGGCCGGGCAGTCCGTCGTGGCCGGCCAGGCTGGAGATCGCCACGATCCGCCCCCAGCCACGCTCGCGCATGCCGACCAGGCAGGCCTGGATCACCCGGAACGCCCCGGTGAGGTTGACGTCGATGTCGCGGCGCCACTGCTCGTCGGTCATCCGGTGCGTCGGCGCGATGGTGTCCACGATGCCGGCGTTGGACACGCACACGTCCACCTCGGCCAGCACCGCCGGCAGCGGGTCCGTCGCGATGTCCAGCCGGAGGTCGCACGGCCCGGCGAGGTCCAGCGTGATGACCTTCAGACCGTCGGCGCGCAGCCGCGCGGCGATGGCCGCGCCGATGCCGCCGTTGGCGCCGGTCACGAGTGCGGTGCGTCCGGTCATGCGTACAGCTCCTCGATGGTCTCCGCGTACGTGGAACCGATGACGCGGCGGCGCATCTTCATCGTCGGGGTCAGCTCGTCGCCGTCGGGCAGCCAGTCGGCGGGCAGCCAGTCGGCGGGCAGCAGCCGCCGGTGCTTGATCTGCTCGACGCGGGACAGCTCGGTGTTGGCCAGCGCCACCTCGGCGCCGACGTCGGCCAGCAGTTCCGGGTCGGCGGTGAGCGCGGCGTAGTCGGCGTCGGGGCGGCGGTGCGCGGCGGCCCAGGCGCGGGCCGCCGGACCGGACTTCTCCGCAGTGTCGGCCATCTCCACCGGCCTCCTTCCGCTGGCGCACGTGTCGATCGCTCGATCGACACGCTAAACGTACTATATTTGCTCGTCCAGCAGTCTGAGAGTCTGTTACCAACCGGATCGATCGACACGGCGAACCGGAGCGGCCCGACTCACCCGACCGCCCGGGCCAGTGTGGGAGGGAGGCGACGATGGCGCGTAAACGATCACTTGACGGCGGCCAGGACATCGCCGAGCAGATCCTGGACCGGGCCGCCCTGCTGTTCTACGAACGCGGCTACGACGCCACCTCGATCCGCGACCTGGCCGAGGCGATCGGCATCTCGTCCTCGACGCTCTACCACCACTACAGCAACAAGCAGGAGATCCTCTACGCGGTGGTGCACCGTTTCATGGAGGTGTTCAACGCCGAGATCATCCCGACACTGCGCGACCCGGGGCGCTCCCCCACCGCACGGTTGCTCGACGCGGTCCGGCTGCACCTGGAGATCAGCGACGCCCGGCGGGCCGAGCTGCTCCGGGTCAACCACATCCGCGCCTCGCTCAACGAGCCGCAGGTCCGCGAGCTGACCCGGTTGCAGTGGGCCTACCAGGACGCGGTCAAGAACGCGATCAAGGAAGGGTGCGCGGCGGGCGAGATCGCCACCGACGACGTGGACCTGTGCACCATGGCGGTGCTGGACATGCTCAACGGGGTGCGCACCTGGTTCAGCCACTCCGGGTCGCTCAGCCTCAACGACGTGGTGGCGCGCTACACCGCGATGGTGCGAAAGATGCTGGGCACGCCCTGAACCTGCCCACCTCACCGCGGCCGGGACAGTTGCCGGCGGCGCCTCGGTGGCTTCGGTCCTCTCGGGGCGGCGAGCTCGGCGGCGGGGCGCCGGATCCGCCCCCTGGCCACGAGTTCGACGGTGCACAGCACCGCGATCACCTCGGCCGCGAGCAGGCCGACCAGTACCAGGATCTGCGCCGCGCCGGCCTGCAGCGCGTCACCGCTGCCGATCAGCACCCCGACGAACGCACCGGGCAACGTGACCAGGCCGACGGTGCGGGTCTGGTCCAGCGGCGGCACCAGCGCCTGGGTGGCGGCCGGGCGGCAGATCTCCATGGCCGCGTCCCGCTCCAGCAGCCCGAGCGACAACCCGGCCTCGTACTCCCCGTACCGGGTGCCGAGCTCGTCCAGGGCGCGGCGACCGGACAGCGACGTCGCCGTCATGGTCCCGCCGATGACGATGCCGGCAACCGGCACGATCGCAATGCCGGTCAACGGCACCGCGCCACAGCCGAGCACCACCGCCAGCACCGGTACGGTGCCCGCCGCGATCGGCAGCCAGACGACCGCCGCGCCGCCGGCCCGGGACACCCGCCGGGCCGAGGTCCACGCCGCCACCGCGAACATGACCAGGACGAACAGTGCGCTCAACCAGAGCGAGCGAGCCACCGCCACGATCACCGAGGAGACCGCGGCGAGCTGGACGACGGCCCGCGCCGCCGCGATCAACACCTGGCGGCTGAGCCCCGAGTGCAGGGCGAGCGCGGCCCCGGCCGCAATGAGCACCAACAGCACCAGGGCAAGCCCGAGGCCCCAGCCGAGCACCACCGCCGAACCGCCCATGGCGGCGCACCCCGTTCCGGCGGTCAGCCGCCAGTCGCCCTCACCCGTCCGCTCACGGGCCGAACTTAGTCCGGCTCACACAGACCCAGTGCCGGCGGCACAGACACTGCACGGTCTGTGCCGACGCCACGCGGTCTGTGCGAGCCGCTCGGGGTTCAGTGGTTGCTGTATCGTTCGGGCCCGTGCAGACAGTGACCTACGGCGACGTGCTGGCCCGGTTCGGCCACGCCCTGTCCGACCCCACCCGGGCGCGGCTGCTCCTGGCGCTGCGCGAGGCGCCCGGGTACCCGGCCGAGCTCGCCGAGCTGCTCGGGGTGAGCCGTCAGAACCTGTCCAACCACCTGAGCTGCCTGCGCGGCTGTGGGCTCGTGGTGACCGTCCCGGAAGGCCGGCGGGTCCGCTACGAGCTCGCCGACCCCCGGCTCGCGCACGCCCTCGGCGACCTGCTCCAGCTCGTACTGGTCACCGACCCGGCCGCCTGCCCGGTCAGCGGGACGGAGGGCTGCTGCTGATGGACGCCGACACCCCGGCCACCGGCGGCGGCCCCGCACCGACCCTGACCGACTGCACCGACGGCTGCTGCCACGCGACCGGGCTGCCGGGCGCGACGGGCGCCGCTCCCGAGGCACCGGCCGGCGTTGCCACGGTGCGCGGCCAGGTGCTGGTCCGCCGGGTCCGCTACCTGGTGGCCGCCACGATCAGCTACAACGTGATCGAGGCGGCGGTGGCCATCACGGCCGGCACCGCCGCCTCGTCGACCGCGCTGATCGGGTTCGGGCTGGACTCGGTGATCGAGGTCGCCTCGGCCGCCGCGATCGCCTGGCAGTTCAGCGGCCGCGACCCCCGGGCCAGGGAACGGGCCGCACTGCGGGTCGTCGCGCTGTCCTTCTTCGCGCTGGCCGGGTACGTCGGCGTGGAGTCGGTCCGCGCCCTCACCGGGGCGGCTGAGGCCGCGCCGTCCACCGTCGGCATCGTGCTCGCGGCGCTGTCCCTGGTGGTCATGCCGGTGCTCTCGCACGCACAGCGGCGGGCCGGCCGGGAGCTCCACTCGGCCAGCGCTGTCGCCGACTCGCACCAGACCCTGCTCTGCACGTACCTGTCCGCGATCCTGCTGGCCGGGCTGCTGCTCAATACCCTGTTCGGCTGGTCCGGCGCCGATCCGGTCGCCGCGCTGGTGATCGCCGCGGTCGCCCTGAAAGAGGGCCGCGACACCTGGCGCGGGCGCCCCTGCTGTTGATCAGCCCCAGGATGACACTGGCGAGCGGGGCCGGGGTGCGCGCTACCTTGGGAGAGTGAAGCAGCGCAAGCGGGACGGGCGATCGCCCTTGCTCAAAGGTCGCAATCTGGCGATCGCGGCGGTCATCGTGCTGCTCGGCGGCGGGCTCTGGCTGGGCATCACGACGCGCGGGAGCGGCTCCCCGCAAGCCCCGCCCAGCGCGGCGCCGCCGGCGGCCCCCGCGCAGCCCGGCCCGGCGAGCACGATCAACCTGGACGGTTGGAAGCTGACCATCCCGGAGGCGGGCAAGAAGGGCAACGCGGCGATCATCCAGCCCGCGAGCACCACCCCGCCGTGGCTGACCGCGAACCCGGACGGCAGCCTGACGTTCTGGGCGCCGGTGGTCGGAGCGACCACCAAGAACTCGGACCACCCCCGCACCGAGCTGGACAGCCTCGAGAACTTCGAGGCCGGGACGGGCCCGCACACCCTGACCGCCTCGCTCGCGGTGACCCAGGTCCCCAGCGACACCAAAGACATCATCATCGGCCAGATCCACGGCGCGGACTCGATCAGTTCGGTGCCCTACGTGATGCTGCACTACCAGGCCGGCGCCATCCGGGTCGTGGTCAAGAAGGCCCAGGACAGCGAGGACGGGCAGACCTACCAGCTGATCTCCGGCATACCGCTGGGCGGCCGGTTCGACTTCACGATCAGCGACGTGGGCAACGGCGGTATGGTCTTCTCCGCGACCTACGGCGGGCAGACCAAGCGGGTGACCGCACCGATCCCGGCCACCTTCCAGGGCGAGACGGTGCGCTTCCAGGTCGGCGACTACCAGATCTCCAAGAACAGCAAGGACCCCGCCGACGGCGGCCGGGTCACCTACTACGCGATCGACGAGGGCTCGACGGCACCCTGAGCTCAGGCCGTGTCATCCGACGGCGGCGCGTCCTCCGACGGCGCCGGGTGCCGCGGTTCGTCGATGAAGAACAGCACCAGCGCAACGACGATCATCGCGGCGGGTATCCATACCGCGCGGGTGCCGACCACGCCGGTGACCAGCGCACCGACCACCGCGCCGGCGCCGAACCCGAGCACCAGCAACACGTAGAGCACGGCGAGCGCGACGTCCTCGCCGCGGCGCCCGCGCAGCGCGGTCAACACCGCATCGGTGGTCCGCATCAGGTTGCCGGTCATCGCCACCGGCACCACGGTGGCCGAGCGGACCGAGCGGAACAGTGAGATCTGCAGCGCCGCGACGAACCCGATGCTGGTGGTGATCGTCGGCTCGGGCGCACTCGCCGGCAGCAGCCCGACCGCGATCAGGACCAGCGCCTGCAGCCCGAGGACGTAGCGCAGCGGATAGTGCAGCTGGCGGGCGGCCGCCTCGCCACGGAACAGCCTGGCCACCACGATGCCGACGACGAACGCGAGCACCGGCCACAGGTGGGTCAGCGCGTCGACCTCGCCCGGCTTGGCCAGCCCGACCCCGAACAGGATCACATTGCCGGTCTGCGCGTTGGCGAAGACGCCACCGTGCGCCAGGTAGGTGTAGGCGTCGACGAACCCGTTCGAGGTCACCAGCAACGCCCCGACCCGCCTCGAGGTCGCGGTTGGCCCGGTCACCACAACATCATCCCCGCCATTACCCGGGCCGGCCGCACGGCACGCTGATCAGGTGATGGTCCGGGTCGGGCACCGCCGGCGGCTCCCGGTCCGGCGCGGGCTCAGAGCTTGCGCAGCCGGATCCGGGTGACGGCGTGGTCCCGTCCCTTGGTCAGCACCAGCGATGCCCGGCTGCGGGTCGGCGCGATGTTGTAGCGCAGGTTCGGCCCGTTGATCTCGTCCCACAGCTGCTCGGCGCGGCGGGTGGCGGACGGGTGGTCCAGGTCGGCGTAGCGGCGGAAGTAGGACGCGGGATCGCGGAACGCCGTCTCGCGCAGCCGCAGGAACCGGCTGATGTACCAGCTGCGCACCTCCTCCGGCGGCGCGTCGACGTAGACCGAGAAGTCGATGAAGTCGCTCACCGTCAGGCTGCTGCCCCGGCCGTCCCGGCCAGCCGTGGCCGGCTGCAGCACGTTCAGCCCCTCCAACAGCAGGATGTCCGGCCGGCGCACCACCACGGACCGGTCCGGGATGATGTCGTAGGTCAGGTGCGAGTACACCGGCGCGCGGACCTCGTCCTTGCCTCCCTTGACCTCGGTGACGAAGCGCAGCAGCGCCCGCCGGTCGTAGGATTCCGGGAACCCCTTGCGCAGCATCAGACCGCGTGCCTCGAGCTGGGAGTTCGGGTAGAGGAAGCCGTCGGTGGTGATCAGCTCCACCCTCGGGTGGTGCGGCCAGCGGGCCAGCAGGGTGCGCAGCAGTCGCGCCGTCGTCGACTTGCCGACCGAGACCGACCCGGCGATGCCGATCACGAACGGCGTCCGGGCCGGCTGGTCGCCCAGGAACGTCCGGTACGCCCGGTAGAGCCGGCCACCCTCCTGCACATGCAGGTTCAGCAGCCGCGACAGCGGCAGGTAGACCTCGCGGACCTCGTCCAGGTCCACCTCGTCACCGAGGCTGCGGATCTGGGCCAGCTCGGCGGCGGTCAGCGGCAGCGCGATCGACTCGCCGAGGCGGGCCCAGGACGCACGGTCGAAGTCGACGAATGGCGAGGAGGAGCGGGACAGGCTCGAGTGCGCGACCGGACCGGTCTGGGCGGTCCGCGCCGACGCGAGTTCGCTCATTGGCTTACCGACATCACGGCGTACTCCACCACGTTGACCCCGGGCGGGGTGCCCAACACATGAACCACCGCGGCGGCGACCGCGCTCGGCGGCAGGCCGTCCGTGCGCAGCCGCTCCCGGAACTGCTCGACGTACTCGCTGTCCGGCACGCTGGCCGCGATGTCGGTGTCCACCATGCCGGGGGCCACCGTGGTGACCCGGATGCCCTGGGGAGCCAGCTCCAACCGCAGCGCCTCGCCGAGCGCGTGCACCGCGAACTTGGTAGCCGAGTAGACCCCGGACTCGGCCCTCGGAACCCGCCGCCCGGACATCGATGAGATGTTCACCACGCTGGCCCCCTGACCGGCCCGCAACAGGTGCGGCACGGCGGCCCGGGTGACGGTCAGCAGCCCCAGCACGTTGACCCCGAACATCGCCCGCCAGGCGGCCGGGTCGGTGTCGGAGAGCGTGCCGGCGCCGAACAGTCCGGCGGAATTCACCACGCCGTCCAGGCCGCCGAGCCGGCGAGCGGCCTCGTCCACGGCGGCCGGGACTGCGTCGTCATCCGTGATGTCGCAGGTCACCGGGGTTGCATCGGGACCGAGCTCGGCGGCGAGGTCAGCCAGCCGATCCTTGCCACGGGCCAGCAGGGCCACCTGGGCGCCGGCCTCCACCACGGCGCGCGCCACCGCCGCCCCGATGCCCGCCGAGGCGCCGGTCACCAGGATCCGCCGGCCTCGCAATAGCCCCGCCATGGCGGCAACCTACCGCCGCGGCGGCGCCGCGGCTGCCGGGACGGTCAGGGAATCTCCTCGGCCGGCACCTCGACGTTGAACTCCTTGTAGCGCGCCGCGTCGGTGGTCACCAGCGGCCAGCCCCGCCGCTGCGCGCAGGCCACCGCGTGCGCCGCCTCGAGGTCGCCGGGCTCGAGCTGGCCCACCGCGCGGGCGCGGTCGGCATCCAGGTCGTCGATCACCGTGTTCGGCAGCCGGAGCAGTACCTCCAGCACCGGGTGGTACTTCGCTTCCAGCTGGGACCACGCGGCGGCCACCGCCGCCGACGGCAGCACCAGAACCATGTGTTCCTCGACGACGGTCCACACGAGGGCGGCCGCGTAGACCGAGCGCTGTGATGCGAAGGCCATTACCGCTGAGGCGTCGAGGACTCGCCCGCCAATCACGCGACCTGCTGACCTGCCGGGGGAAGACCCAAGTCGCGGCGAACCGCTTCCAGCGCCTCGCGCGGCGGCCGTCCCCCGAGGACACGCTCCAGCTCATCCAGCGCCTGGTTCCGCTCGAGCTGACCCCGGAGCGCGTCGGCAACGAAGGCCGAGAGGCTCGCCGCGGCGCCACTGCGCACCGCAATTCGAGCGTTGGCCACCAGCTCAGGCGGCAGGGTGACCGTTATCCGCTCGGATCCCATGCCGCGGAGATTACCGGAGGTTGGAAAGCTGTCAGCAGCCGGTACTCGCGTGAGTGTTGAGACTCGGGCCCGACACGCCGACTCCGCTGCGTAATTACCCTGATCCGGCGAGTAGTCGGCACCCAAGTCGCAGATCACCGATCTGTCTGCTAGGCCCGGCGTGTCACGGCCACGGCGACATGATCAACTCAACCTGTTGCAGGTTCGACCATGAGTTCGACCTGAACCAGGTTGAACTCGGCGAAACGCCCACGGCGACGGGCCCTCGGCGGTCACGCTGGGCGGCGTGTTGTTCAAGGCTGGTCTGGACGCCCCGTTCCGGGGTAGCGAGGCGCGGGCACTCGGCCTGGTCAGCCGCGGCGAGCTCTACGGGCCCCGGTTCGTCCGGCTGTTCCCCGACGTGTTCGCCCCGGTCGCGCTCGAACCGGATCTGGCCGTTCGGTCGCTTGCCGCGTACCTGCTGGTCCGCGATCGGGGCGGCGTGCTCGCCGGGTACTCGGCGGCGCGGCTGCTCGGCGCCGATTGCGCACCCCGGAACGCGCCGGCCGAGGTGCTCGTACCCGGGTACGTCCGGGCGCATCGCGGGCTCCGGATCGGCTACGCGTGGGTGCCCGAGCCGGATGTCACCCTTGCGGCGGGCTGCCGGCTGACCACCGCGCCGCGCACCGGCTGGGACCTTGCTCGACGGCTCCCGCTGGTGGAGGCCGTGGTGGCGGTCGACACGCTGGCGCACCGCACGGTGTTCAACCCCATCGACCTGCTCGCCCGCCTGGCCGGGCAACCGGGCGCGCGCGGCTGCCGCCGCCTGGCC
>DASYLM010000291.1:0-5297 GCA_036009565.1 Pseudonocardia sp. | reverse complement strand
CAGTACGTGGAGTTCGTCGAGGCCGGCGGCTACACCGAGCCGCGCTGGTGGTCCGCCGAGGGTTGGCGGCACCGGGCGGAGGCCGAGCTGGTCGCGCCGCAGTTCTGGCAGCGCGACGCCGACGGGCAGTGGTGGCGGCGCCGGTTCGGCGTTCTCGAGCAGGTCCGCGAGGACGAGCCGGTGGTGCACGTCTGCTTCCACGAGGCGGCCGCCTTCGCGGCCTGGGCCGGCAAGCGGCTGCCCACCGAGGCGGAGTGGGAGAAGGCCGCCCGGTGGGACCCGGCGACCGGCCGCTCCCGCCGCTACCCCTGGGGCGACGAGGAGCCGACCCCGGAGCACGCCAACCTCGGCCAGCGCCACCTGTCCCCGGCGCCGGCCGGTGCGTACCCGAAGGGCGCCTCGTCGCTCGGTGTGCACCAGCTGATCGGTGACGTGTGGGAGTGGACGTCCTCGGGGTGGCACCCGTACCCCGGGTTCCAGATGTTCCCGTACCCGGAGTACTCCGAGGTGTTCTTCGGCGGCGACTACCGGGTGCTGCGCGGTGGTTCGTTCGGTACGGACCCGGCCGCGGTGCGGGCCACCTTCCGCAACTGGGACCACCCGGTACGCCGGCAGATCTTCACCGGATTCCGCTGCGCCCGCGACGCCACGCCGGTCGAGCTGCGCAACGGTCGGGCCGGGTAGCGGCCGTGTGTCGCCATCTGGCCTACCTCGGTCCCGTTCGTTCGCTTGCCGCGCTGGTCCTCGAGCCGGCGTACGGGCTGCTGCGGCAGTCCTACGCGCCCCGCGACATGCGCGGCGGCGGGACGATCAACGCCGACGGATTCGGCGTCGGTTGGTATCCCTCCGCCGGTTCGCCCGCGCCGACCCGCTACCGCAGTGACCGTCCGCTCTGGGCCGACCAGTCGTTCGCGGAGGTCGCGGCGGTCACCGGGACGGGCGCTCTGCTCGCCGCGATCCGTTCCGCGACCGTGGGGATGCCGGTGGTGAACACCGCCAGTGCTCCCTTCACCGACGGTCGCTGGTTGTTCAGCCACAACGGCGTGGTGCTCGGCTGGCCGTCCGCCGTGGCCGGATTGGCCGGCGGGCTGCCAGTGACCGACCTGCTCACGTTGGACGCGCCGACCGACTCGGCGTTGCTGTGGGCGATGGTGCGGCATCGGCTGCGCTCCGGCGAGGAACCGGGCTCGGCGCTGGCCGGCGTGGTCAACTCGGTCGCGGCCGCCGCACCGGGCTCGAAGCTGAATCTGCTGCTCACCGACGGCGTCCAGATCTACGCGACCGCCTGGCGACACTCCCTGGTGGTGCGTACCGAACCGGATGCGGTGACCGTCGGTTCCGAGCCGCACGACGAGGAGCCGGGCTGGACTCCGGTGCCCGAAGGCCACCTGCTGGTGGGTCGGCCCGGCCATGCCGACACGGTGCCGATCGCCCCGCCCGCTGAGCTGCCTCGGGTCGCCTGGCACCCGGACGGTGCGGCCGCGAACGGTGCGGCCCCGAACGGTGCGGCCCCGAACGGCGGAGCCGCCAACGGTGCGGGGCGGATCGGCGCCCGGCGCGGCGGCGCCGACGACGACGGCGCCGCGGTCAACGACGTGGAGCACAGCACAGCCACCTGAGCGAGATCCGAACTCTGAAGACTGTCAACGCGGACCACAGAGGAGCCTGATGACTTCCGCTGTACTCGATGTCTACCTGTCCGAGTCCGACGCGGACGCCGAACTCCGGTCCGACGCCCGGGTCGGTCTGACCGCGGTGCCCAAGGTGCTGCAACCGAAGTGGTTCTACGACGCCGCCGGCAGCCAGATCTACGAACGGATCACCGCGCTGCCCGAGTACTACCCGTTCAACGCGGAACGGGAGATCCTGCACGCCCAGGCCGGTCAGATCGCGGCCGCGTCCGGTGCCGAGGCGCTGGTCGAGCTGGGTTCGGGTTCCTCGGAGAAGACCAGGTTGCTGCTGGACGCGCTGAGCACCCAGGGCACGCTGCGGAGCTACCTGCCGCTGGACGTGTCCGAGGCGGCGCTGCGGGAGGCGACCAGCGCGCTCGCGGTGGACTACCCCCGCCTGGTGGTGCATGGCATCGTCGGCGACTTCACCCGGCACCTGTCCCGTATCCCGGCCGCGGGCAAGCGGCTGCTGGCTTTCCTCGGCGGCACCATCGGCAACCTGATGCCCGAGGACCGGGCGGTGTTCCTGCGCAAGGCGCGGGCTGTGCTGCGGCCGGGGGAGCAGCTGCTGGTGGGCGTCGGGCTGGTGATCGACCCGGCTGTCATGGTGCCGGCCTACGACGACGCCCAGGGCGTGACGGCCGACTTCAACCGCAACGTGCTGCGGGTGCTCAACCGGGAGCTGGGCGCCGACTTCGACGTCGATGCCTTCGACCATGTCGCGCTCTGGAACGCCGAGCGGGAGTGGATCGAGATGCGGCTGCGCGCCACCCGGCGGATGACGGTGCACGTCCCCGAACTGGGGTTGCAGGTGCCCTTCGCCGAGGGTGAGGAGATGCGCACCGAGACGTCCGCGAAGTTCCGCCCGGCCGGCCTGCGGGCCGAGCTGACCGGGACCGGGTTCGAGCTGACCGAGCTGTGGACGGACTCGCGGCAGCGGTTCGCGCTCGCCCTGGCCACCGCGCACTGACCGGAAAAGCCCCGGGCCGGCACAGACGTGCCGCGGGCCGCACAGACCCTGGAAGGTCTGTGCGGCCCGGGAACGGTCTGTGCCGCTGAGTTAAGAGGCGAGCATGCGGCGCAGCACGTACTGCAGGATGCCGCCGTTGCGGTAGTAGTCCGCCTCACCGGGGGTGTCGATCCGGACCACCGCGTCGAACTCCACCTTCGTGCCGTCCTGCTTGGTCGCGGTGACCGCGACCGTGCGCGGCGTCGAGCCGTCGTTGAGCGCGGTGATGCCCGCGATGTCGAAGCTCTCGGTGCCGTCCAGGTGCAGCGACGAGGCCGACTCGCCGGCCGGGAACTGCAGCGGGATGACGCCCATGCCGATCAGGTTCGACCGGTGGATCCGCTCGAACGACTCCACGATGACCGCCCGCACGCCCAGCAGCGAGGTGCCCTTGGCCGCCCAGTCCCGCGACGAGCCGGAGCCGTACTCCTTGCCGCCGAGCACGACCAGCGGGATGTCCGACCGGGCGTAGTTCCGCGCGGCGTCGTAGATGAACGCCTGCGGGGCGCCGTCCTGGGTGAAGTCGCGGGTGTAACCGCCACTCACCCCGTCCAGCAGCTGGTTGCGCAGCCGGATGTTGGCGAAGGTGCCCCTGATCATCACCTCGTGGTTGCCGCGCCGGGACCCGTAGGAGTTGAAGTCCTTCTTGTCCACGCCGTGCTCGGTGAGGTACTGCCCGGCCGGGGTGTCGGCCTTGATCGAACCGGCCGGCGAGATGTGGTCGGTGGTCACCGAGTCGCCGAGCAGGGCGAGCACCCGGGCGTCGGCGATGTCCTCCACCGGAGCCGGCTCGGCGGCCATGCCCTCGAAGTACGGGGGCTTGCGCACGTAGGTCGAGTCGGGGTCCCAGTCGAAGGTGTTGCCCTCCGGGGTGGGCAGCGCGCGCCACCGCTCGTCGCCCTTGAACACGTCGGCGTAGTCCTTGGTGAACATCTCCTGGCTGATCGAGGAGTCGATGGTCTGCTGGACATCGGCCGGGCTGGGCCAGATGTCGCGCAGGAACACCTCGGTGCCGTCGGGCGAGGTGCCCAGCGGCTGGTTCTCGAAGTCGAAGTCCATCGTGCCGGCCAGTGCATAGGCGATCACCAGCGGCGGCGAGGCCAGGTAGTTCATCTTGACGTCGGGGTTGATCCGGCCCTCGAAGTTCCGGTTGCCGGACAGCACGGAGACGACGGTCAGGTCCGCCTCGTTGACGGCCGCCGAGATCTCCTCGGGCAGCGGCCCGGAGTTGCCGATGCACGTGGTGCAGCCGTAGCCGACCAGGTGGTAACCGAGCTTCTCCAGGTACGGCCACATGCCGGCCTTGTCGTAGTAGTCGGTGACCACCTGCGAGCCGGGCGCCATCGAGGTCTTCACCCACGGCTTGACGGTCAGCCCGCGTTCGACCGCGTTCTTCGCCAACAGCGCGGCGCCCAGCATCACCGACGGGTTGGACGTGTTGGTGCAGGAGGTGATCGAGGCGATGACCACGGCGCCGTGGTCGAGCACGAAGTCGCCCCGGGTCTCCGAGCGCACCTGGGTGGGCTTGGACGGCCGGCCCTCGCCGCCCGTGGCGGCGGAGTGCACGACCGGCGCGGCGTCCTCGTCGGCGAAGCTGAGGGCCGGGGCGTCGCTGGCCGGGAAGGACTCGTCGCTGGCCTCGTCGACGTGGTTGAGCGGGGTCTTGCCCTCGGCGTCGTCGGTGTAGTCGTGCACCGTCTTGCGGAACGAGGACTTGGCGTCGGTGAGCTCGATACGGTCCTGCGGGCGCTTCGGGCCGGCGATGGAGGGCACCACGGTCGACAGGTCGAGCTCGAGGGTCTCGGAGAACACCGGCTCCCGTGACGGGTCGTGCCAGAGACCCTGCTCCTTGGCGTACGCCTCGACCAGCGCGATCTGCTCCTTCGAGCGACCGGTGAGGGTGAGGTAGCGGATGGTCTCGTCGTCGATCGGGAAGATCGCCGCCGTGGAGCCGAACTCCGGGCTCATGTTGCCGATGGTGGCCCGGTTGGCCAGCGGGACCGCCGCCACACCCTCGCCGTAGAACTCCACGAACTTGCTGACCACACCGTGCTGGCGGAGCATCTGGGTGATCGTCAGCACCACGTCGGTGGCAGTGGCGCCCGGCGGGATCTCACCGGTGAGCTTGAAGCCGACCACCCGGGGGATGAGCATCGACACGGGCTGGCCCAGCATGGCCGCTTCGGCCTCGATGCCACCGACGCCCCAGCCCAGTACACCGAGGCCGTTGACCATGGTGGTGTGGCTGTCGGTGCCGACCAGGGTGTCCGGGTAGGCCTGGCCACCCCGGGACATCACGGTGCGGGCGAGGTGCTCGATGTTGACCTGGTGCACGATGCCGGTGCCCGGCGGCACGACCTTGAACTCGTCGAAGGCGCCCTGTCCCCAGCGCAGGAACTGGTAGCGCTCCTTGTTGCGCCCGTACTCGAACTCCACGTTGCGCTCGAAGGCGTCGGCGGTACCGAAGACGTCGATGATCACCGAGTGGTCGATCACCAGCTCGGCGGGGGCCAGCGGGTTGACCTTGGCGGGGTCGCCGCCCATCTCTGTGACGGCCTCGCGCATGGTGGCCAGGTCGACGACGCACGGCACGCCGGTGAAGTCCTGCATGATCACCC
>DASYLM010000290.1:0-9461 GCA_036009565.1 Pseudonocardia sp. | reverse complement strand
CCCGAGCTGACGGAACTGTTCTGGGCTCATATGGCCGGTCACGGTGAGTCGACTTTCCGCGGAGGTGCCTGAGGCACAGCGTGAGGGGTCACAGCTCATACATCATTACTATTATCGAACCCAGCCTGATCCGGGTGGGGTACCGGGTCGGGAGCAGGCACCGGTTGACCGTGGGCGCCGCCGGCATCGCGATCCTCGCACTGCGCCCCCGGCGCCCCGGTGAACCCGAGGCGGTCGAAGCTGCCCGCCGGGACGGGTACTGCGTGACCGCCGGGCAGCTCGAGCGCGGTGCGGTGGGCGTTGCCTCGGGGATCGAGGTGCCGAGCGGTACCGGCATCGAGGCCTGTCTGGGTGTGGTCGCCCTCGACGGGCTGGATGTCGCCGCGGCCGCCACCGCCGTCGTGCGGGCCGCCCGCGAGATCAGCGCACTCGTCTCCGCGTAGTGCGTCGCCCGAGGGTCCCGGCGGTCCGTGTCGTTCCCAGCTGTCGTCCCCGCGCCGGCCGGACCCGGGTTCGAGCAGCACGGCTTCCTGAACCTGATGCTGGCCACCGACGCGGCGCTGTGCGGCGCGGCGCCGACCGAGGTGACCCGGGTGGTGGCGGAGCGGGATCCCGAGGCGGTCGCCGGCGCCGTCACCGAGCTCAGCGACGCGCGTTGACCGACCTGATCGAATTGGACCTGATCCCCGCCACCGTGCTGGCCTGAACGGAGTTATCCGCATGACCGCGATCGAGATCCCCGAGGGCTCGCTGTTCGGCCTGGACAACCTGCCGTACGGGGTGTTCACCCACGCCGGTGGCGCACCGAGGGTCGGGGTCCGGGTCGGTGACTCGGTACTGGACCTGGCCGAGGCACTGGGCGATGAGGTGTTCGCGCGGCCGTCGCTGAACGGGTTCATGGCGCAGGGCCACCAGCGCTGGGTGCAGGTGCGGCACGCCATCACCGAGCTGGTCTCCGGGGAGGTCGCCGGGGTCACCGCCGCCGTGTACCCGGTCGCCGAGGTGCGGATGCAGCTGCCCATCGAGGTCGCCGACTACGTCGACTACTACGCCTCGGAGCACCACGCCTCGAACCTCGGACGGCTGTTCCGCCCGAACGCGGAGCCGCTGATGCCGAACTGGAAGCACCTGCCGGTGGGCTACCACGGCAGGGCCGGCACGGTGGTGGTCTCCGGCACCGACATCGTGCGCCCGCACGGGCAGTACAAGGCCCCCGACGATCCGGCCCCGTCCTTCGGCCCGTGCCGCCGGCTGGACATCGAGGCCGAGCTCGGGTTCATCCTCGGTACCGGTTCGCCGCTGGGCACCAGCGTGCCGTGCCACGAGTTCGGCGACCGGGTCTTCGGTGCGGTCCTGGTCAACGACTGGTCCGCCCGGGACATCCAGGCCTGGGAGTACGTGCCACTCGGACCCTTCCTCGGCAAGAGCTTCGCGACCTCGATATCCCCGTGGGTGGTGCCGCTGCTGGCCCTCGAGGCCGCGCGCGTCCCCACCCCCGAGCAGGACCCGCAACCGTTGCCCTACCTGCGCGAGTCCCAACCGTGGGGGCTGGACATCGCGCTGACCGTCAGCTGGAACGGCCAGCCCGTCAGCCACCCGCCATACCGCGAGATGTACTGGTCACCGGCCCAGATGCTGGCGCACCTGAGCGTCAACGGCGCGGCGACCCGCACCGGGGACCTCTACGCCTCCGGCACCATCTCCGGCCCGGCGAAGGAGCAGCGCGGCGCGTTCATCGAACTGACCTGGGGCGGCCAGGAGCCGATCGAGGTCAACGGGGAAGCCCGCACGTTCCTGCTCGACGGCGACGAGATCACCATCACGGCGACCGCACCGGGCGCCGGCGGTGGACAGATCGGGTTCGGCGAGGTCAGCGGCCGGGTACTGCCGGCCCGTTAGGAGCGCGCTGAACAACGCATGCTCTGCTGCGCGGCGCCCGGTCGGCGTCTCGCGGCGTTGTCGTCGCGGCCGATCGCCGTGATGATCGACAGGCCGCCGCGCCGCTACGCCGCGATAGTCACAGTCGGTGATCGGCTGGTTGGCTCAGGCCGCTGACCAGACCGCGCCCCTCATGATCACCACCCTGGGTCGTTGTGCCTGACCCGGTACCCGGTTACGGTAGCGCGGTGATCCGGCTCGTGGCGCGACTGCATGTCGACTTCATGCGCGTCACGAGCACATCCTGTCGCCCCTGCCGCTGACCGCGCGCATCAGCCGCGTGCGCCGTCCCGCCAAGGCCGGGCCGCACTCTTCGCCTGTCCGGTCTGATCTGTCCGCCGTGCCCGGCTTCCCGGGCCGCCCATTGCCCTGCCCAAGTTCAAGGAGAGCGTTGTGACCCAGGCTTCCGATCCGACCGCCGGCTGGTCCTTCGAGACCAAACAGGTCCACGCCGGTGCCACCTCCGACCCGGCCACCGGCGCGCGTGCCACCCCGATCTACCAGACGACGTCCTACACCTTCCGCGACACCGAGCACGCGGCCGCGCTGTTCGGGCTGGCCGAGGTCGGCAACATCTACACCCGCATCATGAACCCGACGCAGGACGTGCTGGAGCAGCGCGTCGCGGCGCTGGAGGGCGGGATCGGCGCGGTGGCCGTCGCGTCCGGCCAGGCCGCGCAGACGCTGACGATCCTCAACGTCGCGGAGGCCGGCGACCACATCGTGTCCAGCGCATCGCTCTACGGCGGGACCTACAACCTGTTCCACTACACCCTGCCGAAGCTCGGCATCGAGGTCAGCTTCGTCGAGGACCCGGACGACCTGGATGCGTGGCGGGCCGCCGCCCGGCCCAACACGAAGCTGTTCTACGCCGAGACCATCGGCAACCCGCGCAGCAACGTGCTCGACATCCGCGCGGTGGCCGACCTGGCCCACGAGCTCGGCGTCCCGCTGGCGGTGGACAACACCGTCCCGACGCCGTACCTGCTGCGCCCCTTCGAGCACGGCGCGGACCTCGTGGTGCACTCGGCGACCAAGTTCCTCGGCGGGCACGGCACGTCGATCGGCGGCCTCGTGGTGGACAGCGGCAACTTCGACTGGGGCGCGCACGCCGACAAGTACCCGGGCCTGACCACGCCGGACCCGAGCTACCACGGGCTGAACTACTGGGAGGCACTCGGCCCGCAGGCGTTCCTGATCAAGTTCCGGGTGCAGCTGCTGCGCGACCTCGGGCCGGCCATCGCCCCACTCAACAGCTTCCTGCTGATCCAGGGCATCGAGACGCTGTCGCTGCGCATCGAGCGGCACGTGCTGAACGCCACCGCGGTCGCCGAGTGGCTCGAACAGCGCGACGAGGTGGAGAAGGTGTACTACGCCGCGCTGCCGTCCAGCCCATGGCACGCGTTGCAGCAGCGCTACCTGCCCCGCGGCGCCGGCGCCGTGGTCGCTTTCGACATCGCCGGTGGCGTCGAGGCCGGGAAGCGGTTCGTCGACGCACTCGAGCTGCACAGCCACCTGGCCAACATCGGCGACGTGCGCAGCCTGGTGATCCACCCGGCGAGCACCACACACAGCCAGCTCTCCGGTGAGGAACAACTGGCCACCGGGGTGGGCCCGGGGCTGGTGCGGCTGTCGGTGGGCCTGGAGGGCATCGAGGACATCAAGGCCGACCTGGACGCCGGCTTCCGCGCGGCGAAGGGCGCCTGACCGGCACCCCGCCCGCCGGCCGGCCCGGCGGGAGGGTCGCGGCCGGCGGCTCGTGCGAGCCGCCCGGTTCGCGGGGAACTGGGCGGCTCGCGCGGCACTGCATCGCTGACCGGGGGCGGGTCAGTTCTTGTGGATGTGCACGGTCACGTTCATGCCCGGCACCAGCGCCAGGCCGCGGGTGTCGGTCAGCGCGATCTTGACCGGGATGACCTGGGTGACCTTCTGGAAGTTCCCGGTGCTGTTGGACTGGGGGAACAGGGAGAACTCGCCCGCCGCGCCGGCCTGGACGTCTTCGACGGTGCCGGTGATCGGGGTGCCGCCGAAGGCGTCCACGTCGATGTCGACGAGCTGACCGGGGTGCACGGCGGCGACGTCGGTCTCGTCGACCCGGGCGGTGACATAGATGTCGTTGAAGTCGTAGGCGGTGGCCAGTTCGTCGCCGGCGGTCACCCATTGCCCGTTGACCACGTTGTTGACGGCGATGGTGCCGTTGCCGGGGGACTTGATGGTCTGCTGGGGTCCGGTGCCCTGGATCTCGACGCGGCCGAGCGTCTCGTTCGTGGTGACGTCGGTGCCCTGCTCGCCCTCCCAGCCGGTCAGTGTGCCGGTGACCGGCGCGGCGATGTCGACCTTGTCGCCGTCCACCTGGGCGTTGTCGGTGGAGACGAACTGGCTCGAGTAGGCCAGGTACGCGCCGCCGCCGACGGCGCCGCCGAGGACCACGAGGATGACCAGAAAAATCAGCGCGAGCTTCTTGCCGCGCTTCATCTTCTTCTTCGCCGGCGCGGCGGGTGGTTCCGCCGCCGCGGGAGCCGGGGCGGGCGCGGGAGCAGGGGCGGGAGCCGGAGCGGTCGGCGCTGACCCGTTCGTGCTGGGCACCCGGGTGGAAGCTTGCCGCTGCTGTGTCGTGGTAACGGATGCGGTGTCTGGGCCTGTCACCGTGGCCTCCAAAACTCGTGTTGCGGGCCGGTCGGGTATCGGCGGACCCCTCTGAGCTAAGGAACGAACCGTACCTTATTTAAATTCCACGCCTTAGCCGTTCTCAGCAGGTCAATGGTGTGACGGTGCTATCAGTGGCCTGGACCACAGCCCGGGCGGGCCCGGCCGGCGCGTTCGCCGACGACTGGGCACAGCCAGCCCGTCGGCGCCGACCAGTTCCAGCGCCGTTGTCACCCGGCGACCGCCGGTACCGGCTGGGCGGCGGGGGTAGCGGCTGGCAGTGGTTCGTCGAGTTGGCTGGTCTCGTCGAACGGGTCCCGCCCGGCGAGCACCTCCTGTGACTTCGCCCGGTCGAACTCGCCGGTCCAGGAGCCGATCAGGACGGTGGCGACAGCGTTGCCGGCGAAGTTGGTCAGGGCCCGGGCCTCGGACATGAACCGGTCGATTCCGAGGATGAACCCGACGCCGCCGACCAGGTCGGGGCGGTGTGTCTGCAACCCCCCGGCGAGGGTGGCGATGCCGGCCCCGCTGACGCCGGCGGCACCCTTGGCCGCGATGATCATGAATACCAGCAGCGAGATCTGCTCGCCGGTCGACAGCGGGCTGCCCTGCGCGGAGGCGATGAACAGGGTCGCCATCGTCAGGTAGATGGCGGTGCCGTCCAGGTTGAAGGAGTAGCCGGTCGGCACGGTGATCCCGACGACGGACTTGCTGACGCCGAGGTGCTGCATCTTGGCGATCAGCCGCGGCAGCGCCGACTCGGAGGACGACGTGGACAGGATCAGCAGGAACTCGCGGCGCAGGTACCGCATCAGGCTGAACACGTTGGTGCGCGCGCCGAGCCACAGGATCGCGCCGAGCACCACGAACACGAACACCGCACAGGTGGCGTAGAACGCGAGCATGACCATCCCGAGGCTGCGCAGCGCCGCCCAGCCGGTGGAGCCGACCACCGCGGCGATCGCCCCGAACGCGCCGATCGGTGCCGCCCACATGATCATCGACAGGATGCGGAACACCAGCCGCTGGATGTGCTCGATGCCGCGCAGGATCGGCGCCCCGGCGGAGCCGAGCTTCTGCACCGCGAACCCGCACAGCAACGCGACCAGCAGGGTCTGCAGCACCGAGTTGTCGGTGAAGGCGGAGACGAGCGAGGTGGGGATGATGCCGAGCAGGAAGTCGGTGCCACCCTCACCGCCGGTCGCCGACTGGTGTGCCTTGGCCGCCGCCGTCGGGTCCAGGTGCAGGCCGGAACCCGGGTGCAACAGGTTGCCGACGACGAGCCCGATCGCCAGCGCGACCGTGGACATCACCAGGAAGTAGCCCAGCGCGAGCAGCCCGACCTTGCCGACCTGGCTGGCCTTGGCGACCGAGCCGATCCCGAGCACGATGGTGCAGAAGATGATCGGCGAGATCATCATCTTGATCAGGCTGACGAACCCGGCGCCGAGCGGCGCGAGCTCCTTGGCGACGCCGGGGGCGGCGAAGCCGACGATCACGCCCAGGGCCACCGCGACGACCACCGCGATGTAGAGGCGATGGCTGTGGTTGCGATCGGGGGTGGCCGTTGCCGGCCTACCGTCGGTGGGACTCGGTACGGGCACCGTTGCCTCCAGAGGATTCGTCGCGGGCCTTCAGCGGCGCCGCTTGACGGGGACTATCCGGTGGGCTGTGAACGAGGTCACTGTTGTGGTCATAGAGTTCGCGGACATCGCCGCGACGGCGCCGGTGTCGTGCGCTGGTGTTGTGTGCTGATATTGGCGGGTGCGTATCCGCGGCAGACGCTGGAGTCTGGCCCGCCAGCTGCTGTTGCTGCAGCTGGCCGGGGTGGCGGCGGTGGTGGCGGTGGGCGGCTGCCTGGCCTACCTCGATGCCTCCCGGGCCACCCACGACCAGGCGCGCGACAAGGTGATCGCGGTGGCCGCCACGATCGCCGACTCGCCGGTCGTGCTCGCGGCGGCGTCGACACCGGAGCCGCGCGGTGCGCTGCAGCCGTTCGCCGAGCGGGTGCGCGTGGACACCGGGGTCGACTTCATCACGATCATGAGCCCGGACGGCATCCGGTTCACCCACCCCGATCCCACCCAGATCGGCCAACAGTTCCTGGGCAACACGGCCGTCGCGCGCACCGGGCACGTGTTCACCGAGACCTACACCGGCACCCTGGGCCCCTCCATGCGGGCGGTGGTGCCGGTGTTCGACGCGGCGCACCACGTGGTGGCCATGGTCGCGGTCGGGATCACCGTCGCGGCGATCTCCGCCGAGCTGACCGAGCGCCTCATCCCGCTGCTCGCGGTGGCGGCGGCCGTGCTGGCGGTCGGTGGCGTGGGCAGCTTCCTGATCAGTGTGCGGCTGCGGCGACACACCCGGGGCCTTGGCTCCGTCGAGCTGAACCGGGTGTTCGCCTTCTACGAGGCGACGCTGTACGCGGTGCGCGAAGGGTTGATCCTGGTCCAGGCGGACGGCCGGGTGGTGTTGTGCAACGACGGCGCGCGCGAGCTGCTCGGGCTGACCGACAACCCGGTGGGCGTGTCGGCGACCGAGCTCGGGCTGCCGGCCCCGCTGGCCCGGGCGCTGTGCTCCGGGGAGCCGAGGCTCGATGAGATCCATGTGACCGACACGCGGGTGCTGGTGGTGAACGCGGCGCCGGTGGACTCCGGCGACGGCGGCCGGGCCAACGTGGTCACGCTGCGCGACCACACCGATCTGCAACGGCTGACCGGCGAGCTGAACAGCAGCCGGGGGCTCGCGGAGTCGCTGCGGGCGCAGGCCCACGAGGCGGCCAACCGCCTGCACACAGTGGTTTCGCTGGTCGAGATGGGCCGCCCCCGGGAAGCCGTCGAGTTCGCCACCGCCGAGCTGGACATCGCCCAGGAGCTGACCGACCGGGTCGTGGGCGCGGTGTCGGAGCCGGTGCTCGCGGCCCTGCTGCTCGGCAAGGCGGCCGAGGCGAACGAGCGTGGCGTCGAGCTGGTGATCACCGAGGACACCGGGGTCGGCGACCTCGACACCGAGGGCCTGGACCCGAGGGCCCTGGTGACCATCCTCGGCAACCTCGTGGACAACGCCATCGACGCCGCGATCGAGGGCGCCGGGCTGCGCGACGGCCGGCCGAGGGTGATCGTGGCGGTGCGGCTGGACGGGGATGATCTCGTACTGCGGGTCGCCGACACCGGGCCCGGCGTCGCCGACACCGCGCGCCATGAGGTCTTCCAGCGGGGCTGGTCGACCAAGGCACCCGACGGACCGGTCGGGCACGGGCTCGGCCTGGCGCTGGTGGGGCAGGCCGTCCGCCGGTTCGACGGCACCCTCGAACTGGTCAACGACGGCGGCGCGGTGTTCACCGTGCGCCTGCCGCTACGGCACCGGGCGGCCAGGTGATCCGGGTCCTCGTCGTCGAGGACGACCCGATCGTCGCCGAGGCACACCGGACGTACGTGCAGCGGGTCGAGGGCTTCACCGTGGCCGGCGTGGTGCTGACCGGGGCCGAGGCGCTGCGGTTCTGTGACCGGGAGGAGGTCGACCTCGTACTGCTCGACTTCTACCTGCCCGACACCCACGGCCTGGCGGTCTGCCGGGCGCTGCGGGCCGCCACCAGCCAGGTCGACGTGATCGCCGTGACCTCGGCGCGCGACCTGGCGGTGGTCAAGGCCGCCGTGTCGATCGGCGTCATCCAGTACCTGCTCAAACCGTTCACCTTCGCCTCGCTGCGGGACAAGCTGGAGCGGTACGCGGAGTTCCGCCGCAGCGTGGGGCACGCCGCCGACCAGGCCGAGATCGACCACGCCCTGGCCACCCTGCGGGCGCCGGCGCCGCACACGCTGCCCAAGGGCATGAGCGACCAGACCCTCACCGCGATCGTCACCACGCTGCGCGAGCAGCCCGACGGTTTGTCGGCGGCGGCCGCGGCCGAGGTGACCGGTGTGGCCCGGGTGACCGCCCGGCGTTACCTGGAGTATCTGGCCGACAACGGACTGGCGAAACGGGTACCGCGCTACGGCCAGGTCGGTCGCCCGGAGATCTGGTACCGCGGCCTGACCCGCTGAGCCGCTCCGCACCTGGCCCGACCGGCCCCTCAGCGCGGCGCTTCCCGCGGGTGTGGCGGCGGCGACAGCACCGTTAAGGACCCGTCAGTAAGCCGTAGCCAGGGTGTAAGGACGGCGTGCTGGAGCCACCTGATCACAGGTACGAGAGCTGTACTCGAGTGACCGGCGGCGAATCACTCGATCTCCGTACGGCTGCTCGAGTGTGGATTGGGAACAGGAGCCCCGATGGCGGATCTGATCTTTACGGTGCTGATCATCGGCGTTTTTGCGGTCTTGGCGCTGCTGCTGCGGGGAGTGGAGCGACTGTGAGCGTGGAAAACGTCGTCGGTCTGGTTGTGGCGGTGTTGTTGGCGGGCTATTTGGTAATGGCCCTGGTACGTCCGGAGAAGTTCTGATGAGCGCCGCTGCCGCCGGCTGGTTGCAGGCCGGGGTGTTGGTACTCGCCCTCGTGGTCAGTTACCGGCCGCTCGGTGACTACATGGCCTATACCTTCACCTCGGACAAGCACCTGCGCGGTGAGCGTGGTCTCTATCGCCTGATGGGTGTGGACCCCGACGCGGACCAGCAGTGGCCGGTCTACGCCAGGAGTGTCCTGGCGTTCTCCGCGGTGTCGGTGCTGTTCCTGTACGGGTTCCAGCGCGTACAGAACCACCTGTTGCTGTCGTTGGGCTTCGGGCCGGTGACGCCGGACCAGTCGTTCAACACGGCGGCGTCGTTCGTGACCAACACGAACTGGCAGTCGTACTCCGGTGAGTCGACCATGGGGCACCTGGTGCAGATGGCCGGGCTGGCGGTGCAGAACTTCGTGTCCGCCGCGGTCGGCATCGCGGT
>DASYLM010000289.1:0-4662 GCA_036009565.1 Pseudonocardia sp. | reverse complement strand
CGACGGTATCGGCCCCTCCTCCGCCTTGCGATGCATCCATCTGGATCACCGAATATCTGGCAAGGACTTCGGACGCAGGGCACTAGACATACGGAAAGCAATTTCCGCTCAGGTCGGGCATGAAGTAGCCCACTGTGCCGTTACAACTCATGAGTAATAGCCACGCCGGGTTCGGCGGGAGACCGCCCGGCGGGCCGGGTTGTCACACGATGGCCGGAGGGAGTCGGAACCGGGTGAGCGATCGGAGGGGCGGGCCCCAGGCGGCGCCGACGGCACCGGTCGGTCCGGCGACGGCCGCCGCCACGCGACCGCGCACAGCTGTGCGCACGCCGACCCGGTCGACCAGGGCCACCCCACCACCGCCGACCGACCGGACCACCAAGTGGGGCCTGCCGCTGGCGGTCGTGGTGGTCGGGATGTTCATGTCCGTCCTGGACACCAGCATCGTCAACGTCGCGATCCCCACGATGCAGGGCCAGTTCGGCGCCTCCCCCGACAACATCCAGTGGATCGCCACCGCGTACACGCTGTGCCTCGGCGTGGTGGTCCCCACCAGCGCGTGGCTGGGCGAACGACTGGGACTGCGCCGGACCTACCTGCTCGCGCTGCTGCTGTTCTCGCTGTTCTCCGCGCTGTGCGGCACCGCGACCGACCTCAACACCATGATCTTCTACCGGATCCTGCAGGCCATCCCCGGCGGGGTCATCCCGGTCACCTGCCTGACCATCCTCTACCGCATGGTGCCGCCGGCCAAGCTCGGCGCCGCCATGGGCCTCTACGGCCTGGGCATCGTCTTCGCCCCCGGCGTCGGCCCCACGCTGGGCGGCTACCTGGTCGACTACGTGGACTGGCGACTGATCTTCTACATCAACGTCCCGATCGGGATCCTCGGCGCGATCGCGGCCATGGTCGTGTTGCCCAAGTTCCCGGCGACCCCCGGCCGGCGGTTCGACCTGCCCGGCTTCCTGTGCATCGCGACCGCGTGCTTCGCGCTGCTGCTGGCCGTGTCCGAGGGCCAACAGTGGGGCTGGACCAGCTACCCGGTGCTGATCCTGGTCGCCGTGGGCTTCGACCTGCTGGTGCTGTTCGTGGTGATCGAGCTGCAGGTCGAACAACCGCTACTGACCCTGCGGACGTTCACCTACCGGCCGTTCGTCATCTCGCTGCTGCTCATGGCCATCGTCTACACCGGGTTGTTCGCCTCGATCTACCTCGTCCCGCTGTTCCTGCAGAACGTCCAGGGCATCACCGCGTGGAACACCGGCCTGACGATCATGCCCCAGGCACTGGTCATGGCGGTACTGACCCCGTTCGCCGGCCGGCTGTTCGACAAGATCGGCGCACGCTACCTGGTCATGCTCGGGATGACGGTCAACGCGATCGGCAACCTGATGATGGTCCAGATCAGCACGGACACGAGCCGGCCGGAGATCCTCGTTCGGCTGATGATCTCCGGAGCCGGGCTGTCCCTCTGCTTCATGCCGATCATGACCGGAGGGATGTCCTCGCTGCCCCCGGCGATCGCCAGCGCCGGCAGCGCGATCACCACCCTGGTCCAGCGCGTCACCGCCGCGATCGGGCTCGCGGCGATCACCGCACTCACCACGGTCCAACAGGCCCAGCTGTTCGCCAGCCGCAGTGCGCTGCTGCACGCGTCGGGGACCGATGTCGACCCCCGCATCACCCAGATGCAGAGCCAGGGACCCAGTGGACTGATCCCCCTGTTCACGCAGCTGCGGGACAAGGTCACCACGCAGAGCTACAGCAACGCCTTCCTGATCGTCGGCCTGTGCGTCCTCGCCGCGGTCCCGCTCGCCTACTTCCTGCCGAAAGCCCGCCCCAGCTCGGGCAGCGCCGGGCCGGTGGAGATGTAGATTGTCTCGACGGAGGCGATCATGGCAGCAGCCCCCGAGTCCGGCCGGCCGCGGCGGAGCGGCTGGTGGCGGCGCGGTGCTCGTGCTCGGCTCGGACCGGATGCGATGGCGGCTGTCGCGGAGGGCCGCCGGGTCGCCGCCGCGGTCCGGGCCGGTCTGGACGGGCCGGGCGCGCTCGCCGCGGCGCGCCGGCTGCGCCGGTTGCTCGGTGCGGACGCCGTCGGGCTGAGCGGGCTGAGCGGTGTGCCCACCTGGTCCGGTCACCCGTCGGACCAGGTCGCGGCGGCCGAGCTCCTGCAGCGGGTGCTGCGCACGGATGCGCGGGCCGCGCGCGGCGACCTCGTCGTGCTGCCGTTGCACGCCCGGGACGAGTTCGTCGGCGCGCTCGTCATCGACGGCGAGGTGGCCAACGCCGCCTCGCTCGAGGCTGCCGCGTTGCTCGGCGAGGCGCTCGACCGGGCCCGGCTGGAAGCCTCCGCCGACGTCGCTGAACAAGCGGAGCTGCGCGCGTTGCGGGCGGAGATCTCGCCGCACTTCGTCTACAACAGCCTCACCGCGATCGCGTCGTTCGTCGAGTCCGACCCCGAACGGGCACGCGACCTCCTGCTCGACTTCGCCGCCTACACCCGGCACAGCCTCGCCCGGCACGGCGACTACACGACCGTCGCCGGGGAGTTCCAGGCGATCGAGGCCTACCTCGCGCTGGCCCGCGCGGTGCTCGGCGAGCGGCTGCGGGTGCAGGTGCGGATCGCACCTGAGATCCTTCCGGTCGCGCTGCCGTACCTAGCGCTGCAGCCGCTGGTGGAGAACGCCGTGCGGCACGGGGTGGAGCTCACCGGCGCGGGCGGGTTCGTGCAGGTGAGCGGGCAGGCCGAAGGGACCGAGTGCGTGATCACTGTCGAGGACGACGGCCCTGGCATGGCCCCGGCTTACGCGGCTGACGTGCTTGCGGGGCGCGGCCGGCCGGGCAGCTTCGGGCTGATGAACGTCGACCGCCGGCTCCGCACCGTGTTCGGCCCCGGCTACGGGCTCGTGATCGAGACCGCCGACGGCGCGGGTACCAAGGTCGTGCTCCGGGTGCCGCGCTTCCAACCCGGGGTGGTCGCGCAGTGAGCGGCCGCGCGGCGGGCGGGTTGCGGGTGCTCGCCGTCGACGACGTCGCCCCCGCCCTCGACGAGCTGCGCAGGCTACTTCTCGAGTCGCCGGACGTCGCCGACGTCGCGACCGCCCCGGACGCGATCACGGCGCTGCGGCTGATCCAGGCGAGCCCGTTCGACGTGGTGTTCCTGGACATCTCGATGCCCGCGATGGACGGGATGGAGCTGGCGTCGCTGCTCACCCGGATGACCGACCCTCCGGTGATCGTGTTCGTCACCGCGTTCGAGGAGCACGCGGCGTCGGCGTACGGCATCGGCGCCGTCGACTACCTGCTCAAACCGGTCGGGCGGGAGCGGATGCACGCGGCACTCGACCGGGTCCGGCGCTTCATCGCCTCGGACACCGGCGCCACCCCGGCGCGGGCCGCCGTGGACGCGCTGGCCGCCGTCCCGGTGGAGCTCGGCGGGCGCACCCGGTACGTCCGGCGCGACGACGTGCGGTTCGCCGAGGCGCACGGCGACTACGTACGGCTGAACACCCCGTCCGGTTCGCACCTGGTCCGCATCCCGATCTCCCAGCTGGAGAAGCACTGGCAACCCGCCGGGTTCGTCCGGGTGCACCGCAGTTACCTGCTCGCGGTGGCCGCCGTGCGCGAGCTGCGCAGCGACATCAGCGGCGGGTTGCTCGCGCACACCGACGTCGGAGACGTCCCGGTCAGCCGCCGGCACGCCCGCGAGCTGCGCGAGCACCTGCTCGAGGCCGCGACCAGGGGCGAGTTCGACGTGGGCGCGGCGCCACCGACGGGCCGGGAGCGCCGGTGACCCGCCAGCGCAGGGCCATCGTCACCAGCCCGCAGACCCGGCTCGCGATGGCCCGGCGCCGCACCGGCTTCCGGGCCGAGCTTCCGCACCTCGCCCCGGCGGACCTCGAGCGCGCCCGGCGCATCCACCGCGCGCAGCTGCGGCGCGCGGTCGTCGCGGTGGCGCTGCTGGCACTGCTGATCATCGGGCTGCCGGCACTGCTGGCGGCGTTCCCGGGGCTCGACGAGGTCCGGGTCGCCGGGGTGCCGGTGTCCTGGCTCGCGGTGGCCGTGCTGCCCTACCCGGCGCTCGTGGTGCTCGCGGGCTGGCAGCTGCGCCGCGCGGAGCGGGTCGAGCGCCACCGGGAACTGCCGTGATCGCCGCCGCGATCGTGCTGGTCGTGCTGGTCACACTGCTGATCGGCGCCCGGGGGGTCGCCGCCATCCGGAGCACCTCGGACTTCCTGGTCGCCTCCCGGCGGATCTCCCCGACGCTCAACGCCGCCGCCGTGTCGGGTGAGTACCTCTCCGCCGCGTCCTTCCTCGGGGTGGCCGGCCTGGTGCTGAAGGACGGGATCGGCGCGCTCTGGTACGGGGTCGGTTTCACCGCCGGCTACATCGCGATGCTCGCGCTGGTCGCCGCCCCGATGCGACGGACCGGTGCGCTCACGGTGCCCGACTTCGCCGAGGCACGGCTCGGCTCCGCCGGGTTGCGCAAGCTCTCGGCCGTGGTGGTGCTCGTCATCGCCACCCTGTACCTCGTCCCGCAGTTCAAGGCGGCCGGACTGGTGCTCACGGTCGTCACCGGCACGCCGTACTGGGTCGGGGTCGTCGTCGCGGGCGCGGCCGTGAGCATCACCCTCGCCCTGGGCGGGATGCGGGCCGCGACCT
>DASYLM010000288.1:0-8548 GCA_036009565.1 Pseudonocardia sp. | reverse complement strand
GCGCCCGACAGAAGTTCATCAAACCCCATTGCCCCTGGCAGAACGGCAAGGTCGAAAGGTTCAACCGCACCCTGCAAACCGAGTGGGCCTACCGACAGGTCTTCACCAGCAACACTGCCCGCACAGCAGCCCTTGCACCCTGGATCGAGCACTACAACAATCACCGCCGCCACAGCTCACTCGCAGGACTCCCACCCGTCAGCCGACTGTCACCAACCTGACGGCCGAGTACAGCTAGTCGGCAGGGCCTGTGGCGCAGCTCACCTGCGTACCGATATAATCACCAGCGATTTATTCGGTCGACGGAAGAGGACGCTCATGCGCGAAGTGGTGGCCGGGGCAGCGTCGCTCATCTCCGCCCAGGACCAGCTCGACGACGAGATGTGCACCTGGCCCACCGCCCCCGCGCTGCACACCCGGGCCAACGCCGTCGACCAGTGGCCCCGGCCGATGACGCCGCTCACCCAGGACCTGATCGCCGCCCCACAGGAGCGCGGGCTGGGCCGTGCCTTCGGGCCCGAGCTCGGCACCGCGCCGGAGGGGGAGCCGTGGACCTGGAACGGGGTGTTCTACGGCTGGTACACCTACGGCGTCGGGCCGGCCGCCGAGATGGCCGACAACCTGCCCGGGTACTCCCGGCTCGCGGTGTACAGCGACTACTTCGGCGTCGAGGAGGATCCCGAGGCTCAGGCCGACGCCGGTGGTGGTGCCGGCCCGCTCGCGGTGGCGCGGATCGGGCGCAACTTCGTGCGCGCGATGCGCGGCTATCCCCGGCGGGCCGAGCGGATGACCGAGCTGGCCCGGCTGCGACTGGAGGCTGACCTGCGCCGGGACTGGCCGAACGAGCCCGACGCGAAGTTGGTGGGCCGGCTGCGTGGCCATCACGACGAGGCGGTCGAGTTCCGGGTGCCACACGTGCTGGCCAGCGTGATCTCCGCGCCGCTGTTCCAGAACGTCACCGAGTCGGTCCGCCGGCTGGTCCCGGACGGCGCGGACTCGCTGGTGCTGGAGGCCGTCTGCGGGCTGGGCGGCATCCACCTGCGCGAGGCCGCCGGCGCGATGGTCGAGGTGGCCGCCGGCCGGCTGAGCCGGGAGGCGTTCGTGGCCACCTACGGCTTCCGCGGCGCCAACGAGTTCGAGCTGGCCGCGCTGCCGTGGCGCGACGACCCGGCCACCCTGGACCGGCTGATCGAGGCGGCGGCGACCGAACGCCCCGACCTGGCCACCGGTCGGCGGGTCAGCGCCAGGGCCCGGCTGCGCACGGCGGCGGGGCTCCGCTGGCCGGTCCTGCGCTGGAAGCTGGGCATGTTGGAGACGCACCTGCGGTGGCGGGAGAACGGCAAGGTGCCGATGGTGCTGGCCACCCACTCGATGCGGCTGCTGACCAGGGAGGCCGCCCGCCGCCTCGTCGAGCGCGGTCGCCTGGGGTGCGCCGACGACGTCCACTACCTGCGGCTGGGCGAGCTGCTGCGGGAGCTGTCCGGCGACTCCGTGGCCGATGTCGACACCGCCGTCGCACGCCGCCGGCGCACCCTGGAGCTGTCCGCGCGGCTGCGCATCCCGGAGATGCTCGACGTCGAACCGGGGCGGCTGGCCGAGATCGGGCCGGCGCGGTGGAAGGCGATGGGGGTGCTGCCGCCGAAACCGCCGGTCGGTGCCGGTGTCGAAGGTGCCGGTGCTGAAGGCGCTGACGGTGCCGGCGGTTTCCGGGTGGCCGGCGAGCTGCTCGGGGTGGGTGGTTCGACCGGGGTGGCCACCGGGCGGGCCCGCATCGTGTACGACCCGAACGAGGTGGAGCTGCTGGAGGGCGATGTGATCGTCGCCCGCGGTACCGACTCGGCCTGGACGCCGCTGTTCTTCGAGGCCGCCGCCGTGGTGATCGATATCGGCGGACCGATGTCACACTGCGCCATCGCCGCCCGCGAGGTCGGCATCCCGTGCGTGGTCAACGTGAAGACCGGCACCGAGCACATCGCGGAGGGTCAGCGGATCACCGTGGACGGCGGTACCGGGGTGGTGCGGCTGCACTGACGGTCACCGGGTCGTCGGTGTGAATCGTGTCGTCCGGCTTGGATAAATCGAGGAAACATGTAACGATTTATTCGAGTGCAAGGGAGCGTGGATGACCACCGCACGAGCAGACCGGGACGGCACCGGCGACGCGGGCGAGTTCGGCCGGCTGACGACCGAGGGCATCGAGAAGTTCCGCGAGAAGATCGGCCTCGACTGGCCCTACAGCCGGTGGACCACCTGGAACGAGGAGGCCACCCGGGACGGCGTGCGGCACTACGCCTACGGCTTCGGCGACGACAACCCGCTCTGGGTCGACCCCGAGCACGCCGCCACCAGCCGCTGGGGTGGCATCATCGCCCCGCCCGGGTTCCTCGAGGGCGCCGGGCTCACCCCGCGGCTGACGCGCCGCCCGGAGGACAAGGGCCGGGGCAAGGGCGCGCTGGCCGGGGTGCACATGTTCTGGGCCGGCGACCACATCCGCTACTTCAACCCGGTCCGCGAGGGTGACCGGCTCTGGGTGCGGCGGTTCTACGTGGACGTCAAGGAGAAGGAGCGCTCCCGCTTCGGCGGCCGGTCGGCGGTGACCGTGCGCCGGCGGGTCTACTGGAACGACCGCGGTGAGCTGATCGCGATCTGGGACGCCGACTTCGTGCACACCGAGCGGGACACCGCCGCCAAGCGCAACCGGACCCTGCAGGCCGTACCCGACCAGCACATCTACACCGAGGACGAGCTGCTGGAGGTCGACGCGCACTACGCCAGGGAGTCGATCCGGGGCGCCGAGACGCGTTACACCGAGGACGTCGAGGTCGGCGAGGACTTCCTACCCCGCTTCCGCGGCCCACTGATCACCGGCGACGTCATCGCGTGGCTCCAGGGCAACGGGCGCAGCGAGATCTTCCCGTACCGGCTCGGCTATCAGAACCGGCAGCGCATGGGCGGCTTCTACTCGCGCAACGACGACGGCGCCTGGGACTCCGCGATGCGGGTGCACTGGGACGACGAGTACGCCCGGTCGGTGGGCGCCCGCCGGGCCTACGACTACGGGATGCTGCGCAACGCCTGGATGATGCAGGTGGTCACCGACTGGATGGGCGACGACGCCGTCCTGGTCCGGGTGGACGACCGGATCACCGGGTTCAACGTGCTCGGCGACCTGACCCGGATCACCGGCTCGGTCACCGCGATCGACACCTCCGGCGAGTGGCCCGAGGTGGTCTGCACCGTCCAGTGCACGAACCAGCTGGACGAGAAGACGGCGCACGGCGACATCCGGGTTCGGCTGCCCTCCCGTGACCGCGGGCTGCCCGAGTTCCCCGAACCGCCCGCCGACCATGGGCTGCTGCCCGGCATGCCGGAGCCGGAAACCGGCCCGTGGGTGCGGTGAGCCACGCGGCCGGCACCCGTATCGAGCTGCCCAGGGCCGACCAGTTCATCGACGGCCGGTGGCGGGAGTCCAGCGGCGGCGAGCTGGAGACGGTCCTGGACCCGGCCACCGGGCAGCCGCTGGGCACCGTGCCCGGCGCCGTCCCCTCGGCGGTCGACGCCGCGCTCACCGCCGCCCGCCGCGCCGCCGACACGGGGACCTGGGCGCGGGCGACGCCGAGGGCACGCAGCGAGGCGCTGTACCGGCTGCACGGGGTGCTCACCGGCATGTCCGAGCGCCTGCTGGACGTGGTGGTCGCCGAGACCGGCTGCCCGCTGCGGCTGAGCCAGGGACAGCAGGTCGGGCTCGCGCTGCGGCACCTTGAGCACTGGGCCGAAGCGGCGCGGCGACCCGAGCTGACCGCCCGCCCGCCGGTGGTCACCCCCCGGCCCGGCGGCACCGCGACGCTGGGTGGCTGGGCGGTCCGCCGCGAGCCCTACGGCGTGGTCGCGGCGATCACCCCGTACAACTTCCCGCTTCTCGAGAACGTGATGAAGGTGGGCCCCGCGCTGGCCGCCGGCAACACCGTGGTGCTCAAGCCCTCGCCGCTGACCCCGTACTCGGCGCTGCTGCTCGCCGACGCCGCCGAGCGCGCCGAGCTGCCGCCGGGGGTGCTCAACGTACTGACCGGCGGTGCCCCGGTCGGCGCGGCGTTGACCACCGACCCGAGGGTGGACCTGGTCAGCTTCACCGGCTCGGACACCGTCGGCGCCCGCATCCTGGCCGCCGCCGCGCCCCGGGTGACGAAGGTGCTGCTGGAGCTGGGCGGCAAGTCGGCGCTGGTGGTGTGCGCGGACGCCGACCTTGCGCTGGCCGCGCGGATCGGCGCGCAGAACGTGACCACGCACGCCGGCCAGGGTTGTGTGCTGGCCACCCGGCACCTGGTGCAGGACAGCGTGCGGGAGGAGTACCAGGAGCGGCTGCGTGCCGCGCTCGGCGGCGTCCGCCTCGGCCTGCCCAGGGATCCGGGTACCGGGATGGGGCCGCTGATCAGGGCCGCCGCCGTGGACCGGGTGGACGGCCACGTGAGCGCCGCGGTGCGGGCCGGCGCGACCGTGCTCACCGGCGGCGCCCGTCCCGGCGACGGGTCCGCGCCGGCCGGCGGCTTCTACTACCCGCCGACGGTGCTCACCGACCTGGACAACAGCTGGGCGGTGGCGCGCGAGGAGATCTTCGGCCCGGTCGCCGTGGTGCTCGGCTTCGACACCGAGGCCGAGGCGGTGGCGATCGCCAACGACAGCGCATACGGGCTGGCCGGGCACGTGGTGTCCGCCGACCCCGGCCGCGCGTTCGAACTGGCCTGCCGGCTGCGCACCGGCACCGTCGACATCAACGGCGGCCCCGGCTACACCAACCCGGACGTACCGTTCGGCGGCTACCGCCGCTCCGGGCTCGGCCGGGAGAACGGGACCGAGGGCCTCGACGAGTACACCCAGCTCAAGACCATCAAGTACCACGCCGGCTAGCCCCGTGAGTGGCGAGTGGGCGATGGCCCCACTCGCCACTCACGGGTCCGACGAAGGAGGTTGCGGTGGGCGAGCGCGAGCCGACGGGGTCACTGGCGCGGCTGCTGGGTTGGCGGCTGGCGGAGCTGCCCGGCCGGGGGTTCCTGTACGTGGAGGACGACGGGCCGTGGAGCTTCGCCCGGCTCGCCGCCGCCTCGGTGACCGTCGGCGAGCAGCTGGGGACGGTCGCGGCGGGGGGCCGGGTGGTGGTCCGGGTGGGCAACGACGAGCGGTTCCTGCCCGCCGCCTCGGCCGTGTGGTGCCGCCGTGCCGCCGTCGTCGCGGTACACCCGGCGGCGCCCGCCGAGGAGGTGGCCCGGATCGTGGCGGCGATGGGTGCCGCCGCGGTCGTCTGCGACCCGGGCGACCCGGTGGTGACGGCGGTGACGGCGGTGGGAGTGCCGGTGGTGACCTTCGCCCGGTTCGACCCGGCCGACGGCGCGGAGATCACCGAGCTGGCCGCGCGCTACCGGCCGCCGGGCGGGGACGTCGGCGCCGAGGCGGCGCTGATCCTGCTGACCTCGGGTTCCACCGGCGAGCCCAAGGGCGTGGTGCTGACCCACGACAACGCGTGGTCCAACCTGCGGGCCACCGTGTCAGCGTTCCGCCGGGACACCAGCCCGACGCCGCTGGCCGACGAGAGCAAGCCGCCGAACCTGATCGCCAACCCGCTGTCGCACACCGCCGGCGTGGTGCGGCTGCTGTTCGCGCTCTACGTGGGGCGCGGCGTCGCGTTGCTGCGCAAGTTCGACGGCCCCACCGCCAAGCGACTGCTGGACCGGCACCGGATCGACAACCTGACGATCAACCCGGCCATGCTGCGCATCCTGCTGGACACCCTGGAACCCGGCGCCGACCTCGGCGCCGTCCGCTACGTCTCCTCCGGCACCGCGCCGCTCACCCCGGCGCTGCGGGAGGAGTTCGAGGCCAGGTTCGGGGTGCCCGTGCTGCAGGCCTACGGGCAGACCGAGGCGTTCGGCGGCATCTCCGTGGAGAGCGCCCGCGACGTGCTCGCCGGGCGCCGCCGGCCGGGTTCGGTGGGCCGGCCGCTGCCCGGCGTGCAGCTGCGGTTGGTGACCGACGGCGGCGGCGAGGCGGCGACCGGGCAGGAGGGCGAGATCCGGGTCCGCACCCGCTCGGCCACCTCCGGCTACCTCGGGGCCGCCGGCGCGGACTCCCCGCTGGACCCGCCGCTGGACGAGGACGGCTGGCTGCGCACCGGCGACATCGGCAAGCTGGACGACGACGGCTACCTGTACGTGACCGGCCGGCTGAAGAACATCATCATCTGCGGCGGGTTCAACGTGGTGCCCGAGGAGATCGAGGCCGCGCTGGCGGCCGACCCGGCGGTCCGCGAGGCGGTGGTGCTCGGGGTGCCGGACGACCGGCTCGGTGAGCTGCCGGTGGCACTGGTGCTCGGCGAGGCCGCCGCGCCACCCGCACCGCACGAGGTGCTCGAGCGGGTCCGGTCCCGGCTGGCCCCGTACAAGCGGCCACGCCAGGTATTCGTGGTGGACGAGCTGCCCCGCGTGCCGAACGGCAAGGTGGACCGGCCCCGGGCGCAGGCGCTGGCGGTCGCGCTGGCCGCGCCCGTAGGCACAGTGCCGGCCAGTGGGCCGGCCAGTGGGCCGGTCAGTGGGCCGGTCAGTGGGCCGGTCAGTGGGCCGGCCAGTGAGCCGGCCAGTGAGCCGGCCAGTGAGCCGATCAGTGAGCCGATCAGTGAGCCGGCGGACGCGAGCCGGTGAGCGCGCCGGGCTACCTGGAGCGGGGCCTGTGGTGCTCGGCATCGGTGGGCTGGTCGCTGCCGATGGCGGCGGCGCATTGGCCGGACCGGACCGCCGTGGCGATCAGCGGCGGGTCCGGCACCCGGCGCTGGACCTTCGCCGAGCTGCTCGGCCGGGTCGAGGCGGTGGCCGCCGACCTGGCGGCGCGGGGCGTCCGGCCCGGCGACCGGGTGGTGGCGCAGCTGCCGAACCGGGTCGAGCTGCTGGTGCTGATCATGGCGTCCTGGCACCTCGGCGCGGTCGCCGTGCCGGTGGTGCCGATGTACCGCCGCCGCGAGCTGACGCACATCCTGCGGGTCACCGCGCCGGTCGCCGTGGTGGCGGCCGCCGCGCGGGGCGACCGCCGGCCGGCGGCCGAGTTCGACCAGATCCTCGCCGAACTGGGGCATGTCCCGGCGGTGCGCTACGCCGTCGGCGGAGTGGAACCCGGCTGGGACGCGCCACCGACCGACGCCGCCGGGCCCGCGCCGCACCGCCCGGCACCGCCGGGCGACTGTTGCCTGCTGCTGTTCACCTCCGGCACCACCTCCGACCCCAAAGGGGTGCGGCACTCGTCGCGCTCGCTGCTGTGCGAGGCGCGCAGCTACCGGGACGAGGCGCTGCTCGGCGCGGCCAGCCCGGTGCTGGTCCCGGCGCCGGTGGCGCACATCGGCGCGGTCGTGGCCTGCACGCTGCTGCCCTGCCTGACCGCCGCGCGAACGGTGCTGCTGGAGCACTGGGACCCGGATGTCGCGGCCCGGGCCTGCGCCGAGGAGCGGGTAACCCTGGCCATCGGGGCGCCGGTGTTCCTGTCCGAGCTGCTGGACCGCTACGAGCGCGACGACCTCGACCGCGGCGGCACCGGCACCGAGGGTCACCGGATCACGATGTTCCACACCGGGGCCGCGCCGACCGGGGACTCCGTGGTGGTGCGGGCACAGCGGCTGGGGGTCACCGCCTGGCGGGCTTGGGGGATGACCGAGGCGCCGACCATGACATCCGGGCACCCCGGCGACCCGCTGGAGCGCCGCACGCTGACCGACGGGCGGGTGGACGTGGGCTCCGAGGTACAGGCGGTCGACGAGCACCGGGCACCGCTGCCGGCCGGGACGCCGGGGGAGCTGCGCATCCGGAGTCCGAAGCTGATGCTCGGGTACCTCGACCCGGCGCAGCAGGCCGAGCAGGTCGACGCCGAGGGGTGGTTCTACACCGGCGACATCGGCGTGGTGGACGCGGACGGTTGGGTGACGATCCGGGGCCGCGTCAAGGACATCATCAACCGCGGCGGCGAGAAGTTCTCCGCCGCCGAGATCGAGTCCGTGATCAGCAGCCACCCGGCGATCGAGGCTGTCGCCGTGGTCGGGCTGCCGGACCAGCGACTCGGCGAGCAGGTCGCCGCGTTCGTCACGGTCCGGGCCGGTCGTGCCTGGCCCGGTGAGACGGCGTTGCTGGCGCACCTGGAACAGCACCAGCTCGCCCGGCAGAAGCTACCGGTGATCTGGCGGCTGTGCGCCCGGTTGCCCCGCACCCCGACCGGCAAGATCCAGAAACGCGAGCTGGTCACCGAATGGCTCGCCGGTCGGTAGGCGGAGATTCAGCGGCCGGGGAACGCCGTGCCCGGGTCGCCGCCCTTCTTGGCCTTCTTCTCCGCGCGCTTCGCTTTGAGGGACTGGCCGGACTTCTTGCTCAGCGCCTGCCGAGGGGACTTGTCTGCCATGGCTCTCCCGGCGGCAGCCGACACCGCGGCCACCGCATCTGACGAGAATCGGACCGCCGTTGATCGAACCCGAAGGTGCTGAACCTTCCGTATCACGGGCGCGACATGCGGGGCGAGGTCAATG
>DASYLM010000287.1:0-4551 GCA_036009565.1 Pseudonocardia sp. | reverse complement strand
GTCAACATCGTCCTTCGTCCAAATTTCGCGCAGCACCTGCAGGAATTCCGCGCTGCGCCGGTAGCGCTCGTCGTGTTCGAGCCACGGCTCACCCAGGAGGGTGAACTCGTCCTTGAACCACCCGGATACGACGTTGACCGCGAACCGGCCGCCGGACAGTTGATCAGCCGTGGCACCAAGCTTGGCCAGCACCGCAGGCTGCCACAGCCCGGGGTGGACGGCCGCGATCACCTTCAGGCGCTCGGTGGCGAGCAGAAGAGCCAGCGAGAAGCTGGTCGACTCGTGCTGGAACTCTGCGCCGTAGCTGGCCTCGTAACGGACCTGGGACAACGCGTACTCGAAGCCGTTGCGCTCCGCCGTCTGGGCCAGCTTCTTGTTGTATTCGTAGTTCCAGTCGGTGCGCTGTTCGATGTCGCTGGTCACCAGGCCGCCGCTGACGTTCGGCACCCAGTAGGCGAACTTGATCGGATCGGTGCTCGGCTGTGCTGACATGAGAGGTGGTACCCCCGGATTCGGGTTGTCTGGGCAGGCGGGCAAGGCGGTCACGCCGGGTATCCGTCGCGGGCGCGGGTGTAACCACGGACCGCCGGGCGACGACGCGATTAGCTGCGACAGGCCTGCGAGCTCACCCGGGCGAAGTCGACGTGACGCCGCTGGGTGAGGAACTGCCGACACATGGAATCAAATCCACCAGATTAGTGGAGAAGTGTCAACGCGAGGGTGACACGTCACACCGCTCCGTAAGGATCGGCGCGGGCCTGGGGCGCTGGAGCTCAGGCTGACGAATTCCCCGACTCACCCTGACAAAAACCCCGACTCGCCGGAGTGTTGGGGCGGCGGGTTCGGGGCGGGCGGCGGGTTCGGGAGGGCTACAGCTCGGCTCGCTCACCCGCCGCTACGTGTCGCTGGAAGCGAGCAGCCTCAAGCGCCGCTGCGAGGCGGCTCGCCCCACCCGCTGACCACCGGCAGCACCTCGGCGGCGAACAGCTCGAGCATCGCCGCCCGCTCCGCCGGCGAGCCGGCCGCCGCGCTGAACACGAGCCGCTCGGCACCGGCGTCGTGGTACTCGCGCAGCCGGGCCAGCACCCGCTCGGGGTCGCCGTGCAGCAGGTAGCGGTCGGCCAGCGGGGTGAAGTCCTGCTGGTAGACCTCGCTGACCACGTCGATCGCGGACTGCCTGGCGCGGTCGGCGGAGGTGTCCACGGCACCCCAGCAGTACACCGCGCCGCGCACCGCGCCGGACGGGCGGCCGTGCTCGACCGCCGCCGCGTTGACCTCGGCGAGCGAGGAAGCCAGCTGCTCGGGGCTGTACATATACGGCAGCCACACGTCGGCGAACCGGGCGGCGCGGCGGATCGCGGCCGGCTTGCGCCCGCCCAGCCACACCGGCGGCCCCGGCCGCTGCACTGCCGGCGGCTGTAGCGCCAGCCCCGGGATCTGGGCGAACCGGCCCTCGTGGTCGACGTTCTCCCCGGCCAGCAGCGGGCCGAGCACCGCCAGCGCCTCGTCGGTCCGCGCGCCCCGCTGGGTCACGTCCACTCCGGCAGCGACGAACTCCGGCGGGTACTCGCCGCCGACGCCGACCCCGAAGTCGAAGCGCCCGCCGGACACCTGGTCCAGGCTGGCGACCAGCTTGGCCAGCACCGCCAGCGGATACACCGGCACGATGGTCAGCGCGCTGAGCAGCCGGATTCGCTCGGTGGCCCCGGCGGCGGCCGCCAGCGCGACGAACCCGTTGGTGGTCGGGCCGTGGAAGAACAGGTGCTCACCGACGGCGACCTGGTCGAAGCCAGCCTGCTCCGCCCACCGGGCCTCGCCGGCGACGCCCGGCTGATCCGGACCCAACGTGATGCCGACCCGCATGCGCTCTCCCGGTCCCTCGCTGAACAGCTGACGCCGCGCAGCCATCCTCGGGCCTGCGCCGGCCGGGTGCCAGTTGTGTCGAATTGGCTCTGGTCCGGCGGGGCTCGCTCGGGTGAGCTGTCCCGCGACGGCGATCGAGGAGGACACGGTGGTCAGTGCGGCGGCGGCGGGCGGTATCGGTCTGGTGGCGCTGGGGTTGGTACTCACCCCGGGGCCGAACATGATCTACCTGGTGTCCCGTTCGATCACCCAGGGCCGCCGCGCCGGGCTGGTCTCGCTGCTCGGAGTCGGGGTCGGCTTCCTGGCCTACCTGGCCGCCGCGACCGCCGGCCTCGCCGCGATCTTCAACGCGGTACCGGCGGCACACGCCGCACTGAAGATCGCCGGTGCGCTCTACCTCCTGTACCTGGCCTGGCAGGCGCTGCGCCCGGGCGGCAGCCCGGTGTTCGCGCCGCGACCCCTGCCACCCGACCCGGCCCGGCGGCTGTTCGCGATGGGCCTGGTCACGAACCTGCTCAACCCGAAGATCGCGGTGCTCTACGTCGCGCTGCTGCCGCAGTTCATCGACCCGGCGCGCGGCTCGGTCGGTACCCAGAGCTTGGAGCTCGGCGCGATCCAGATCGCGGTGGCGCTCACCGTCAACGGGCTGATCGTGCTGACCGCGTCGACGCTGTCCCGCTTCCTCAGCCGCCGCCCGACCTGGCTGCGCATCCAGCGCTACGCCATGGGCGGTGTGCTCACCGCGCTGGCCGTCCGGCTGCTGCTGACCGACCGGGCCCGGCCGGCTACACCCTGACCCCGGACGCCCGCGCGGCCCGGACACCAGGGTGGCCGGGCCGCGTGGGTCGGCTTCAGCTAGTGCACGCCCTCCATCTTGTGGCGGATCCACGGGCTGAGCGCCACCATGACCAGGCCGATCACGATGGTGACCCCGCCGCTGATGCCGAAATAACCGACCTCGTGCTGAGGCGAGTAAAAGCCGGCCAGGACGCCGGAAATCGACGTGCCCAGGCCGACGGAGAAGAAGTACAGCGCCATCATCTGGGCGCGGAACGCCTCTGGGGCCAGCTTGGTGGTCACCGACAGCCCGATCGGCGAGAGCATCAGCTCGGAGATGGCGAACACCGCCATGATGAAGAACACCGCGAGCGCCGGAGTTGTCCTGCCGGTGTCCCCTGCGAACATCAGGAACAGCAGGAACGCCGCACCCATGCCGATCACCCCGATGGCGAACTTCATCGGCGTGGACGGTGCCCGCTCCCGGACCTTGGTCCAGATCACCGCGAACACCGGGCTCAGCAGGATGACCCAGATCGGCTCCTCGGACCCGATCCAGGACGGGGGCGCTGTCCACCCGAAGATGTTCCAGTCCATCCGCTCGTCGGAGTAGACGGCCAGGGCGGTGAACATCTGCTGGAACAGCGACCAGAACGCCGCGTTGGCGATGAACAGCGGGATGAACGCGCGCACCCGACTCTTCTCGACCGAGGTGACCTTCTTGTTGCTCAGCATCACCGTGAAGTAGGCGATGGAGGCCAGCACGATCACCCCGGTGGTGACCCACTTGAGGTTGGCCAGGGTGACCAACCCGGTGAGCAACACCAGCACGATCACCACGATGATCGCCACGCCGATCAGCACGACCTTGTTCCGCGCCTCGGCGGGCAGCGGGTTGGTCGGATTCTTGCCGTGCGGGCCCAGGTTGCGCCGGAACACCACGTACTGGGTCAGCCCCAGTGCCATGCCGATCGCGGCGGCCCCGAAGCCGTAGTGGAAGCCGAGCGAAGTCTGCAGCAGGCCCGTGACGAGCGGCCCGACGAAGGCACCGACATTGATGCCCAGGTAGAACAGGGTGAAGCCGCCGTCGCAGCGAGGGTCGCCCTTCGAGTACAGGGTGCCCAGCAGCGACGATGCGTTCGCCTTCAGCGCACCGCTGCCGATCGCGACGAGAACCAGGCCGACGCCGACTCCGGACAGGCCCGGAAGGACGGCGAGCGCGATGTGGCCGAGCATGACCACGAGCCCGCCGTAGAAAACCATCCGTTCCATACCCAGTACTCGATCGGCCAGCCAGCCGCCGAGCACCGTGCACAGATAGACCAACCCGCCGTACGCGCCCACGATGCCGGTCGCGGTGCTCTGCGGTAGCGCCAAGCCGCCCTGTTCGAGCGAGTAGTAGAGGTAGTAGCCGAGGATGAGGAGCATCCCGTAGTACGAGAAGCGCTCCCAGAGCTCGACCCCGAAGAGGTTGGTCAGGCCGATCGGATGACCGAAGACCGTCCGTCCGGCCGGCCCCGGCTCTTGATCCACTGTCGCTGCTGTCTCGGACATGGCCCACCCTCCGTCCGCACGGGTACGGAGGATCTGCCCCGCCCCGGCAATCCGGGAAAGCCTACGGCCGGGTAGTTGCAGGGCGTAGGCACATCACGGAACCGGACCAACCCGCTCGCGCAAACGACCGATGACCGCCCCGACCCGCTACAGCCCCGGCCCGGCTACAGCCCCGGCCCGGCTACGGCGTCGGCCCGGCTACGGCGTCGGCCCGGCTCGGCCCGGCTACGGCGTCGGCGCGGGCGTCGGCGAGAGCGAGGCGGGGGTGCCCGGCACCGGGACGCCGCGTTCCCAGGCCGGCTGGTTGCCCGGCGGGCGGAACAGCGGCATGACCTCCTCCGCGAACAGGGTCATGTT
>DASYLM010000286.1:0-4400 GCA_036009565.1 Pseudonocardia sp. | reverse complement strand
ATCGCCCCGTCCATGGACGCCCTGGTCGACGGGGTGGAGGCCGAGCTGGACAAGCTCGGGCTGGACCGGGTGCACGTGGTGGGCAACTCACTGGGCGGCTGGGTGGCCCTGGAGCTGGCCCGCCGCCGCCGGGCCCGCTCGGCGGTGTTGTTCTCGCCGGCCGGCGCATACCGCTCCAACCTGCGGATGACCCTGCTGACCGCCGGCATGCGCGCCGGCGTCGAGCTGGCGGATAACCGCGGCGACTGGCTCGAGCGGCTGGCCCGCACCCCGACCGGACGCCGACTGCTGCTGTCCTCGCAGGTGGCGCACCCGGAGCGGTACGACCCGGACGAGTTGGTCGCCGACATCCGGGCGATCCGCAACGCCCCGGTGGTCCGGCCGCTGCTCGGCGTACTGATGGACAAGCCGCTGGCACCGCTGCCCGATCCGGGGTGCCCGGTGCGCGTGGTGTGGGCAGAGAAGGACCGGGTCATCCCGTTCCGGCACTACGGTGAGCCGATGCTGGAGCGGGTACCCAGCGCTGAACTGATCATGCTGGACGGGGTCGGCCACGTGCCGATGTCGGACCGCCCGGACGCGGTGGCCCGGCTGATCCTCGAGGTGACCGACGCGGTGGATCGGGGCACGGTCCCGGTCGCCGGCGGATAGGGGGGTCTCGGTGGCCGAGCTCGACGGGCGGGACTGGGGCGGGCCGGCCCGGATGAACCCCTCGGAAGCGCTGATGTGGCGGGCCGAGGGCGACCTGCGCACCCGGTCCAGCGGGCTGCTGCTCGAGCTGCTGGACTCCGCCCCCGAGTGGGACCGGTTCCTCGCCGCGCACGACCGCGCGGTCCAGGCCATCCCCCGGCTGCGGGACCGGGTCGTCGAGCCGCTGCTGCCGGTGGTTCCACCGACGTGGACCGAGGACGCCCACTTCGACCTGAGCTACCACGTGCAGCGGATCCGGCTGCCCGAACCCGGCTCACCTCGGCAGCTGCTGGACCTGGCCGGGCAGCTCGCCTCCCGGCCGCTGGACGTGAACCGGCCGCCCTGGGAGGCGACCCTGGTGGAAGGCCTGCCGGACGGCAAGGCCGCCTACCTGCTCCGGCTGCACCACGCCATGTCCGACGGGCTCGGCATCGTGCAGCTGCTCGGCATGGCGCACAGCCGGACGGCCACCCCCGGCGGCACCCGGCTGCCCTCGGGGCTCACCGAAACGGCGGCCGCCGCCACCTCCGCCACCCCGCTGAGCCTGGTCGCCGACGGCCTGCTCGAGGAGATCGCCGGCGCGCCGGCCCGGGTGTTCGGCACGGCGGCCGGCGCACTCGGGCTGGCCGGGCGGGCGCTGCGGGACCCGGTCGGCACGGCGCAGCGGGCGTTCGGCTACGGCCTGTCGCTGCGCCGGATGCTGAGCCCACCGGCGGCGGAGCGCTCCCCGCTGCTGCGCGGCGGCGGGTTCGGCTACCAGCTGGTGCTGCACGACGTGGCGCTGGCCGAGCTCAAGGCGGCCGGCAAGGCGGTCGGCGGCTCGGTGAACGACTGTTTCCTGGCCGGCGTCCTCGGCGCGTTCCGCCGCTACCACGAGCACTTCGGGCAGTCCGTCGACCAGCTGCCGATGGCGATCCCGATCAGTCTGCGCGACTCGAACGACCCGATGGGCGGCAACAAGTTCACCGGCGCGCGCTTCGTGGCGCCGATGGGCGAGGCCGACCCGCGGATCCGGATCCAGCTCGTCCGCGAGTTCATCCTGAACGTGCGGGCGGAGCCGGCCATCGGCTTTCTCGGCCTGATCAGCCCGGTGCTCAGCAAGCTGCCGGGCGCGGTGCTCACCGAGATCACCGCCAACCTGACGAAGGTCTCCGACGTGCAGGCGTCCAACATCCCCGGCCTGAGCCACCCGGTCTACCTGGCCGGCGCGAAGGTGCTGCGGATGTACCCGATCGGTCCGAGGCCCGGGGTGGCCGCGATGGTCACCATGGTGTCCTACGACGGAATGTGCTGCATCGGGGTGAACCTGGACCCGGACGCGGTCACCGACCTCGCGCTGTTCGAGGACTGCCTGAGCAAGGGGTTCGACGAGGTGCTCGCGCTCGGTCGGTGACAGTGCACATAGTCTAGTTGTCGAGTATTGCGTACTAGACTAAAATCGCAGCGTGTCAGTCACCGGTGAGCACGCGTTCTGGGGTACCTCCGTCGAGCGCCGGGACGGGGCCATCCCGTTCCTGTGCTACTCGCCCCGGCGCCGGCACGTCGTCGAGCTCCTGGACGACGCCGCCCGCTGGTCGGACCGCACCCACCTGATCCAGGGCGGTCGCCGGCTGAGCTTCGCCCAGATGTTCGCCGCGTCGGCCCGGGTGGCGGCCCAGTTCGCCGAGGCCGGCCTGCGCCCCGGTGACCGGCTGCTGCTGCTCGCGGCGAACTCGCCGGAGTGGGTGATCAGCCTGTGGGCCGGCCTGCGGGTGGGCGCGATCGTGGCGCTGGGCAACGGCTGGTGGAGCGGCCCGCTGGTGGAGCACGCGGTGGCGCTCATCTCGCCCCGGCTGGTGCTCGCCGACGCCAAGCGCGCCGCGCTGGTCCCGGCCGGGGTCTCCGTGCTCACCGTCGACGAGGTGCGCCAGCGCGTCGACGCCGGCGCGGCCTCCCCGGGCGGCCCCACCCCGGTCCCCGCCCCGCCGCCCGGCGCCGAGGACGACCCCGCCGTGATCATCTTCACCGCCGGCACCACCGGGGCGCCGAAGCCCGTGGTGCTGGCGCACCGCTCGGTGATCGCCAACCTGCACAACCTGCTGGTCATGTCGCGCCGGCTGCCGCAGCAGGTGGACGGGTCCCGGCCGCCGGCGGTCAGTCTGCAGAGCGGCCCGCTGTTCCACATCGGCGGCCTGCAGTCGCTGCTGCTGGCACTGCTGGGCGGGAACACCCTGGTGTTCCTGGAAGGCCGGTTCGACCCCGGGCAGGTGCTCGACGTCATCGAGCGCGAGCGGGTCACCTGGTGGGGAGCGGTGCCCACGATGGCCTCCCGCGTGCTGGAGCACCCGTCGATCGCCGGCCGGGACCTGGAGTCGGTGCGGTCGATCTCGATGGGCGGCGCGCCGGTGCAGCCCGCGCTGGTGGAACGGCTGCGGAGGGCGTTCCCCAACGCCGGTCGCGGCATGTCCACGATCTACGGGATGACCGAGACCGGTGGCACGGTGGCCGCCGCGTCCGGCGTCACCATGACCGAGCACCCGACCACCGCCGGCGCCCCGCTGCCGGTGGTGGACCTGCGCATCGACGCGCCCGACGCGGAGGGCGACGGCGAGATCGTGGTCCGCACGCCGGGGCAGATGGTCGGCTACTGGGGCACCTCGCCCGGGGACACCGCGGCCGACCTGATCGACGGCGAGGGCTGGGTGCACACCGGCGACCAGGGCCGCATCGTCGACGGGCTGCTCTACGTGACCGGCCGGATCAAGGACCTGATCATCCGGGGCGGTGAGAACATCGCGCCGGCGCACGTCGAGGCGGTCCTGCTCGGGCACCCGGCGGTGCGCAACGTCGCGGTGCTCGGGCTGCCCGACCCGGACCTGGGCGAGCGGGTGGCAGCGGTTGTGCAGCTGGAGCCCGGCGCCGAGGTCACCGCGGCCGACCTCGCCGCGTTCACCGCCCGCGAGCTGGCCCGCTACGAGGTGCCGGCCGACTGGTGGCTGCGCACCGAGGAGCTGCCCATGCACGACTCCGGCAAGACGGACAAGCGCGCCCTGCGCGCGAACTGGCCCGCCACCGCGCCCACCCACTGAGCCCCACACATCAGAGCCCGCACCGCACACCCGCTTCGTGCGCCGCACACCCACTGGAGCGGCTGTGGGCGTACAGAACGGGTGTGCGGCTGGGGGGCGGACGTCCGGGGGTCAGCGCTTTTCGGGAGTCCAGGTGCCGGGCAGCTTCATCACGCCGTTCATGAAGTTGGACAGCATGATGGTCCGCTCGCCGACCTTGAGGTCCTTCATCCTGGTGTAGATCTCCCACATCTCGGCCTTGAGCATCTGCTTGCCGAGGTGGCTGCCCAGGCAGTAGTGCGGGCCGCCACCACCGAAGGCCTGGTGCGGGTTGTTCCTGGCCGAGCGGGTGACGTCGAAGGTGTCCGGGTTCTCGAAGACCTCCGGGTCCCGGTTGCCGGCGGTGTACCAGAGCACCACCTTGTCGCCGGCCTTGATCGTCTCGCCGCCGAGCTCGTAGTCCGACAGCGCGGTGCGCCGGAAGTGCATCAGCGGCGGCTCCATCCGCAGGCACTCGTTGATCGCGTCGTCGGCGCGGTTGTCGAAGTCCTCGAACACGTACGCGAGCTGGTCCGGGTGCTGGTCGAACAGCGCCAGCACGTGCGCCATCGAGTGCCGGGTGGTGTCGTTCGCCGCGCCGGCCAGCAGCGCGAAGAACACCCC
>DASYLM010000285.1:0-10595 GCA_036009565.1 Pseudonocardia sp. | reverse complement strand
CCGCGCGGCACGACCCGGCGACGGCATCCCAGCTGGGCGCCGCACTCCGCAACACCGCCGCCCCCCAACTCCGCTAGCGCCGCCCCCGGCCGCACGCCGCGCACGCCGCGCACGCAGCTCGCACAGACCCCCGCTCGCTCGCACAGACCCTGCAACGTCTGTGCGGCCGGCGGCCGGTCTGTGTCAGGTACTCCACGGCGAGTTGTGACGGACCGCGTTCAGCGAGGCGGACTTTGACTGCGGTAAGTCATATTCAGCCGCCGCGACACGACCTCATCAATCTATTGGGTGGCGGATGCATGTGGCCGCAGTGACGGTTGGTAGCTTTTTGCAGCTAGTGATCGTCAAGTGATTGTTGAGGGATGCTGTGCCCCGAGTGCGTGGACTGGTTGTTGCGCTCGCCTGCGCCGTCGGCGCGGTGCTCGGTCTCAGCAGTGCCAACCTCGCCGACGCAACGCTGGCGGCTTGCGGTGGCGTCGCCGCCGACCGCACCCCTCAACCCGGTCAGGCCAGCTCAATCGTTCAGTCGGGCGCGGTCACCGTCGAGCAGGGCGCGCTGCCGGCGATCAAGCAACGGTTGCTCGGGGTCGCTTGTGATCAGCGCGACGAGCGCGCCTCGGTGCCGCCCGGCAAGCCGTTCGTGGCGACCGCGACCCGGCACCTGCCCCTTTCGGGGCGGGCGCTGCCGCCGGGTGTGGAGAATCCGGTCACCGATCGGGCGATGGCACTCGTGATCGGCTGGGCGATGTTGGCACTGGTCGGCGGCGGGCTGTTCGTCGGCCGGCGGCCGAGGCGGGTCGCCAAGTCCGAGCTCTGAGCTGCCGCCCGGGAGTCTCGAGCACCGCGCCGCGGCGGCTCACGCGTAGCCCGCGTCCCGGAGTCTCGACGGGCGTGCCTGGGTGTCGGACGGTCAGCGGCAACCGGAGGTGATGCCGACCGGGCGGTTCGGGTCGAAGTAGGCGTCCAGTGGTTCGGGGTCGTGGTATCTCGGGTCGGCGTCGTGGTCGACCGGCGGCACCGGCGCGGTGATTCCCTTGGCGGACGCGGCACAGTCCATGCCGTGCCAGTAGCCCGTTGTGCGCCCCAGGTACATGCCGCGCGAGGACGGCCTCAGGCTCGCTCCGAGCGGGAACATCCAGTGCGTCTCGGAGTGGATCACAACGACGCCGGACGGCTTCGTGAACGCGTAGGCGAACACGTAGTTGCTGGTGACGTCGAGCGCCGGGATGCCGTTCCAGTCGACCCGCTGGTAGCTCAGCTGGCCGCTCACCCTCGGCTCGGCAACGAGCGAGTTGCCCGGGGTCAGTCGGATCAACGCGGTGCCGTACCCACCGGTATCGAACCGGGGGCCGACGGTGGACGCACTGTCCGGGGCCAGCAGGCTCAGCAGTGGGCCGGAGTCGTGGTCGACCAGCATCCGCGGATCGAGGTAGGAGGCGACCAGTGCCTGCCGGACCCGGGCCAACGCGTCGGCCACCTGGTCGGCGGTCATCCCGTCCACCGGGCCGGCCGGCGGCAGGGTGAGCCCTGCCTCGCCGGCCGGGAAGTTCTCCGCCGGGGTGGACTCGTAGGGATTGGTCGAGAAGACCAGCGGCGACCACCCACTCCTCGTGATCCACAACGAACCGACTACGGCCAGGATCAGGGCAGCCGCCATCAGGCGCCGTCGGTTGCGACCGCGGCGCGCCCGAGTGGGCGCATGCACCACACGGTCTACCTCGTCGAGCATTGGAATCTCATGTCTGGGACGCGCTTACTATGATCTTCTTCGGGGGAGCGAATGTCACTGATGGTGACACCGACAGGGGAGACCGCGTGACCGCCATTCAGTGGAGCAACGAGCACGTTTCCTATTTTCACTCCGACATTTAGTGTCCAGGCAACTACCCATGGTAATGGTATGTCGTCGTCCCCGGGTGGCTCCAACGGGCTCCGAGAGCTCTCGGGGCCGATCGGGTCGACAGGCTGTCATGGATCTCCACGACGGGTCGAATCGGGTGGCCTCCGGCGGGCCTTGTCTTGACTAAGTCCAGAAAAGGTGGTGTGGTCGTACTGTGCCCGACACCGAACTCCCGGCCGATGCGCGGCAGCGACTGCGCGGTGCCGGGCTGCGGGTGACCGAGTCCCGGGTCGCCGTGCTTGAGGTTCTCGGCGACAATCCGCACGCAACCGCCGACACCGTCGCCAGGCTCGTCACCCTGCGACTCGGCTCGGTGTCCAAGCAGGCCGTCTACGACGTTCTGGCGGCCTGTACGGACGCCGGCCTGCTCCGTCGCATCGAACCGGCCGGATCGGCCGCCCGGTTCGAGACCCGGATCGGCGACAACCATCACCACCTGGTCTGCCGGCGCTGCGGGCGGACCGAGGACGTTGACTGCGCGGTCGGCCAACGGCCGTGCCTGACTCCGAACGACGACGCCGGCTTCGCGGTAGACGAGGCCGAGGTCGTGTACTGGGGACTCTGTCCCGAGTGCCGGGAACAGAACTGACCAGGGGGCGACCATCGCCGCTCACCACCACAACATTGAGGAGAAGTCGCTGTGACCGATACGCGGCCAACCACCACGGATGCCGGTATCCCGGTAGCGAGTGACGAGTTCTCGCTGACCGTCGGTGCCGACGGCCCGATTCTGCTGAACGATCACTATCTGATCGAGCAGATGGCGAACTTCAACCGGGAGCGGATCCCGGAGCGTCAGCCGCACGCCAAGGGCGGTGGCGCGTTCGGCCACTTCGAGGTGACCAACGATGTCAGTGCGTACACCAGCGCCGCGGTGTTCCAGCCGGGAACCAGGACCGACCTGGTGATCCGGTTCTCCACCGTCGCCGGGGAGCGCGGCAGCCCCGACACCTGGCGTGACCCGCGCGGTTTCGCGGTGAAGTTCTACACCTCCGAGGGCAACCTCGACATCGTCGGCAACAACGTGCCGATCTTCTTCCTGCGGGACCCGATGAAGTTCCAGCACTTCATTCGCAGCCAGAAGCGCCGCGCCGCCAACAACCTGCGTGATCACGACATGCAGTGGGACTTCTGGACGCTGGTGCCGGAGTCGGCGCACATGCTGTCCTGGCTGATGGGTGACCGGGGCATCCCGAAGTCGTGGCGGCACATGAACGGCTACTCCAGCCACACCTACAGCTGGGCCAACGCCGCTGGTGAGAAGTTCTGGGTCAAGTACCACTTCAAGACCGACCAGGGCATCGAGTTCCTCACCCAGGAAGACGCCGACCGCATCGCCGGTGAGGACGCCGACTACCACCAGCGCGATCTGTACACCTCGATCGAGGCCGGGAACTTCCCCAGCTGGTCGCTGAAGATGCAGATCATGCCGTTCGAGGACGCCAAGACCTACCACATCAACCCGTTCGACCTGACCAAGGTGTGGCCGCACGCCGACTACCCGTTGATCGACGTGGGCAAGCTGACGCTGGACCGCAACCTCGCCGACTACCACTCGGAGAACGAGCAGGCGGCGTTCGAGCCGAACAACCTGGTGCCCGGCACCGGGCTGTCACCGGACAAGATGCTGCTGGCCCGGGGCTTCTCCTACGCGGATGCGCACCGCGCCCGGCTCGGGGTCAACTACAAGCAGATCCCGGTCAACCGGCCCAAGGTCGAGGTGCACAGCTACTCCAAGGACGGCGTCGGGCGCACCGTCAACGCGTCCGACCCGGTGTACGCGCCGAACTCCTACGGTGGCCCGAAGGCCGACCCGTCGCGCACCAACGAGGTGCTGTGGCACTCCGACGGTGAGATGGTCCGCACCGCCTACACCCTGCGCAAGGACGACGACGACTACAGCCAGGCCGGCATCATGGTCCGCGAGGTGCTCGACGACGAGCAGCGCGCGCGACTGGTCAACAACGTCGCCGGCCACCTGGGCGGCGGGGTGTCCGAACCGATCCTGGCTCGCGCCTTCGAGTACTGGCGCAACATCGACAAGGACCTGGGCGACAAGATCGAGCAGGCCTACAACCAGAACAAGGGCGCGCCCGCCGGGTACTGAGTCCGGATCGAACTGACGCGCGTACCACCACCACCGGCGCCGGCCCCCGTTCCCTACCCAGGGAGCGGGGGCCGGCGTCTGCCCGGCCCACCGAGGGCTTCCCCGCGAGTCGGGGTTCTCAGCACACCGAGTCGGGGTTCTCAGCACACCGGCTTCGAAACTCGGAGACATCGCCCGAGCACCCTCCTAACATCGGATCTCGATGCTCACTCAGCTGCTCGCCTTCGTCGCGGTCGCCGCGCTCCTGACCGTCAGCCCGGGTCCGGACTTCGCCGTGGTGGTTCGCAGATCGCTCACCTGCGGCCGGTTCCACGGCATCGCCTGCGGGATCGGGGTCGCCACCGGGTTGGGTGTGTGGGGGGTGGCCAGCGCGGTCGGGATCAGCGCGGTGCTGGCGGCGTCCACCGTGCTCTACGACGGGTTGCGGATCGCCGGCGCGGTCTACCTGTGTGTGCTCGGCGTGCGGGCCTGGCGCCGGCGCGGCGGCTCACCCGAGCTCCCGGCGGACGGGGCGGCGCCCCGGTCGGGCAGCGTGGCGGCGGCGTTCCGGTCCGGCCTGGTGACCAATGTGCTGAACCCCAAGGTCGGCGTCTTCTACCTGTCGCTGCTGCCGGCGTTCCTGCTGCCGGGGGTCGCGGTGCTGCCGGCCACGCTGCTGCTGGTGGCCATCCACGCGCTTCTCGGGGTGCTCTGGCTGACGCTGATCGCCTCGATGGTCGACCGGGCGCGCGGTTGGTTCACCAGGGCGAAGGTGCGCCGGGCGGTGGACCGGGTGACCGGCGGCGTGCTGGTCGGATTCGGGCTCGCGGCGGCGTCCGAGGTGGCACTGCGCGCTTGAGCACGACCGCCCAGCCGACGTTCGGTGGGACTGCAAGACTGGAACCCGGCGAACCGCGAGACCAAGGGGCGTGACCGCGATGAGCTCACCGATCAGCCCGTCCGACGACCTGACCCCGGACCAGGCCGCTTCGGTGCTCACCGCTGCGCTGGCCGGCCCGGGCGCGGAGTCGGTGCTGGCCAGCTTTGCGGGCGTGCCGGGCGCGGTGTTCGTCGCGCCGCGTACCGGCGGCTTCCTGCGCAGGGCCGAGCCGGCCCGCCTCGACGTGGGGCAGTGGCGGTTCGTGGCCTCGGACCGACTCCAGGCCAGTCACGTGGTGCGCGACGTCGTCCTCAAGACCTCCGTGGTCAGCGCGGGCGAGGGCGGCCGGTTGCTGGCCGGGGCGGTACTCGGCGCGGCACGGGAGGCGGGCCCGGCGGCGCTCGCCGAGGTGCAGTCCGTGCTCTACGGCATGGCCGTGGTGCACGGTCTGGCCTGATCCGACGGCGGTGGGCCGCTCGTGGAGCCGATCGCGTCGCGGCGAGAGCTGGCACCGTTTCGCGGCTGTGTGCGCGATGGCTCACTTTTGGCCGGAAATGTGAGCGAGGGGTCACAACGCCGCGACATGACCCCACGGGGAGAACATCGGACCGCGGCGCGCGGCGTCCTACGATTCGGGCATGAGCGAGCCGAGCGTCACCGTCTGGCACAACCCGCGCTGCTCGAAGAGCCGGGGCGCGCTCGCCCTGCTCGCCGAGCGGGGCGTCGACCCCGAGGTCGTCCGCTACCTCGACACCGCACCGAGCAGGGCCGAGCTGGTCGACGTGCTGCGCCGGCTCGGCAGTGAGGACCCGCTGGTCATCACCCGCACCGGCGAGGCGCGGTACCGCGAGCTCGGCCTGGCCGGCGCGGACCGGGACACCGTGCTGGACGCGCTGGCCGCCAACCCGATCCTGATCGAGCGCCCGATCGTCCTGGTCGGCGACCGCGCGGTGGTGGCGAGGCCGCCGGAGCGTGCCCTGGAGCTGCTCGAGCCGTAGGGAGTGTCTGACTCAGCCGCAGTCGTCCGGGTACCGGACGCACCACGGCGTGATGCCGGGCAGCCGGTGCCGGTGCTCGGCCACCCATTGGTACAGCCGGCGTTGGGTGCGGGCGGTGCGCCCGTAGAGCCGCTCCGGCCAGTTCGCGGCCAGCGCGTACGCCAGCGCGGCGTTCACCGCGGCGGCGCCCTCCACCCGGGAGCCGTCGGCGCCCAGCCACTGCAACGACCCCGCGCACTGCTCGCGGCTGATACCGAGCAGCTCGGGCACGCCGGACCGCTGGTAGGGCACCGTGTCGATGAGCCGCCGGCGATCGAGCAGCCGGAGCCAGCCGAGCGCCCGGGTGCAGAAGCCACACTGACCGTCGAACACCAGTAGCGGAGTCATGCCGCTAGTTCTAGCGCGGCGCCGGGCTACCGGCGAGGTTTGGTCACGGTGCGGCGCTGACCGGCTGGCGCAACTGGACCTGCACCCGCAACAGCCCGTCCACCAGCTGCGCGGTCGGCCGCAGCCCGGACCGGCGGAGCAGCCGGGTGATCCGCAGGTTGCCCGGGTGGGCCACCGCCGACAGCTCGAGGTAGCCGGACTCGGTGGCCAGCTCGACCGCGCGGCGGACCATCGCGGTGCCGACGCCGCGGGCCTGCCAGGCGTCCTCCACCAGCACGCCCAGCGCGGCGCGGCCGCCACTGTCCGGGTCGAGCGTCGCCAGTCCGACCGCGTGCCCGCCGTCGGTGGTCAGCGCGAGGAGCCCGGTTCCGTTGCCGGAGCTCCCGGTGAGCAGCTCGGCCAGTTCGCCGGGGGGCAGCGTGGGGCTCGGGTTGAGGAATCGGCCGCGCCGGGTGTCCGGGGTGCAGCGCGCGTGCAGCGCGGCGACCAGCGGGCCGTCGGCCGGGCTGGCCACCCGCAGCTCCACCTCGGAGCCGTTGCCGAGCAGTACCAGCCCGAGGCTGACCGGATGCCTGGCCGACCGTGCCCCGGCCCCGGTACCCGGCTCGGTGCTCGCCTCGGCGCACAGCTCCGCGAGTTCCACCAGCACGGCGGCCCGGGACAGCTCGGTCGCGGTGAACGCCCAGGCCCGGTTCAGCGCGATGTCCTGGCCGAGTACCCGCAGCTGGTGGGTGTGCCCGGTCGGTTCACCGGTGACGGTGATCGCCGCGTTGGTGTGTTCACCGGGGAGCAGCCGCGCGTGCAGCAGGCTGGCCACCGCCCGGGAAGCCGCCGTCGGGTCGCTGGCCACCCGTCGCGCCAGCGCCAGCGAGGTGGTCACCGGGTCGCGCAGCTCGCCGGCCCCGGCCGGTACCGCCAGCGTGCAGCCCATCCCGGCCGCTCGGATGCGTTCGGCCAGCGCGGTGGCCGCCCGTTCGTCGGCGGCGTCCACCAGGAGTTCGTCGGTCACCGCGCCGTCCGGTCCGCGTTCGCCGAGCACGGTCAGCGACACGATGTTGCAACCGGCGCCTCCGACCGCCGCGGCCAGTTCGCCCAGTCGCCCTGGACGGTCCTCGACTTCGACGTGCACTCGCCACAGCCCCACGTAGTGCCTCCTTCGGTCGCGATCATCCCCACCGAGTGTTTCCGATGTGATAACGACGCGCTACGGGTCGCAGATGGTAGACCGGTGCAGAAGGTTGTCTACCGCACAGCACGCCGGGGTGGGCACGCGCTCCACCGCGCGGCACTCATGTCAAGAAGGGACCACAGGTCATGGACGTCAAGTACACGGCGCACGCTGTCTCCTCCGGGGGCGGGCGCGACGGCGCTGTCCGTTCCGACGACGGCCTGATCGACCAGCAGGTCAAGATGCCGCCGGCGCTGGGCGGTCCCGGCGGCGGCACCAACCCCGAGCAGTTGTTCGCCGCCGCGTTCTCCACCTGTTTCCACAGTGCGCTGCGCCTGGGTGCGCGCCAGGAGAAGGTGAAGATCAGCGACGACGCCACGGTGGAGGCCGCGATCGGCATCGGCCCGGACGACACCAGCTTCGCGATCACCGCGACCCTCACCGCCACCCTGCCCGGCCTGGACCAGGACCGGGCGGACGAACTGGTCGCCAAGGCGCACCAGGTCTGCCCGTACTCCAAGGCCACCCGGGGCAACATCGAGGTGACCCTGGTCGCCAAGGTCTGACCCGGGACGAGGTGTCTACTCAGCCGAGGACCGCGCGGCGGGCGAAAGCGATCTCGGCGGCGGTGTAGCGGATCGTCTCGGCGACCACCAGCGAGCCGTGCCCGGCGTCGAAGCGAAGCACCCGGTAGTCCAGGTCGCCCCGGGCTGCCAGTGCGTCCAGGTAGTTGTCGACCTGCTGGATCGGGCAGCGCGGGTCGTTCTCGCCGGCCAGTACCAGCACCGGAGCCCGCACCTGCGCCACGTAGGTCAGCGGCGACGCTGCCCGGTACCGCTCCGGCAGCTGTTCCGGCGAGCCGCCGAACAGCGCGCGGTCGAATGCCCGCAGCTGCTCCATCTCGTCCGCGTACGCGGTCAGGTAGTCGGCCACGGGCACACCGGCGACGCCCGCCGCCCAGCGCTCCGGCTGGGTGCCCAGCGCGAGCAGCGTGAGGTAGCCACCCCAGGACCAGCCGTTGACCACGCAGCGCGCCGGGTCGGCCAGCCCCTGCTCGATACACCAGTCGTGCACGGCGGCCACGTCGGCGAGCTCGGTGAGCCCCGGGTTGCCCTCGATGGCGTCGCGCCACCCCGAGCCGTAGCCGGTCGAGCCGCGGTAGTTGACCTCCACCACGGCGAAGCCGGCGTCCACCCAGGCTGCCCGGACTGCCGAGAACCGGTCCTCGTCGGCCGCGTGCGGGCCCCCGTGCAGGACGAACACGGTGGGCAGCGGCTTCCCGGGCTCCGGCCAGGTGCCCGCCGGCACCGCGATCAGCGCGTGCACGGCCGCGCCGCTCGAGTCGGTGCCACCGGGGTTGGGCACCCAGGCGTCGACGACCGGCACGGACCCGGGCGCCCGCTCGCCCGCCGGGGCGATCAGCTCGCTGTCGGCGCCGTCCGGGAACAGCGCCCGCACCGACGGCGGGGCGGCCGCCGACGAGCAGCTGTACTCCACGGTGCCGTCCGGGCGGACGCTGGCCGAGCCGACGCAGCCCGGTGCGGTAGCCAGTGCGTCCAGCTCGCCGGTGACCAGGTCGTAGCGGTGCAGCGTGGTCCGGGCGGCGTGCGTGTGCACCACCAGCAGAGCGGCCCCGTCCGGGTAGAAGCCGCCGGACAGCTCGCCCGGCAGGTCGATGGGCAGCTCGGTCTGCACCCCGGTGGCCACATCCCAGAGGAGCAGCTCGTCGCGGCCGCGCCGCTCGTGCCCGACCAGCAGCCGGGTGTCGCCGGGCAGGTCGGGGAACTCCATCGGGCTCAGTCCCTTGCCCGGGCCGTCGGACAGCTCGGCCACCGTCTCACCGAGCTGGGCACCGTCCCCGCCGCTGATACGTACCACCCGCAGCGACGGGTGCCGCGAGTCGCCGTGCTCGGAGTGCGAGATGGCCAGCAGCGTCTCGTCGTGCGACAGCGCGCCCACCCCGGCGTCCTCGGCGTGCTGGTAGATCAGCTCGGCCGGCCCGCCGTCCCGGCTGACCCAGATCCGGCTGCCGTCGTCGGTGGCAGTGCCCAGCGCGACCACCCGCTGCCCGATGTCCAGGCCGGCCGGGTAGCCGTCCAGCGCGTCCGCCGGTCCGGCGGCCGGCGGTGCCACGGCGGGTTCGGGGGCGTCCCCGGCCGGCAGCCCGGCGAACGGCTCGGCGACCCAGTGCCCGAACTCGTCGCCGTCGGTGTCGGCGAACCACCACAGCTGGCCACCGTCGGGGGTGAGCGTGGCGGAGTGGGTGCCGGCCGGGCGGTTGGTGACCTGGCGGTGCTGGTCGGTGGCCCGGTCCCAGGCGTAGATCTCCCAGGTGCCGCTGGAGTTGGACGGGTAGACGCAGCGGTCCGGAGCGTCCCTGGCCCAGTCCGGCAGCCCGATGCGGGGCGCGGTGAAGCGGGCCCGCCAGCGTTGCTCCTGGGCCGGGTCGTCGAACAGCTGGTCCGGCACGTCCGCCGTCGGGTGCGCGGAGAGGCGGTCGGTCAGGGTTTCGCCGGATCGCTGGGTCACCTCACCGATCCTGCCAGCGCACCGGGAGGTCGTGCGGGGCGAGTGGTCCGATGGGACCGACTCGCCAGTCACGGGGTCAGCTCACGGGGCCGCAGCAGGGCGGGCAGGTCGGCGATCGAGGTGAGCACGTGGGTGGCGCCCGCGGCGCGCAGCGTCGGTCCGTCGTGCGCGCCGGTGAGCACACCGGCCACGGTCGACGTGCCGGAGCGCACGCCGGTGCGGATGTCGCTGGCGGTGTCGCCGACCACGGCGATCTGGGCGACGTCGTCGACCTTCAGCCGCAGCAGCGCGGTGAGCACCATGTCCGGGTAGGGCCGCCCGCGCCCACCGGCGTCCTCCGGGCACAGCACCAGGTCGGCGACCGAGCCCCAGCCCAGGGCGGTGACCAGGCGTTGTTGCGCACGGTGGCGCCTCTGGCCTCTGGCTCGCGTTCCAGCTGGGTCACCTGATGTCCCCGGCGGATCAGCTGGGAAACAACGTGTCACTTCCTCCCGGCCGCACAGACCGGGTGTCGCCCGCACAGACCCTGCAGGCCCTGTGCGGGCCGTAGCCGGTCTGTGCGAGCGCGATACTCGTGCCCGGGGAGGGGCCGGGCCGTGGTAGCAGCAGTACCGCCTGAATGTGTGTCGCAGGGCTACTGTCGGTAG
>DASYLM010000284.1:0-3135 GCA_036009565.1 Pseudonocardia sp. | reverse complement strand
GGGCCACCGGCACCGCTACGACGACGGCTACCGGGACTACCTCGCCCACCTCGGCGCCGCTCGGCCACTCTGGACCGGGCCGGCCGCAGCGGCCTCGCCGAACGACCCAGCCACGGGAGCCGCACCATGACGCCGCCAGTTGATCTCACCGCCGCCCGGCGCGGCCTGGTCGGGCTGTCGCACCAGCTGGGTGACCCGGCCGCCGACCTGGTGGTACTCGGGGAGGGCAACACCTCGGCCGCGCTGGGCGACGGCACCTTCCTGGTCAAGGCCAGCGGGACCAGGCTGGGCGGGGTCACCGGGGACGACCTGGTCCGGCTGGACCACGCCGCCGTGCTCGCGCTGATCGACGACCCGGAGCTGGACGAGCACGACCAGCCGGGGCTGGCCGCCCGGCTGCGCGCGGCCGCCCACCCCGACCCGGGCACGGACTCCACCGGGGACACGGGCACCGACTTCGGCTCCGGGTCCAGCCGGTCCGCCGCGGGGGCGACCCCGAAGCTGGCGTCCATCGAGACGATGCTGCACGCGCTGGCCCTGGAGCTGCCCGGCACCCGGGTGGTCGGGCACACCCACCCCACGGCGGTGAACGCGCTGCTGTGCTCGGACCGGGCCGCCGACCTGGTGGCCGGCAGCCTGTTCCCGGACCAGGTCGTGGTGTGCGGGGCGCACGCGCTGCTGGTGCCCTACGCCGAGCCCGGGCTGCCGCTGGCCAGGGCGGTGCGGCGGGGCCTGACCGGGCACCTGGACCGGCACGGATCACCGCCGCGGCTGATCCACCTGGCCAACCACGGCATCGTGGCGCTCGGCGAGAACGCCGCCCAGGTGCTGGCGGTGACCACGATGGCGGTGAAGGCCGCGCGGGTGCTGTCCGGGGCACTCGCCGTCGGTGCGCCCCGCTACCTGGCGGCGGACACCGTGGCCCGCCTGGACAACCGCGCCGACGAGCAGCACCGCCGCCGGGTGCTGGCCGGTTCCGGTGCGGGTACCGAGGAGGCCCGGTGAGCACGCCGGAGGGCGCCCGGCTCTCCCCCGCCGCCCGCCGCGCCGCGCTGGCCGCCGCCACCGAGGGTCGCCACGACGTGGTGGTGATCGGCGGCGGGGTGACCGGCGCCGGAGTCGCACTGGACGCGGCGAGCCGGGGCCTGTCGGTGGTGCTGCTCGAGGCGGGCGACCTGGCCAGCGGCACCTCGTCGCGCTCCGGCAAGACCGCGCACGGCGGCCTGCGCTACCTCGAGCAGCTGAACTTCTCCCTGGTCGCCGAGGCACTGCGGGAACGCGATCTGATGATCCGCACGCTGGCGCCGCACCTGGTGGCCCCGGAGCCGTTCCTGTTCCCGCTGACCCGGCACTGGGAGCGGCCCTACATCGGCGCCGGCGTGGCGCTCTACGACCTGATGGCGCTCGCGGGTCGCACCGGCGGCAGGGGCGGTGTGCCGCACCACCGCCACCTCACCCGCCGGGGCGCGCTGCGCGAGGCGCCGGGGCTGGACCCGGCGGTGGTGACCGGTGCGCTGCAGTACTACGACGGGCGGATGGACGACGCCCGGCACACCCTGGCCGTGGCCCGCACCGCCGCCGGCTACGGCGCACACCTGCTCAGCTACGCCAGGGTGACCGGGCTGCGCCGCACCGGCGACCGGGTGACCGGGGTCGACGCGGTGGACCTGACCACCGGCGACCGGTTCGGCGTCAGCGGCCGGGTGGTGATCAACGCGGCCGGGGTCTGGGCAGCCGACGTGCAGGCGATGGCCGGGACGGCGAGCTTTCGGGTGACCCCGGCCAAGGGCGTGCACCTGGTGGTGGCCCACGACGCGTTCGAGTCCGACACCGGCATTCTTGCGCGCGCCGAGGACTCCGTGATCATCCTGCGGAAGTGGTTCGGGCACTGGCTGCTCGGCACCACCGACACGGCGTTCCACGGCGACCGGGCCTCGCCCACCGTGGACGACGAGGACATCGACTACCTGCTGCGCAACGTGAACCGGTATCTGGCCCGGCCGCTGCGGCGGTCCCAGCTGCTCGGTGCGTACGCCGGTCTGCGCCCGCTGCTGGCCGCCGCGCCAGGGCGCACCGGGTCGACGTCCGCCGTCACGTCGGCCGCTGTCACGTCGGCCGCGGTCACGTCGGCTGCGGTCACGTCGGCGTTGTCCCGCGACCACACCGTGCTCGAGGAACCGGCCGGGCTCATCACGGTGGTCGGCGGGAAGTACACGACGTACCGGGTGATGGCCCGGGACGCGGTGAACGCCTCGGCGCGCGCTCTCGGGCGCACGCTGCCGCCGTCCCCGACCGCCGCGCTGCCGCTGGTCGGCGCCGCCGGCTGGCAGGTGGTGGCCAACCGGCTGCCCCGCCTTGCCACCGAGTACGGCATCGAGGAGACCCAGCTTCGCCGCATGCTGCACCGCTACGGCGACGAGCTGCCCACCGTGCTCGCGCCGATCCTGGACCGGCCCGACCTGGCGCGACCGATCCCGGGCACCGGCAGCTACCTGCCCGTCGAGTTCCGGTATGCGGCCAGCCACGAGGGCGCGGTGCGGCTGGTGGACGTGCTCACCCGGCGGACCCGGCTGGCCATCGAACAACCGGGCGGCGGTGCCGGGGCGGCCGATGGGGTGGCGGCGCTGATCGCCCCGCTGCTCGGTTGGGACGAGACTCGGCAGGCGCGCGAGGTCGCCGAGTACCGGGACGAGCCCAGGCTGGCCGTTCCCGGCTAGGTCCCGGCGCTAGTTGCCGGCGACTGGCGCCGGCGCGAGTTCTATGGCGTCCGCTCGGATGCCGCCGGCACAGCACCGACCGGCCGACGGACCAGCAGGTAGATCCGTTGCGATCGAGTCGTGACGTCCCTTTGCTCTGCGCACACATACGCAACAGGCCGGCCCTTGCTCTGCGCACACATACGCAACAGGCCGGCCCTCTGCTCTGCGTAGGGATACGCAACAGCTCAGGTTGTTGCGTATCCCTACGCAGAGCAAAGGCGCGCCGACCGACCCTCAGCGCCAGGCGCACGCCTCAGCGTCGATCGGCCCGCTCCGCACCGGGCGCCGACCAGGCCGCTCCGCGCCGGGCGCCGACCAGGCCGCTCCGCGCCGGGCGCCGACCAGGCCGCTCCGCACCGGGCGCCGACCAGGCCGC
>DASYLM010000283.1:0-4743 GCA_036009565.1 Pseudonocardia sp. | reverse complement strand
ATCGACGGCGGCTTCTCGCTGCGCTGAGCCCGCCGATCCCCGCCGCCCCGTGCCGAGCCAGTCCCGCCGCGCCGACCACCCGACCGAGGAGCGCCGCCAAGTGATCACTCTCCCACGATCTCGGCAGAGGCGCCCGACTCGGCGATCCTGGACTGCCTGGAGCGGGTCGCGGCGACCGGTGCGCTGGCCCGGCTCGGCGCCGAGGTCACCGACCTGCTGCTGGCGGCCAACCCGGCGCGGCTGCTCAGCCTGCGGTGACTGGCAGCTCAGCTCGGGTTGAGTCCGTCCGGCGGTTGCTCCTCACCGCCGGTCACGATCATCGAGGGACGAACCGGGTGCGCGTTGGCCTTCCGCACCAGGTCGACCTCGAAGCGGCTGCGGTCACCGCGGTGGTAGGCGACGAAGCTCTCCACCGGCCGGTCCTGGGCGTCGACGCTGAGGCTGCGCAGGGTCAGCACGGCGGCCCCGACGGGCACGTCCAGCGCGTCGGCCAGCACCTGCCCGGCCAGGGTGGCCTCCACCGAGCGGCGGCCCCGGACCAGTCGCACGCCGTACCGGCTCTCCATCAGCGCGTAGAGCGACTGGTCGCTCAGGTCCTCGAACTCCAGACCGGGCAACAGGTCGTGCGGCAGGTGCGTCACCGTCAGCACCCAGGGCAGCTCCTCGACGAAACGCAGCCGCTCCAGCAGTACCACCGGGGTGTCCGGCTCGATGCGCAGCTCCTGGGCGATGTGGCTGTCCGCCGGCACCACCCGCAGCGTGCGCACCTCGCTGCGCAGGTGTCCGCCCCGGGCCGCGACGTCCTCGAACAGGCCGGTGAGGGACTGCACCAGGCCCTGCGCCGTCTTGGGCTGGGCGACGAAGGTGCCCTTGCCCTTCACGCGCTCGATGACGCCCTCGAACTCCAGCTCGGTCAGCGCCTGGCGTACCACGGTGCGGGACACGTCGTAGGTCTCGCAGAGCGCGTGGTCGCCGGGCAGCAGGTCGCCGGGGTGCAGCCCACGCCGGCTGATCTCCCGCACCAGCAGCTGCTTGAGCTGGTGGTAGTAGGGCAGCGGCGACGAGCGGTCGATGCGCCCACCGCTCGAACTCGTGAGCATCGCCCTCCCTTTCCTCGAACCGGGCTGTCCTGAACCGGGCTGTCCTGAACCGGGCCGTCCTGGTCCGGGCTGTCCTGAACCGGGCTGTCCTGGTCCGGGAGCCGGCCAGCCCGAGCGACGTTGGGACACCGGCACCCTACGGTTGCATCACCGCCTCGATACAGGCGCTGTCCGCGAGTGCCAACGCCGCGCCGTAGTCGTCAGTCCGAATCGGTGGGTGATGATCCCCTCGGTGCGCACCCGGCCGCCGCTCCTCGGCTGGTCGTACACGACGGCCTTCATCCAGGGCTCCTCATCGACGAGCAACGCTGCTACTCGACGGGCATCCTAGCCGCGTGTAGGTACAGGATGCCAGGCCGCGCCGCTACGAGCGCAACGCCAGCCACTCAGGCCCGAGCAGGACGTCGGCCACCGGTCCGGTCGGCGTCACCGGCGCGACCACCGGTGGTCGCGGCACCGTCGCTCTGGGTTGGCCGACGCTGGGTATGGTCGGGGTGTGACAGAGATCAATCACCGGTTTGTCCAGGTAAATGGGCTGCGGATGCGGGTGGCCGAGGCCGGCGCCGGTCCGCTCGTGGTGCTCCTGCACGGTTTCCCGGAGTGTTGGTACTCGTGGCGACACCAGCTGAGGGCGCTCGCCGATGCGGGCTTCCACGCGGTCGCGCCGAACCAGCGCGGGTACCCGGGCACGGACGCCCCGCCGGCCGTCGCGGACTACACGCTCATGCATCTGGTCGGAGACGTCGTCGGGCTGATCGGCGCGCTCGGCGAGCAGAGCGCGACGGTGGTCGGGCACGACTGGGGCGCGCCGGTGGCCTGGCACACCGCCCTGCTGCGCCCGGACCTGGTGCGCGGCGTGGCCGGGCTCAGCGTGCCGTTCACCGCGCGCACCCCGGTGCCCACCCTGACCGCGGCGCGCAGCCGCTTCGGCGACACCTTCTACCAGCTCTACTTCCAGCAGCCGGGCGTGGAGAAGGACTTCGAGTCCGACCTGACCGAGTCGTTCCGGCGCGTCCTGTTCGGCATCTCCGGCGACAACCCCGAGGTACGCCGGCTGGTGGTCCCGGAGGGCGAGCGCTTCGCCGAGAGCTGGATCAGCCCGACCGAGCTGCCCGGCTGGCTGACCGAGCGCGACGTCGACACCTACGCGGGCGAGTTCGCCGAGTCCGGCTTCTCCGGCCCGCTGAACTGGTACCGCAACATCGACCGCAACTGGGCGCTCACCGCACCGTGGGAGGGTGCCGGGATCACTCCGCCGGCCCTGTTCCTCGGCGGGGACCGCGACCCGGTCATCGCCTGGTACGACACCTCGACGCTGGAGGAGTACCTGCGCACCCTGCTGCCGAACCTGCGCCACTTCGAGCTTGTGGCCGGCGCCGGGCACTGGATCCAGCAGGAACGCCCCGAGCTCACCAACGCCGCCCTGGTCGACTTCGCCGCGGCCACGTCCCAATAGTCCGCGGAGTGGCGGGTGGTCCTCTCGAACCACTCACGAGCTTTGACCTGCGCGGACGTCAGGCGCCCGGGAGCTCCGCAGCCGGGCGGTCCAGGAACCCGAGCACCGCCTTCCGGACCGGCTCGGCCTGCTCCAGCTGCGGCAGGTGCCCGGCGTCCGCGACGAGCACCGTCTCGGACCGTTGCAACAGCCCGGCGTACTCCCGCGCGTACACCGGCGACACCAGCGCGTCCCGCTCCCCCCAGACCAGCAGGGTCGGCGCCGACACCCGGTGGATCCGGTGGCGCAGCCCCTTGTCCGGGATCGGCCAGATGAAGTGCAGGATGCTGGCCATCCGCTGGGCGGCCTCGAACAGCGCCCTCGGGTCGTCGGCCGGTGGGACGAGCAGCTCGGCCAGCGGGCTGGTCGGATCCGCCAGCACCAGGCCGGGCAGCGACTCCGCCGGGATGGCGGCGAGGTCCGGGATCGGCGTGTCGTCACGCCACAGCCCGATCGCCGCGATCAGCACCAGCCGGGAGACCCGGCGCGGGCTGTTGGCGGCGAGCTCGGCGGCCACCATGCCACCGAACGAGTGGCCGACCACCGACACGCTGTCCAGCCCGAGCCCGTCCAACAGCTCGTCGTAGAACAGCACCAGCTCCCAGATCCCGCGCAGCTGCTCCAGCGCGTCGGCGTCGGCGGCGCCCGGGTGCTCCACCGCATACACGGTGTGCCCGGCGGACAGCGCCTCCAGGAACGGGTCCCAGATCAGCCCGCCGGCGCCGTGCAGGAACAGCACCGGGTCGCCCGTGCCGGCCACCAGCACGCGGGCCTGGATCCGCCCGGCCAGCGCCGGGAGCAGCCGTTCGGTGACATGCGGCGGCAGCGAGGTCGCCGCGCTCATCGGCTCGGTAGTCATGATCCCCCTCAGGCCTGGCTCGCGGCGCGGTCGGCCTTGGAGCGAGCAGTACTGATGCTCGTTCCGCTGGCGCTCCTCTTGGTCGCGCCCGTGGGCCACCACTTGTGCTCCCAGCCCTCGGCGTCCCAGATGTGCCGGATCCTCGGGATGACCTCCTCGGCGAACAGGGTGATGTTCTTCTTGGTCAGCTCGTGCGGCATCGAGCCGATCTGCAGCAGCGCGTGCAGGTTGCCCACCCGCAGCGTCTTGGCCAGCTCGATCAGCTTGTCCGCCACGGTGGCCGGGCTGCCGGCGATGATGAACCCCTCCTCGTTGAGGGTCTTCCAGTTCTTCTCCAGTGCGGCGACCGCCGCGATGTCCGCCGGCTGGTTGGTCCGGAGCGCGAACTCGGCGCTCTTGCGGGTCCGGTAGCCGGGCGCCGTCATGAAGTAGGCCGGGACATGCAGGCACTTGTTGAAGAAGTACGAGCAGTGCTCCAGGTACTCCTTCTCCGCACTCTCGTCGGTCTCCGAGACGCAGATCTGCTGTGCGAAGCCGGCCCGGTACGGGTTGCGGTCGACGCCCAGCTCGTCCATCCGGTGCCAGAAGCCGTCCATCAGTTTCTTGCCGAACTTGGCACCGAAGAAGCTCAGGTAGCTGTAGGTGTAGTCGCGCCGCGCCGCCAGGTCCCAGGTCTCCACCGAGCCGCCGCCGGCCAGCCACACCGGCGGGTGCGGCTTCTGCAGCGGCTGCGGCCACGGGTTGACGTAGCGCAGCTGGTTGAACTTGCCGTTGAAGCTGAACGGGCCCTGCTCCGTCCAGGCCTTGATGATCAGTTCCTCGGCCTCCCGGAAGCGAGGCCGGGTCTGCGTCGGAGTGACCCCGTAACAGAAGTTGACGTCCATCGAGGTGCCGACCGGGAACCCGGCGGCCAGTCGCCCCTTGGACAGCACGTCGAGCATGGCGAACTCCTCGGCAACCCGGGTGGCCGGTGAGTAGAGCGCCAGGGTGTTGCCCAGCACCATGATCGCGCTGTTGTTCGGGGTGCGGCGGGCCAGCGCGGCGGCCATCAGGTTCGGCGAAGCCATGAAGCCGTAGCCGTTCTGGTGGTGCTCGTTGACCCCGACGCCGTCGAAGCCGAGCCGGTCGGCCAGCTCCAGCTCGTCGAGGTTCCAGTCGTAGTACTGGGCGACCTTCTCCGGGTCGCAGAGCTCGGTGTTCGGCGGTGTGACCCAGATGCTCTCGTACCTGGTCTCGAAATCCGCCGGTAGGTCGCGGTACGGCATCAGATGGAAGAAGATCGACTTCAT
>DASYLM010000282.1:0-11224 GCA_036009565.1 Pseudonocardia sp. | reverse complement strand
TCGCGCGCGGGCATCAACATCGAGACGATGAACACCTCGGAGATCCGGATCTCGGTGCTGTGCCGGGAGGACCAGCTCAACGAGGCGGTGGCTGCCTTGCACGCCGCATTCGAGCTGGGTGGCGACGAGCAGGCTGTTGTGCACGCTGGAACGGGGCGCTGAACGATGACGGTACTGGCGATTGTGGGCGCTACCGGCGCGGTGGGCTCCACGATGATCGAGATCATCGACTCGCGGGAGACCGTGCCGTGGTCGGAGATCCGGCTGATCGCGTCGGCCCGCTCGGCCGGCAAGGTGCTGCGGGTGCGCGGCGAGGACATCACGGTGCGGGAGTTGGCGCCGGAGGTGTTCGACGGCGTGGACATCGCGATGTTCGACGTGCCGGACGAGGTCAGCGCGGTGTGGGCGCCGATCGCCGCGGAGCGCGGCGCGGTCGCGGTGGACAACTCCGGGGCGTTCCGGATGGACCCGGACGTGCCGCTGGTGGTCCCCGAGGTGAACGCGGCCGCCGCGGGCAACCGGCCGAAGGGCATCATCGCCAACCCGAACTGCACGACACTGTCCATGATGGCCGCGATGGGCGCGCTGCACCGGGCGTTCGAGCTGCGCGAGCTGGTGGTGTCGTCGTACCAGGCCGCGTCCGGCGCCGGCCAGGCCGGTATCGACCAGCTCTACGCCGAGCTGGCCGCGGTGGCCGGCAAGCAGCTCGGGGTCAGGGCCGGTGACGTGGCCGCCGCGCTGACCGAGGCCGGGCTGCCGGTCGGGCCCGACTCCAGCTCGCCGTTCCCCGCGCCGCTGGCGCTGAACGTGGTGCCCTGGGCCGGCTCGCTGAAGGACGACGGCTGGTCGTCGGAGGAGCTGAAGGTCCGCAACGAGTCGCGGAAGATCCTCGGTATCCCCGGCCTGAAGGTGTCCGCCACCTGCGTGCGGGTGCCGGTGGTGACGACACACGCGATGGCGGTGCACGCCACCTTCGCCTCCGAGGTGTCGGTGGACAAGGCCCGCGCGGTGCTCGCCTCGCAGCCCACCATCGTGCTGCGCGACGATCCGGCGAAGGGGCAGTGGCCCACCCCGGCGGAGACCGTCGGTGGGGACCCGACGTGGGTCGGGCGGATCCGCCAGGCACTGGACTTCCCGAACACCCTCGAGTTGTTCGTCTGCGGCGACAACCTGCGCAAGGGTGCCGCGCTGAACACCTACGAGGTGGCCGAAGTAGTAGCCGCTGAGCGGTGATCGGGGAGTTCACTCCGGCGGGTGAGTGAAGCGCATACGGCCGCCCGGGGGAACTGAGAAGGTACTGAGACCGTTTACCGATGAGTCAGAGCAATGCCGAGCTCCGTGTCGGAACGTCAGGGTCGACGCGGGCGCCAGCCCCGAATCACCGATGAGCGCGCCGAGGAGGCCCCACTGTGAGCTTGCACGAGCTACTGTCTCGCCGCCCCAACCCAGCTGGTGTGGTTCGCAACCTGTCCGCCCAGCCGTTGGAGCAGTTGGCCATCGTGACCTGCATGGATGCCCGGATCGACACGTTCGGCGTGTTCGGCCTCCGGGTCGGTGACGCACACATCATCCGCAACGCGGGCGGTTCGGTGACCAGCGACGTGATCCGCTCACTGGCGATCAGCCAGCGCAAGCTGGGCACCCGCAACGTGATCCTGATGGCGCACACCGGCTGCGGGATGCAGTCGTTCACCGATGACGAGTTCATCGCCGAGCTGGCCGATACCACCGGGCAGCCGCCGACCTGGCGACCCGGAACCTTCACCGACCCGGTCAAACACGTCCGGCACGGAATGGAGCAGTTGCACACCAGCCCGTTCCTGCTCGCCGACACGACGGTTCGCGGGTTCGTCTTCAACGTGGAGACCGGCGCCGTGGACGAGGTGGAGGCGGCGGACCCCGAGGCCGTCAACAACAACGCGACCCCTGTCGCGCGCAAGGCGAACTCCGCATCCTGATCCCGGAGGCCGGTGGACTCGGCGCAGCGCCGCGCTGAGTTGCCGCCGCCCGATTCGGCAGCACCCCATTTCGGCAAACCGCCCACGCCGCGATGTCGGTCTGCGTACCGTTCCGACATGGCCATCAGAAGCCGCCTGTCGGCCGCGGACCTGCTCACCTCGCTGCTCGCCGTCCATCAGCCGGACACCCCCTTCGTGGTTCGGGACGGGCGGGCCGACGGTGTCGATCTGATAGCTGAGCTGCGCTTCCAGGACGAAACGTGGAACAAGTTGTTCCGCGGGGTCGGCCTCAGCCGGGCGTACACCATCCGAATGCGCATCGACGAGTCGAACGCCGAGGTGCGCAAGAAGGAGAAGCTCGGCGACATCGGCTGGCGCAACGGTGAGCACTACGCCAAGCGGTTCGGCGCCAGGAGCACCGAGTTCGGCGAGATCAGCGAGACCATCTACGCCGCGACCTACGCGCGAAAAGGGCTGTTCAAGCTCGAGAAGGAGACCGAGTTCCGCTACAGGACGGCGGACCTGCGGGACCCTCTGGTGCGAGCGATCTACCGCGCTGGGTGGGAGTGTCGCAACGTCACATTTCGGAAACTGTGAACTCCACATTCTGGCAGCGAAAGGTTCGTCGACATGGATGGCTTTTCTGTCACTCCGGAGTTCCTTTCCGCGGCGGCGTCGACAATTGTGACCACCCTGGGTAACGGCGATATCGGCAGCTCGCCCACCCTCACCGGTGGTGGCGCCTACGGGCACGACCAGTTGGGTGCCGCTGTCACCGAGTTCGGCTCGGCGGTCCACCTCGCCTCGACCGTGCTGGTGAAGAAGGCGGAAGATGCCTCGGCCGGCCTGCGTGACGGAGCCGAGGCCTATGCGCGGCACGAGCAGCGCAGCGCGACCGCCCTGAACGGTGCCGGCACCGGGTTCGCCGCGTCCGGGGGTCGGTGATGGCCGAGCTCGGGCAGACCGCCGACCCTCGGGCCTTGATACCGGGTGCGCCGGAGGTCATCGAGCGCGATGCGCACGCGCTCATCGCGCACGGCCAGCGCACCGAGCAGGTCGGTCACGGCCTCAAGCGGGTCGACGTGGGCAACTGGGCGGGCGCGGCGGGTACCGGTTTCGCCGATACCTGGTCGAAGGAGCCGCCGAAGTGGCTCAAGGTGGCGGACTCGATCGGCGCGACCACCGGCGCCATGACCACGTATGCCGGAACCCTGCGCTGGGCACAGGACCAGGCCGGCGGCGCGATCCAGCTGTGGAACCAGGGCGCGGTGGCCACTACCCGCGCCTACGTCCGGTACCAGGCGGTCTCGGCCGATGCGGCGGCGCGGAACGTGGCGGTGTCGCCGTTCGTCGATCCCGGCGACCGGTACCGCCAACAGGCCGCCGAGTTGCTCGCCAGGGCCCGCCAGCAACTGAAGGCGGCCGGCGACCAGGCCGCCAGGGCGATCGGCGGCACGTCGGTGGGCACGCCCGGCGCCGGACTGCGCTCCGGGGGCACCCTGAACAGCCTGGTGGACGCGGTGACCGACGGGTGGACCGCGCACGGTCAGGTGACCAGGAGCAAGCCGAACGCGGGCGCGTCCGCCGCGGTGGCTCAGGGCGGCAAGCTCGCCGAGCTCAAGGCATACGCCCAGCTGGGCGGCGCCACCTGGACCGGTTCGGTACGCAACGGCAACCTGGCCCTCAGCGGCACGGGCGGGTTCGAGATCGGCACTCAGGCGGCCGCCGCGGCCTCGTTCGGCAACGATGGGCTCGCGGCCAAGCTGGAGGTGTCGGCCGCTGCCCGAGCCTCGGTCGAAGGACACGCCGACTACGGACAGGTCGGGATCTACGGTCGGGCCCAGGGCAGCGCGGGGGTCGATGCGAGCGCCGGGGTCAAAGCCGGGAAGGGCGGTGTGTCCGCAAACGTCGGGGCCTTCGCCGGGCTGAAGGCCGAGGCCGCCGGCGGCGCCGAGGTCGGCGGTATCGCGGCCGGGGCGACCGCCGAGGGCTGGGTCGGTGTGGGTGCGGAGGCCACGTTCGGTTTCGACCAGGGCGAGGACGGCAAGTTCCATCTCGGGGCGAAGGCCGGAGCCGCGCTCGGCGTGGGCGGAGAGGTGGGATTCGAGGTGACCGTCGACCCGGAGAAGGTCGAGCAGACCGCCCGGGACGCGGCCGACGCCCTCGGAGCCGGGGCGCAGGCCATCGGCCACGCCGCCGACGATGTCGGGCACGCGGTCGGCGACGTGGCCGACGACTTCGAGCACTCGGTCGGCGACATCGCCACGAACCTCAACCTCGTCCCGTAACCGGGTCCACCGGTCGGATTGGAGCAACACCGTGGCCACCACACTGCCCGCGCCGATCGAGTTCCGCCTGCCCGAGGGCTGGCGCCCGGCGCCCCCCGACGAGGTGGGCGCACCGGGTGCCGCGTTCGTCGGGCTGCATCCGGACCCGGACAACGGGTTCACCGCCAATATCACCGTCGACGGCGAGGGCTACCCGGAAGCCGCGTCGCTGCCGGAGCTGGCCGACGCGGCGATCCGCACGCTGCGGGAGACCGGAGCGGAAGTCTCGCTCGCCGACCGCTCGGAGGTCGGGTCGGCGGACGCCCCGGGACTCACCCAGACGCTCAGCGTCCGGGCCACGGTCAACGGAGCACCGCGCGATCTCGTGCAGTCCCAGGTGTACCTGTCCATGGTCGACACCGAGGACCACGGCCGCGGCGTGGTCATCCGCCTGGTGCTGACCGCGAGTGCCGAGCAGTACGCCGCCGTGCTGCCCGACTTCCAGTACTTCGTCTGGACCGTCCGTCCGGACACCGGGGAGACCTGAGCCGGCGCCCGGGCTCTCAGCTCAGACCGCGCACCAGACGCAGGTCCTCGGTGTGCTTGTACCAGGTCCACCGGGTCACCGGCCGCGGGTGCGGCACGCCGTCCAGCACGACCGTCGTCGCCAGGCAACCGATCTGCACCGCCCGGCCCAGCGCGGCGTTCGTCCGCCGGCCGAGCACCCCGAACCGGACCGCGCGCACGTCCACCCCGGTCGGCGCCGACGGCGTCACCACCAGTCGGCCGGCCTGCCCGCGCAGCACCAGATGGTCGTCGCAGTAGACCACCCCGCGCACCGGCCGCAGCTCACCGCGACCGAGCAAGACCCCGCCGTTGTCGTCGCGGACCAGCGGCACCCGGTCCGCCTCGCCGTAGCGGGCCAGCGTGGCGGCCGCCGAGGGCGTCGTGGGCAGGCCCCAGACGTCCGCCACCGCCGAGTCCGGGTCCGACGGCAGGTACGCCACCGCGACCTCGGCCAGCCGCTCGGTGCGCAACAACCGCAGCACCACGGCGGCGAGGTCGGCGTCGGTACCGGCCACCACCACCCGGGTCGGGGCCGGCGCGGGGGACGGCGGTGCCAGCAGCGGGTCCAGCTCCTCGCGGCCCGGCATCGCCCCCACCGCCACCCCGGCGTCCAGCGGGGAGGGCAGCTCGGCAGTCCAGGACGGACACCTCAGCGCCACCATCGTCATCGTTGCCCGGCCCCGTCTCGCATCGCGTCCGGCAGCGTCTCACAGCACAGATATCACCGATCGGGCCGCATTGGGTTAGTCTCTGCGGGGCCTTGCGCGGCCCTCGTTGGGTGCAGGACCAATGCCGCACCAGACCAACACCAAAGCCGGGAGTGAGGGCTGACATGCCCGCGATTGTGCTGATCGGCGCCCAGTGGGGCGACGAAGGCAAGGGAAAGGCCACCGACCTGCTCGGTGGCCAGGTCCAGTGGGTGGTGCGCTACCAGGGCGGCAACAACGCCGGTCACACGGTGGTGCTGCCGAACGGGGAGAACTTCGCGCTGCACCTGATCCCGTCCGGCATCCTCACACCGGGGGTCCGCAACGTGATCGGCAACGGTGTGGTCGTCGACCCCGGGGTGCTGATCGAGGAGCTGGCCGGGCTGGAGGCTCGCGGGGTGGACACCTCCGGGCTGATGCTGTCCGCCGACGCGCACCTGATCATGCCGTACCACATCGCGATCGATAAGGTCAGCGAGCGCTACCTGGGCAAAGCCAAGATCGGTACCACCGGGCGCGGCATCGGACCCGCGTACCAGGACAAGATCTCCCGGGTCGGCGTGCGGGCGGCCGACCTGCTCGACTCCAAGATCCTCCGCCAGAAGGTGGAGGCCGCGCTGGAGTACAAGAACCAGGTCATGGTCAAGCTGTACAACCGGCGCGCGCTGGACATCGACGAGGTCATGGACACCGTCCAGGCCGCCGGGCGCCAGATCGAGCACCGCATCGCCGACACCCGGCTGCTGCTCAACCAGGCGCTCGACGCCGGTGAGACCGTGCTGCTGGAAGGCTCGCAGGGCACCCTGCTCGACGTCGACCACGGCACCTACCCCTTCGTGACCTCGTCCAACCCCACGGCGGGCGGCGCGGCGGTCGGCTCCGGGATCGGGCCGATGCGGATCGACCGGGTGATCGGGATCCTGAAGGCGTACACCACCCGGGTCGGCTCCGGCCCGTTCCCCACCGAGCTGAACGACGCGATGGGCGAGCACCTGCGCAAGGTCGGCGGCGAGTTCGGGGTGACCACCGGGCGGTCCCGGCGCTGCGGCTGGTTCGACGCGGTGATCGGCCGCTACGCCACCAGGGTCAACGGGATCACCGTCTTCTTCCTGACCAAGCTCGACGTGCTGTCCGGGCTGGAGAAGGTGCCGGTGTGCGTGGCCTACGAGGTCAACGGCCGGCGCTGCGACGAGATGCCGATGACCCAGACTGACGTGCACCACGCGGTACCCGTGTACCAGGAGTTCCCGGGCTGGTGGGAGGACATCTCCGAGTGCCGGACGTTCGAGGAGCTCCCGAAGAACGCGCGCGACTACGTGCTCGCGCTCGAGGGCATGATCGGCGCCAAGGTCTCCGCGATCGGCGTCGGCCCCGGCCGGGAACAGACCATCGAGCGCTGACCCTGTGAGTGGTATTGGTCGCCATCGCGACCAGTACCACTCACAGGGCGGTGCTCAGTTCGGCCGCTGGGCGAGGTACTCGGCCCTGGCCACGATGCCGGTGTCGGTGTTGTCGGTGAACAGCCCGTCCACGCCGAGCTTGAAGAACCGGACGTCCTCGTCGATCGCCTTGCCGTAGTCGTCCGGGTTCGGCGAGACGCGCAGGTCGGCCGGCAGGAACTGGTCCTCGTCGCGGAACGTGTACGGGTGCAGCTTCAGGCCGACGTGGTGCGCATCGGCGACCAGGGTGGTCGGCGGCCCCGGGTTGCCGGCCGGGTCGGTCGGGATGATCAGTGTCTTGTCCGGGCCGATCGCCTGCGCGTACCTGGCGACCTCGGCGAGGCCGGCCGGCTTGACCATGTCGGCGTAGGTCCGCTTGTCACCGGCGGCCGCCCAGTCGGCGGGCGCGCCGGTCGAGTCGATCAGCTGTACCAGCGGCACCTTGAGCTGGTCGTGCAGCTGCTTCAGGTTCGTCTCGAAGGACTCCACGTACACCTTCGCGCCCGGCTGGTTGAGCCCGTTGCGGTTCAGCTCGTCGACCAGCATCCGGTCCACGTCGATGCCGAGTGCGCGGAAGAACGTCGGGTGCTTGGTCTCGATGTACACGCCGACCTGGCGGTGCAGCTCGCCGGACAAGCGCTTGGCCAGGTCGAGGTACTCCTGCAGCGTCGGCACCTGGTAGCGGTTGTTGTACATCGTGTTGTGCTGGCGCACGTCGGGCAGCCGCTCCGCCGCGTGCAGCGTCTTCAGCTCGGCCAGGGTGAAGTCCTCGGTGAACCAGCCGGTCATCGTCCCCCCGTCGACGACCTTGCTGGTCTTGCGGTTGGCGAACTCGGGGTGGCTGGCCACGTCGGTGGTGCCGCCGATCTCAGGTTCGTGCCGGTTGACCAGCACGCCGTCCTTCGTCGGCACCACGTCGGCCTCGATGTAGTCCGCACCCATCCGGGCGGCCAGCTCGTAGGACGCGAGGGTGTGCTCCGGGCGGTAGCCGGGCGCGCCGCGGTGCCCGATGACCAGCGGCACCGCCGGGCCGGAGGCGTCGACCGGTGCATCGGCCGGGGTGTCCGGGGCGGCGGCGTTGGAGGGAGGTGGCGGACCGGCGGCGGGGCCACCGCAGGCGGCCGCCGTGAGACTGGCCACGGTGAGCAGGACGCCGGTCAGCAACCGGGTACGGATTGACATGTCGCCACCCTGACCTCGGCGGTCGAATCTCCCGCAATGCGCAGGCAACCGGAGTACGGCGACCAGGTTAACGCCCTACTCCGGCTGCGAAGTCACATTGCGCGACGGCATGATCAGGGGTTGCCCCGAGCGCCAGGGCACGGGTACAAGCGCCTGGTCCACCGGATACGTCTAGTCCTCCCGGGACAGCATGGCCTCCTCCAGGTCCAGCTCGCGCATCACCCGGCGCAGCACCTCGTCGTCGATCCGGCCGTCGTCCCGGTACTGCACGAAGGTCTCCCGCTCGGCGGCCACCATCTCCCGGCGCAGCCGCCGGTAGGCCGCGGTCGGGCTCTCGCCGGTCTCCTCGGCGGGCCGGCCCAGCCGTTCCCACGAGGTGTTCTTGCGCATCTGCGCCAGGTAGCGCAGCTTCTGCACGGAGTGCGAGGAGACCTCGCCGTTGCCCTCGTCGGCCAACTCGTCGAGCCGGGCCACGGCGGCCCGCCCGGCGGCGTGCTGGGCGGCCGCCTCGGCCAGTGCGTCGGCCTGGGTCTCCGCGCCGCGCACGCCCAGCTTGCGGATCAGCCAGGGCAGCGTCAGCCCGTGCAGCAGCAGGGTGCCGACGGTGATGAAGAACGCCAGGAACACCAGCGTCTCCCGGTCCGGCACCCCGGGTGTGATGGCGAACGCGGCGGCCAGCGACACCACCCCGCGCATGCCGGCCCAGGAGATCACCGCCGGGGTCTGCCAGGTCGGGAACGGGTCGCGGCGGCGCACCGCCGGGATCAGTCGGGGCAGGTACGTCGCCGGGAACAGCCACACCACCCGCGCCAGCACGGTGACCAGGGTCAACCCCACCCCGGTGAGCAGCAGCGGACCGACCGCGCCGACCTCGGACACCACGCTGGTCAGCTGCAGCCCGATCAGCGCGAACACCACCGACTCCAGCACGGTGTCCGAGGCCTTCCACACCGCGTCGTCCTGCAGCCGGGTGGCGAACCCGGTCTGCGGCGCCCGGTGCCCCAGGTACAGCCCGGTCACCACCACCGCGAGCAGCCCGGAGGCATGCACCTCCTCGGCGATCAGGTACACCCCGAACGGCACCACCAGCCCGAGTGCGCTCTCGATCGGCGGGTCGTTGAGCCGCACCCGGACCCAGTGCACCAGCCACGCCACCGCGAGCCCGACCGCCACGCCGCCCACGCCGGCCAGCACGAAGATGCCGATCCCGGACCACAGCGAGATGCCCGCCCCGGCAGCCGCCGCCACCGCCACGCGGAACAGGGTCAGCGCGGTCGCGTCGTTGACCAGGCTCTCCCCGGCCAGGATGGTCATCACCCGGCGGGGCAGCCCGAGCCGGCGCCCGACCGCGATCGCCGCCACCGCGTCCGGCGGGGCCACCACGGCGCCCAGCACCAGCCCGGCCGGCAGCGAGAGCCCCGGGACCAGCCACCAGGCCGCGAGCCCGATCGTCACCGTCGAGAAGATCACCAGACCCACCGCGAGCAGCCCGATCGGCCGTAGGTTGGTCCGGAAGCCGTGATAGGACGAGTCCAACGCGGCCGAGTAGAGCAGCGGTGTCAGCACCAGCAGCAGAACGACGTCCGGGTTCAGCCGGAAGTCCGGGATACCGGGTATGAACGAGACAGCGATGCCGGCAAGCACCAGAACCAGGGTCGGGGAGACCCGGAACCGGCGGCACACAGCCGTCACCGCGAGAGATCCGAGCACCAACGCAATCAGCGATACGCCTTCCACATCGGGAAGGATGACTGGTGACCGGGCCATGTGCCTAGTCGATCGACGTGGCGGAGCGCACGGCCCGGGCCGGCGCACCCGCTGAGGGGAACGAACAGAAAGGCCACCGTGACCGTGAGCTGTCAGCACACCACGACGTTTGACGAACCGAGCTGGACCGAACCAGGGCCGGACACCACCGAAGGCTGCCTCGACTGCCTGGCCAACAACGAGACCGTCTGGGCCCACCTGCGCAAGTGCCTGACCTGTGGGCACGTCGCCTGCTGTGACTCCAGCCCGCACCGGCACGCCGCGCTGCACGCCAAGCAGGCCGAGCACCCGGTGATGCGCTCCTTCGAGCCGGGCGAGTCGTGGCGCTGGTGCTACCTGGACGACGAGATCGTCTGACCCGGGGCCGGGGCCGGGGCCGGGCCGTACGGGGCCGGGCTGGGGCCGGGGCCGGGCTGTGGGGCGCTACGGGGCCGGGCCGCTACGGGGCCGGGGCCGGGCCGCACTCGCCGGGGCCGCGCCGCTACTCGGCGGGCGTGAGCAGCTCGGCGCGGGCGGCCACGGCGGCGTCCGGGAAGTCGGTGAACACCGCGTCCACGCCGAGCCGCAGGAACCGGGCCAGCTCGCCGACGACGTCGCCGTGCGCGGCCGGGTCGGGGCCCGAGCGCAGCGCCGGCGGCAGGAACTGGTTCTCCCGGCGGAACGTGTAGGAGTGCACGTCCAGCCCGACCGCGTGGGCCTCGCCCACCACCGTGCTGGGCGTGCCGTCGTCGGCCACCAGTAAGTTCTTGGCGGGTGCGACCACGGCCGCGTAGCCGGCGATCTCGGCCAGGCCGACCGGGCTGAGCAGGTGGCGGTGGTCCCGGGGGTCGCCGGCGGCGGCCAGGTCGGCGGGCGGGTCCTCGTCGTCCACCAGCTGCACCAGCGGGGCCTCGATCTCGCCGGCCAGCGCGCGCAGGTTGCCGATCTCGAACGACTGCACGAACACCGGAGCGTCCGGCCGGTCCAGCCCGGCGGCGCGCAGCTGGCGGACCAGCTCCGGCTCCAGCGGCAGTCCGATCGAGGCGTGGAAGCTCGGGTGCTTGGTCTCCGGGTAGACCCCGATGGGCCGGCCCAGCTCCACGGTCAGCCGCGCGGCCAGCTCGAGGATCTCTTCGAAGGTCGGCACCGGGAAGCGCCCGTCGTAGCGCGTGTTCGCGGGGCGGACCGCCGGGATCCGTTCCACCGCGCGCAGGGTCCGCAGCTCGGCGAGGGTGAAGTCCGAGGTGAACCAGCCGTCCACCGGTTGGCCGTCGATCATCTTGATCGTCTTGCGGTCGGCGAACTCCGGGTGGCCGGCGACGTTGGTGGTGCCGCCGATCTCCGGTTCGTGCCGGGCC
>DASYLM010000281.1:0-3556 GCA_036009565.1 Pseudonocardia sp. | reverse complement strand
GGTAGTCCAGCACGTGCCCGGCCGTGATCATGGCCTCGTTGCCGAGCGTGACCAGGTAGGACAGCCCGACGCCGGTCATGGTGGCGAAGTCCAGCATCGCCGAGGAGCTGGCGCCGCTCTGCGACAGCAGCGCCACCGGGCCCGGCTCGCGGGGCAGCCCCGGCACCGCGGTCACCGGCACCCCGGCGGCGAAGTTGGCGAAGCCGAGGTGGTTCGGCCCCAGCAGCACCACACCCAGCGACCCCGCGTGCGCAACCAGTTCCGCCTCGGCCGCCCGACCGCCGGGGCCAGCTTCAGCGTAACCGGCGGAGAGCACCACGGCGTTGCGGATGCCGGCCGCGGCGGCGTCGGACAGCGCATCCAGGGTGGCCGCCTTCGGCACCATCAAAAACGCCACGTCCACCGGCTCGCCGATCTCGGCGCACGAGGTCACCGTCGGCCGGCCGTGGGTACGGGCACCGCGACGGTTGACCAGGTACGTCCGGTCCGCGAAGCCGAACTCGACCAGGTTGCGGTACGCCAGCTGGGAGAACATCGACTTGTCCGCGGCGCCGACCATCGCGACGCTGCGTGGGCGGAACAGCGTGTCGAGCCGACGGGGGTCGATCACCCGGGTCCCTCCCACCAGTACCTGAACGGAAGCCGTCCGTAATTGGTTTGACGCTATAGCGACGGGTACCGTCCAGCAAGCCCCGCAGCCCAGCCACTCGACGAGGAGACCCGCGTGAGCTTTCCGTTGCCGAACGCGTCCACCGACCTGACCGGACAGGTCGCGCTGGTCACCGGTGCCTCTGCCGGGTTGGGCCGGCGGTTCGCGCTGACTATGGCCAGCACCGGCGCGGCGGTCGCGGTGGCCGCGCGGCGCACCGACAAGCTCGAGGAGCTTCGGAAGGAGATCGAGGCGGCCGGGGGTACCTGCCTGCCGGTCGCGCTGGACATGACCGACGCCGAGCAGATCGTGCACGCCGTCGAGCAGGCGGAGGCCGCGCTGGGCACGGTGACGATCCTGGTCAACAACGCCGGTGTCACCGACGCGGTGCGGGCGCACAAGATGCCTCTCGAGCTGATCGACGCGGTGCTGGACACCAACGTGCGCGGCCCATACCTCCTGTCCTGCGAGGTCGCGCGCCGGTTGATCGCCGCGAAGAAGCCCGGCCGCATCGTGAACCTGTCCTCGATGGGCGCCTACAGCTACAACGGCAACGCGGCCGCCACGCTGTACTCGATCAGCAAGGCGGCGATCGCCCGGATGACCGAGGTGCTCGCGGTGGAGTGGGTCCGCTACGGCATCAACGTCAACGCCATCGCGCCCGGCCTGGTGTCCTCGGAGATGACCGACGGTATGGTCGGGCGCATCGGCGATCCCAGCGCCGCGTTCCCCCGCAAGCGCATCGGCGACCCGGCGCAGCTGGACAGCACCCTGCTCTACCTGGTCGCCCCGTCGTCGGAGTTCGTCACCGGCACCATCGTCAAGGTCGACGACGGCCAGAGCCCCCGCTAGGGAGCGTCCCTGCCGAGCGGCTGGCGGCTCAGCCCTCCGTGACTGGGACCGGACCCACAGATCAGCGACGCGCCCTTGGGGAACTCCCCGGGCGGCGACCGCCACCCATTCCGGCATCGCGCCATCGACCGATGTGCCATACGGTCTGGAACCAAGGCTCCGGCCACCACCTCGCTCTCCGCGATGCAGCACTCAGGAATGAAGTGAACGACATGGGCTACGACTACGACGTGCTGGTGATCGGTTCCGGCTTCGGCGGTTCGGTCACCGCGTTGCGGCTGACCGAGAAGGGCTACCGGGTCGGCGTGCTCGAGGCCGGCCGGCGGTTCACCCCGGAGACCTACCCGAAGACGTCCTGGGACCTGCGCAGCTTCCTGTGGGCGCCGCACCTGGGCTGCTACGGCATCCAGCGGATCCACCTGCTGCGGGACGCGGTGATCCTGGCGGCGGCCGGCGTCGGCGGTGGCTCGCTGGTCTACGCGAACACCCTCTACGAGCCGCTGGCCGCGTTCTACGACGACCCGCAGTGGGCCGGCATCACCGACTGGCGCAGCGAGCTGAGCCCCTACTACGACCAGGCCAAACGGATGCTCGGGGTGACCGAGAACCCGGTGACCACCGAGGCCGACCGGGTGATGAAGGAGGTCGCCGAGGACATGGGGGCCGGCGAGAGCTTCCACCCCACCCCGGTCGGCGTCTTCTTCGGCGGCCCGGACACGCCGCCGGGCACCGAGGTCGAGGACCCGTTCTTCGGCGGTGCGGGTCCGACGCGGCTGACCTGCATCGGCTGCGGCTCGTGCATGACCGGCTGCCGGCACGACGCGAAGAACACCCTGGACAAGAACTACCTCTACCTCGCCGAGCACGCCGGCGCCCAGGTGCACCCGCTCACCACGGTCACCGACGTGCGCCCGCTCAGCGGCGGCGGCTACGCGGTGGACTCGGTGCACACCGGTCGCTCACCCCGGCGCGCGAAGAACCGGCGGAGGTTCACCGCCGAGCAGGTTGTCTTCGCGGCTGGCACCTACAACACCCAGAAGCTGCTGCACCGAATGCGGGACACCGGCACGCTGCCGCGCATCTCCGCCCGGCTGGGCATGCTCACCCGCACGAACTCCGAGTCCATCCTCGGCGCCAAGACCAAGCACACCGACGTCGACTACAGCCAGGGCGTGGCGATCACCTCGTCGTTCCACCCCGACCCGCACACCCACATCGAACCGGTGCGCTACGGCAAGGGCAGCAACGCGATGGGGCTGCTGCAGACCGCGCTGACCGACGGCGGCAAGCGGTATCCCCGCTTCGTGACCTGGTTCGTCGAGATGGCCCGGTCCCCGAGGAACGCGCTGAGCTCGCTGTCGGTGCGCCGCTGGTCCGAGAAGACGATCATCCTGCTGGTCATGCAGACGCTGGACAACTCGATCACCGTGTCCGGCCGCAGGACCAGGCTCGGCCGCTACCGGCTCACCTCGGCCCAGGGACACGGCGAGCCCAACCCGACCTGGATCCCGGCCGGCAACGAGGCGGCCCGCCGGGTCGCGGAGAAGATCGACGGCATCCCCGGCGGCACCATCGGCGAGATCGCCAACATCCCGATGACCGCGCACTTCATCGGCGGCTGCGCCATCGGCGACTCACCCGAGCACGGGGCCATCGACGCGTGGCACCGGCTCTACGGCCATCCCGGGCTGCACGTGGTCGACGGCTCGGCGATCTCGGCGAACCTCGGGGTGAACCCGTCGCTGACCATCACCGCGCAGGCCGAGCGAGCCATGTCGTTCTGGCCGAACCGGGGCGAGACCGACCAACGGCCGGCCGTCGGCACGCGGTACCGCCGACTGCTCCCGGTCCGGCCGAGGCGACCCACCGTGCCGGAGCATGCCCCGGCGGCGCTACGGCTGCCGATCACCGAGGTCCGGCACGACTCCCCCGCGAGCAGCTAGTGCCCTGCGTCCGAAGTCCTTGCCAGATATTCGGTGATCCAGATGGATGCATCGCAAGGCGGAGGAGGGGCCGATACCGTCGTTGTATCGGCCCCGACGACAACGCCGCGAG
>DASYLM010000280.1:0-17201 GCA_036009565.1 Pseudonocardia sp. | reverse complement strand
GCGGCGAAGCACGCCGACGTGTACCTCACGTGGGGCGAGCCGCCCACCGCGGTAGCGGAGAAGATCGCCTGGGTGCGCAAGCTCGCCGCCGACCGGGGTCGGGAGATCCGTTTCGGCATCCGGCTGCACGTGATCACCCGGGACACCTCGGCGGAGGCCTGGGCGGAGGCACAGCGACTGCTCGACGCACTCGACCCGGCGGCCATCGCGGCGGTCCAGGACGGGTTGTCGCGGAGCGAGTCGGTGGGCCAGCGGCGGATGCGCGAGCTGCACGGCGGCTCCATCGACCGACTGGAGGTGTCGCCCAACCTGTGGGCCGGCATCGGGCTGGTCCGGGGCGGCGCCGGTACCGCGCTGGTGGGCAGCCACACGGAGGTGGCCGACCGGATCGCGGAGTACCACGCGCTGGGCATCGACGAGTTCATCCTGTCCGGCCACCCGCACCTGGAAGAGGCCTGGTGGGTCGGCGAGGGCGTGCTGCCGGTGCTGCGCGCGCGCGGTCTGTGGGAGCCACCCGTCGGCTCCATCGCGCACGCCGGCGCGGTGACCGCGGCCGTCCCGTTCGCCCGGCCGAGGTAACCGCCGTGAATTTCGACCAAGGTCCCTTGAGTGGCGAGTGGTCCCAGGGGACCACTTGCCACTCATGCGTCGTGAACAGGGGAAACAGGGCATGACAACCACCGCGGAGCGGTTACCGGCCGGGCAGCCCGCGCCGGCGTCCAACCGGACCATCCTGCTGGCCAGCCTGGTCGGTACCACCGTCGAGTGGTACGACTTCTTCCTCTACGCCACCGCCGCCAGCCTGGTGTTCCCGAAGCTGTTCTTCCCGGCGCACGACGAGGTGGTCGGCACCCTGCTGGCGTTCGGCACCTTCGCGGTCGGCTTCGTGGCCCGCCCGATCGGCGGCGTGCTGTTCGGGCACGTCGGCGACCGGCTCGGCCGCAAGCGCACGCTGGTGGCGACCATGGTGCTGATGGGCGCGGCGACCGCGCTGATCGGGCTGCTGCCCGGGGTCGCCACCATCGGGATCGCCGCGCCCGTGCTGCTGGTCCTGCTGCGCATCCTGCAGGGGCTTGCGGTCGGCGGTGAGTGGGGCGGCGCGGTGCTGCTGGCCACCGAGAACGCGCCGCCGGGCCGGATCGGCCGGTTCGGCAGCGTGCCGCAGATCGGGCTGGGGCTCGGGCTCGCGCTGGGTACCGGGGTGTTCGCGCTGCTCGGCGAGGCGATGAGCAAGGACTCGTTCCAGTCCTACGGCTGGCGGATCGCGTTCGTGGCGAGCGTGCTGCTGGTCGCCATCGGGCTGGTGATCCGGTTGCGGGTGCTGGAGACGCCGGAGTTCCGCCGCCTGGAGTCGCGCGGCGAGCTGGCCAAGGTGCCGGTGGTCGAGGTGTTCCGCACCAGTCGGCACCGGCGTGGCCTCGGGCTGGGCATGCTCGCCCGGTGGGCCGAAGGTGCCTCGTTCAACACCTGGGGCGTGTTCGCGATCAGCTACACCACCGCGACCGTGCACCTGAGCAGGGTGGACGTGCTGCTGGCGGTGACCGCCGGTGCGCTGTTGATGGCCGCACTGGTCCCGGTGGCCGGCTGGCTGGCCGACCGGTTTGGGCGGCGGCGGGTGTTCGGCACGGGGGTGGCCCTGTTCGGCGTGTCCGTGCTGCCCTCGTTCTTCGCGCTGCACTCCGGCTCGGCCTGGCTGGCGGCCACGGTCCTGATCTTCCAGCTCGGTGTCTGCTACGCGCTGATGACCGGGTCGGAGGCGACCCTGTTCGCCGAGCTGTTCGATACCGGAGTGCGCTACACGGGCATGTCGCTGGTGTTCCAGGGCTCCGGGGTGTGGGCGTCCGGCCTGACGCCGGTGTTCCTCACCGCGCTGCTGGCCCTCGGCGGCGGCTCGCCGTGGGCCGCCGGTGGTTACCTCACGGTGGTGGCGGCAATCAGCTTGTTCGCGGTGTGGGCGATGGGTCGCTGGCTGCCGGCCGAGCCGTCCTGACCGCCGCCCGGGGCGCCGCTGTTGCCGCCGGCACAGAGCTGCCGCGGGCCGCACAGACCTTGCAGCGTCTGTGCCGGCCGCGGTGGGTCTGTGCGAGCCGCGGTGGCGGCCCTGGGTCAGGCCCGCTGGGGAGCTCGGGCTATCGCGGCCTGTGCCTCGGCCTGCTTGGCCGCGCGGAAGCTCTCGTCGTCGAAGCCGCGGCGCCAGTAGCCGGAGATGGACAGCTGGTCGATGGTCAGCCCGCGCTCGTCCAGCAGGTGCCGGCGCAGCTCTTTGACCTCGCCGGCCTCGCCGTGCACGAACGCGTGCACCTGTCCGGCCGGGAACTCCAGTGCGCGCACCGCGTCGACAAGGCCGGTGTCGCCGGCCGTGGTCCGGTGCACCCAGTGCAGGTTCAGCTCGCCGGGGCTGCTCAGCTTCTGTTCCTCGGCGGCGTCGTCCACCCCGACCAGCGCGTGGACCGGGACGCCGGCCGGGACCTGGGCCAGCGCCGCCGCGATGGCCGGCAGGGCGGACTCGTCACCGACCAGCAGGTGCCAGCCGGCCGCCGGGTCGGGTGCGTATGCCCCGCCGGGGCCGGCCACCAGGAGCTCGGTACCGGGCTCGGCACTCGCCGCCCAGGGCCCGGCCAGCCCGTTGTCGCCGTGGTAGACGAAGTCGATGACGATCTCGGCAGCCTCCCGGTCGACCTCACGCACGGTGTATGTGCGCAGCGTCGGCCACTGGTGGCGGGGCAGCTCGGCCCGCGCGGCCGCCATGTCGAACGGCTCCGGGTAGGTCACCCCGGGCTGGCGGAACACGACCTTGACGTAGGCATCGGTGTGCGGGCTGTCCGCGAAGCGGTCGATGTCGGCCGGTTCCACCGGGGCGGCGACAATTCGGATCAGGTGCGGAGTGGCCCATTCGGTCCGCCGCACCACGAGCTTGGTGGTACGGGGCGCTTTCCTGGCCGGTCGTTCCGCCATGTGGTGCTCCGTTCATTACGATAAGTACCCGGGTAAGGTCAGGCTACCCTTGGTCAATGCATGAGGTGGCGCACCAGTCGCGCGACCTGTTCAGCGTATGCCTCGCGGAACTCCGGCGAATCCGGGTCGGTGTCCAGGATGCGCCCGGGTCCGGTCGCAGCATGCCGACCCTGCACCCGTGGCCGGCGACCGCACGGTGCTGCGGGTGGCCCAGGCTGTGCCGCCGCTCAAGAGCGCCATGTTCGCCGGCCACGGGACGTGAGATACCCGTGGGTGGCGAGCTGGGCCATGACCCGGCTCGCCACTCACGGGATGGAGACTATTCGGCGAGGAACTTGACGAGCAGCTCGGAGATCTCATCGGCGTGCGTCCAGAGGAACCCGTGCGGGGCGCCCTCGATCTCGACGTACCGGGCGTTCGGCAGCCGCTTGGTGAACTCCCGGCCGGTGGCGTCGATCGGCAGGATGCGGTCGTGGGTGCCGTGCACGATCAGTACCGGGATACCGCTCTCGTCGATCTTGGGCAGGTCGGCGCGGAAGTCGGTCAGCCAGCTGGGCACGACGGCCCAGGATGCCTTCGCCCCGGCACTGGCGGCCACCGCGAAGCTGGCGCGCACGACCTCGTCGCTGATCCGCGAACCCAGGTTCTCGTCCAGGTTGTAGAAGTCGTTGTAGAAGGCGCCGAACCAGGCGTAGCGGTCGGCCTTCGCGGTGGCCTGGATGCCGTCGAAGACGCTGCCGTCGACGCCGGTCGGGTTGTCGTCGGTCTTGAGCAGGAACGGTTCCAGCGAGGCCAGGAAGGCCGCCTTGGCCACCCGGGACGCGCCGTGCCGGCCGATGTAGTGGCCGACCTCGCCGGTGCCCATGGAGAAGCCGACCAGCACCACGTCGGTCAGGTCGAGCGTGGTCAGCACCTTGTCCAGGTCGTCGGCGAAGGTGTCGTAGTCGTAGCCGACGCTCGGCTGGCTGGACTGGCCGAAGCCGCGCCGGTCATAGGTGACGACCCGGTAGCCGGCGTCCAGCAGGGCCTGCTCCTGCTTCTCCCAGGAGGCGCCGGACAGCGGGTAGCCGTGGATCAGGACGACCGGCTGGCCGGTGCCGCGGTCGGTGTAGTGCAGGTTGATCTCGGCGGTGTTCTCCTGGCCGACGGTGATGAACGGCATGGTGTTCCCTCTCGGGTCGGTGTTCCGAACTGCGGGTGGCGTCCCCGGGGAGGCGAACGTCCATTCTCGACTCGAACCTGGCTCCCGGTCCTGCTGCCGGGCTGATGACACGAAGCTATTACCGAACGATCGGTAAAGCAATGTGGCATGGTTCACCGATCGCGTTCTTGCCTGTTTACCGTTCGTTCGGTAATAGTGGCGGGATGCCCCGCCCACAATCAGTGCACGACGACGAGCTGCTGGCCCGGCTCGCCGAGGTGTTCCGCATGGCTGGTTTCGAGGGAGCCTCGCTCGGTGCGCTCGCCGAGGCGGCCCAGCTGCGCCGGGCGAGCCTCTACCACCGATTCCCCCAGGGCAAAGCGCAGATGGCCGAAGCTGTGCTGGACCGCGTGGAGGTGCTGTTCGACGACGTGCTGGAACCCATGCGCACCGAGGCGGACGTCACCGACGGGGTCACCGAGACGGCGCGGCGGATCGGCGGGTTCTACGGCGGCGGACTGCTGCCCTGCGTGCTCGACACACTGACGCTGGCCGGTACCCCGGACGCCGTGCGGGCCAGGGCGGCCGCCGTGGCCAGGGTGTGGATCGACGCGATGGCGGCCGCCGCGGTCCGGGCTGGGCGGCCCGAGGAGAGCGCCCGTGCGAGTGCCGAGGACGCGTTCGTGCGCATCGAGGGCGGGCTGGTGTTCGGCCGGCTGTTCGGCGACCCGGCCGCGTTCCAGCGGGCACTGGCAGACCTGCCCCGGCTACTGCTCGACGAGCACTGAGCCGAGCGGGCCGAGGGCGGGACGCCCACTAGGAGCGCTGGGCGTTCCGCTGAGCGACTTGAGGTGACCGACGCTCAGGCCGGGGACTCGCGGTCATGTGGGCAGACCGCCGCCCGCCGCTACACCGCGGCAGTCACAGTAGGTGACCGGCCGATTGGCTCAGGCCGTTGACCTGGAAGGTGGGAACTGCATCGAGGTCGACCTGAGTCTGGATGTGGGCGAAAAATACCGGACTGACGTTGGTCTCGATGGCAATGGACCTGCCAGGGCCCAGGCCAGCTTCCCTGTCAGTGACGCGGTGTTACCCCAGCGTCACGGCGGTGGGGTGTCCCGTCCGGAGCGCGTGGGCGCCCCGTCGCGACGACCTGTCTCCATGGTCGACCGCCGCCGCCACGCGGCGCGTCGATGTCCGGTTACCAGTGCGACCGGCCGGGTCACCTCACCGTGGCTGGCCGGACCGGTATCTCCGAGCGGCACTACTCACTCCTAGTCGGCCGCCTGCAGGTCGTGTTTGGTCTGCTCCCAGTAGCCCTCCGGCACCGGGTACGGGCTGTAGAAGCTGGTCCGGGTGAAGATGCCGCCATAGCGCGCCAGCAGCTGCTCGGCGACCTTCTCCTTCGGCGCGACGATGGCGAAGGCGTGCAGCACCTCGTCGGTGATCCGCCGACCCATCTCGTCCCACTCGCCGCGCTTGGACAGGCCGTTGAGCTCGGGGCCCAGCTCGGTCCAGCCGTGCGTCTCGAACACCGGCCAGTACGACGGGGTGGAGCCGTAGAACGCGATCTGCTTGCGCACCGCGGTGTCGGCCGCCTCGAGCTGCTCGTCGGTCTCACCGGTCACCACGAACGGCAGGCCGCTGATCTGGAAGCCGTCGAGGTTGTCCTTGCCGGCGGCGGCGCGCCCTTCGAGCAGCGTCGGCAGAGTCACCTCGCGCAGGTAGCGCTCGGTGGTGAAGCCGTGCACGAAGAAGCCGTCGGCCACCTCGCCGGCGACCTTGGTCATCCGTGGCCCGACCCCGGCCAGCACGATCGGCGGATTGCCGTGCGGGTTAGGCCCGGGGTTGAAGAACGGCGTCATCAGCGTGTGCGTGTAGTACTCGCCGAGGAAGCGCAGCGGCTCGCCGGTGGCCCAGCTGTTCCAGATCGCCCGCACCGCGAGCAGGTACTCGCGCATCCGGTCGGCCGGCGCGGACCACGGCATCGAGAAGCGCTTGGTGATGTGCGGCTTGATCTGCGAGCCGACGCCGAGGATGAACCGCCCGCCGGAGTACAGCTGCAGGTCGTTCGCCTGGACCGCCAGCGACATCGGGTTGCGCGCGAAGGCCAGTGCGATCGCGGTGCCCAGCTCCATCCGCTCGGTGCGGGTGGCGGCCACCGCCAGGGCCGGGAACGGATCGTGCTTGATCTCACTGAGCCAGCCGCCGTCGTAGCCGCGCCGCTCCGCCTCGGCCGCCACGTCCCAGTCCCCGGGTTTGCCCTCAAGGGTGAAATCGACCTTCATTGGCCCTCCGCTCATCCGGCTTTGCCAACCGTTCGTCGCACCATAACCGCTTAACGGCGGAGCCCTGTCGACGACCGAGTCATAACGTCCACACAGCTCCCCGGTGAGGTTCCGATAGAGCGCGTAGGGCAACCTGGTGTCACCAGCAAATTTGATTGCACACAGCAACGGTCTACGGCCGGCGTGCGACGTACGGAGGAACTGGCAACCATGTCGGTCGGCTATCCCGAGCGTTCCGCCACGGTGCTCGAGGAAGCATCGTCGGCGGCTGGTTCGTCGGCTCCCGACGCTGATCGGCCGGCCGCCCCCCACGCCGACCGGGCACAGCCTGCCGTCGCCGACCGGGCACAGGTCACCGGTCCCGCCCGCAAGCCAGGCGGTGGGCGGGTCCGCCAGATCGACGCCCTGCGGGTGCTCAGCTGCTTCTCGGTCATCACCGTGCACGCCGTCGGCGCCCCCTTCCCACCGGACAGCATCGGCCTCGGCGAGACCAGCTTCCTGCTGCACTACAGCCGCGAGGTCTTCTTCTTCGTCTCCGCGCTCGTCCTGGTGCGTACCTACTACCCGCGGCTGGGCCCGAACGGGCGGTTGCCGGACGAGGGTGGTTTCCGGCTCCGTCGGCTGCGGATGATCGGCGTGCCCTACCTGTGGTGGACCACGCTGTACCTGGCGGTCTCGATCTTCCACAGCCGCGGCTCCGAGCCGTTCTCCCAGACGCTGGACGACCTGCCGCTGCGCTGGCTCTACCTGGTGGCCACCGGCAACGGCAGCTACCACATGTACTTCCTGCTGGTCACCCTGCAGTACGCGGTGGCCTTCCCGCTGGTGCTGCGGCTGCTGCGGCGCACCCAGGGCCGACACGGCCGGGTGCTCGCCGTCTCGGCGTTGCTGCAGCTGGCCACCCTGGCCTGCTACCAGTGGGTGCTGCTGCCCGACGACGGTTGGCGCGGCGTGCTCGGTGACGCCAGCCTGCCCGCCTACCAGCTGTGGCTGGTCGGCGGCGCGGTCGCGGGGCTGCACCTGGAGCAGTGGCACCGCTGGGTCGTCAGCCACCGCGGGCTGGTGCTCGCCGCGGTGCCGGCGGCCGCCGCCGTGCTGCTGTGGGTCTACTGGGCGCAGGTACCGACCAGGGGCGGGCTCGGGGCCAGCAGCCCGCTGCAGCCGATCGTGGTGCTCTGGTCGGTGGCCGCGCTCGGCGCCCTGTACCTGCTCGCCGTCTGGATCATGGAGCGCGGCGCGCCGGGCCTGAAGAACGCGTTCAGCTACCTCGCCCAGCTGTCCTTCGGTGTCTACCTGGCTCACCCGATGGTGTTGGACCTGGTGCTCGCGGTGCTGCGTCGGACCGGTCTGATGGCGGCCTCGGTGTGGGTGTCGCTGATCGCCCTGGTGCTCACCGTGGTGGGGACGGTGGGCGTCTGCAGCGCGCTGCACCGCACCCCGTTGAGCCTGCCGCTGATGGGGCGCGCCCGGTTGAGCCCGGCCCGGTTGCCGCAGCCGCGACTGCCCCGGACGGGGCCCCGGTTGGTCAGCGTGCCGACAGCGGTGCTGGCGCTCAGCGTGCTGGCGGTGCTGCTGGTCAGTGGCGATCAGACACCGCCGGCCGAGACCGGCACGCCGAGCTGGGAAGAGACCGTGCAGGCCAGCGACCCGGTGCCGCCGACCGATACCGCCGACTGCCCGGCCGACCCCGCGACCGCCGCCGACCTGGCCGCGATGGCGGACTGCTCGGGCGGCGTCGCGGGCACTCCGGAGGCGTCGTCGGCGTCCTCCGCCTCGGGCGTCGCGAGCGTTTCCGGCGGTTAGGGCGACCCTCGGCCCGACCGCGCCGGGCGACGACGTGTTCGGCGCCACCGTGGCCAATGCACCAGTCGGGCTAGATACCTGAGACAATGGTTACTGGGTGTGCCTGATGTGCGCCCTGACGCACTGAGGACAACCGTCCCAAGAGTGCCTTTCGAGAGAACTGACGAGACCCGACGCTGTGAGCATTGATGTTGCCGAACACCCGCACGCTATCGCGCTAACTTTTGCCGACCTTCCGCTGGACCCCGCCCTGCTGGCGACGGTCGCGGAGCTCGGATACGAGCAGCCCAGCCCGATCCAGGCCGAGGCGATCACCCCACTGCTCGAGGGGCACGACCTGTTAGGGCAGGCCGCGACCGGAACTGGAAAGACCGCTGCCTTCATGCTGCCGATGCTGCAGCGCCTGATCGACCGGCGCCTCGAGCAGCCCGGCCGCAAGGGCATCTTCGGCCTGGTGCTGGCGCCCACCCGGGAACTGGCCATGCAGGTCAACACCGCCGCCGCCCGCTACGGCGAAGGCATCGGAGTACGCACCCTCGCGGTGTACGGCGGCGCGCCGATCGGCCCGCAGCTGGGCGCCCTGCGCAGGGGTGTCGACGTTGTGGTGGCCACCCCGGGGCGGGCCATCGACCTGATCAACCGCGGCGGCCTGAAGCTGGACGAGCTCGAGGTCGCCGTGCTGGACGAGGCCGACGAGATGCTCGACATGGGCTTCGTCGAGGACATCGAGACGATCCTGGACGCCACCCCGGACACCCGCCAGGTGGTGCTGTTCTCGGCGACCATGCCGAGGCGCATCGAGAAGCTGGCGCAGAACTACCTGCGTCAGCCGGTCACCGTGCGGATCAAGCGTGAGGTGGTCGCCGAGGGCGCCGCACCGCAGGTCCGGCAGAACGCCTACCTGGTACCGCGCTCGCACACCACCGCGGCGCTCGGCCGGGTGCTGGAGCTGGAGCGGCCCCGCTCGGCGATCGTCTTCTGCCGTACCAGGGCCGACGTCGACGCGGTCACCGAGGCGCTGACCGGCCGTGGGCTGCGCGCCGAGGCGCTGCACGGCGGCATGGACCAGGAACACCGAGGTCGCGTGGTCGAGCGGCTGCGCAGCGGGCGTACCGAGCTGCTGGTGGCCACCGATGTCGCGGCCCGCGGCCTGGACATCGACCTGCTCACGCACGTGGTCAACCACGACGTGCCGCAGACCGCCGAGGCCTACGTGCACCGGATCGGCCGCGTTGGCCGGGCCGGCCGCGAAGGCGTGGCGATCACCCTGGTGCCGCCGTCCAAGCGCTACATGCTCAGCGCCATCGAGCGGCTCACCGGGCAGCGGATCACCGTCGCCTCGGTGCCGTCGCTGGCCGCACTGAGCTCCGCGCGGCTGGCCCGCACCAAGGCCGAGCTGGTCACCCTGCTCGACAGTGCGGAGAACGAGCGCCTCGAGACCGAGCTGGCCGCGATCGAGCTGGCCGGCAGCGAGTCGGCCGGGAACGAGTCGGCGGAGGCGCCGATCGCACGCCCCCTCGACGAGGTCCGCTCGATGATCACCGAGCTGTCCGCCGAGTACGACCCGCTGGCCGTGGCCGCGGCGGCGGTCCGGCTCGCCCAGGCGGCCGCCGGCACCCCGTCGGACGAGGAGGAGATCCCGGTGATCAGCCCGAACCTGTCCTCCCGCGGCGGTGCGGTGCGTTCGCCGCGCGGCACCCGGCCGGAGCGTGGCCCCGGTCGGGAGCGCGGTGCGGGCGACCGCCCGCCGAAGGCCGGTACCGCGCGGCTGTTCGTCGCCGCCGGTCGGGCCGCCGGCATCCGCCCGCAGGACATCGTGGGTGCGCTGGCCAACGAGTCGCAGCTGTCCGGCCGCGACATCGGCACCATTCAGATCCACGAGCGGCACGCGCTGGTGGAGGTCCCCGAGGCAGCGGCCGACGACGTGCTGCGCGAGCTGCGCGGCTCGACCATGCTCAAGGGGCGGCGGGCCAACGTCCGCCGGGACCGCGCCAGCTGATCGCGACAACCGACCGAAGTGGCGGCCGACCCGCCCGAGTCACCTGACCTGCCAGCGGACTGGAGCCGCTGGCGGGATCAGGTCGACCTGTCCGGATACGACGACCGGTGGCAGCGGATGGCCGCCGCCGGGGTGAACCCGCACGGCGAGGCCGACCTGGTCTGTTCCTACCGGCCGGCCTCGGTGCTGGACGGCGGTTGCGGGACCGGGCGGGTGGCCATCGAGCTGGCCCGGCGCGGCGTCCGTGTCCTCGGTGTGGACGCCGACCCGGACATGATCACCGCCGCCCGGGCGAAGGCCCCGGAGCTGCGCTGGCTGCGGGCCGACCTCGCCGGGCTCACGCTCGCCGAGAGGTTCGACGTCGTGGTGCTGGCCGGCAACGTGGTGCCTTACGTGGCGCCCGAGCGCCGGGCGGCCGCCGTCTCGGCCTGTGCCGGGTTGCTGGCCGGCGGCGGTCGGCTGATCGCCGGGTTCACCCTGCGGCCGGGCTGGCCGACCCCGGCCGAGTACGCCGACTGGTGCTCGGCCGCCGGGTTGGTCGCCGAGGCCAGCTACGCCACCTGGGACGCCGCTCCGTGTGCTGACGGCGGGGACTACCTGGTTGCGGTACATCGGGCTCGCGGCTAGAGCTCGCGGCTAGAAGGGGAGCAGTGTGGCCGACCTGGACCAGTTGATCAAACCGGGTATGCGGATCGCGGTGGGGGACGGCACCGGCACCCCCCGCTCGCTCTACCCCGCGCTCAACCGGGCCGCGCAACGGCACGGTGACCTGCGGCTGCTGCTGGGCTGGACGCCGGTCGCCGAGCCGGGCCTCGACGTGTCGCTGTTCGCCGACGCGCGCACCGTGATGTCCGGCTGGGGGCTGCGCACCGCGGTGGACGCGGGCACCGTCACTCCGATCCCGACCAGGCTGTCCGCCGTGCCCGCCCTGTTGAACGGCCCGCTGCGCCCGGACCTGCTGTTGGCCACCGTGGTCCGCGCGGGCGACGGGTTGCGGTTCTCCTCCGAGGTGTCCTTCTTCCGGGCGGCGATCAATGCCGGGGTTCCGGTGGCCGCCGTCGTGAGCCGCACCGGGCCGCATGCCGACGCCGGCCCGCCCCTGCCGGCGGACGCGGTGACGGTGCTCGGTGAGACCGACGACGGCCCGCGCGAGCTCAGTTTCGCCACCCCCAGCCCGGCGCAGGAGCGGATCTGTGCGCACGCCGCCGAGCTGGTCCCGGAGGGGGCGCGGTTGCAGGTCGGCCCGGGTCAGCTGGGCGCGGCGATGTTGCGGGCGCTGCGGGTACCGGTGCGCATCGACTCCGGGCTGATGCCGGAGCAGGTCGTGGAGCTGGCTGAGCGGGGCCTGCTGCTGGGTGACCCGGTCGCGGCCTACCTGGTCGGCGGGCAGCGGCTCTACCGCTGGGCGCACGGCCGCCCGCTGCTGCACCCGCTGGAGGTCACCCACGACCTCGGCCGGCTGTCCAACGGCCTGCCCTTCGTCGCGTTCAACACGGCGATCGAGCTGGACGTCGCCGGCCAGGTGAACGTGGAGGGCACCGAGTCGGCGATCGTCGGGGGCATCGGCGGGCACTCCGACTACGCGGCGGCCGGCGCCCGCTCGGTGGGCGGCCTGAGCATCATCGCGGTGAGCAGCTCACACAAGGGCCGCTCGACGCTGGTCCGCCGGCTGTCCCGGCCGGTGAGCACCCCGTCGCAGGACGTCGACGTGGTCGTCACCGAGCGCGGTTCGGTCGACCTGCGCGGGCTGAGCAGGGCCGAGCGGGGTGCCGCGCTGCTGGACCTGTGGGGCGAGGCGGGCGTCCGGGAGAGCTGACCCCGGAAACGGGTTCATAAGACTGGACGGTTCCGTCCTGTAGGCGGGGCTCAGCTGCCGAGATCCGGATCCGTCAGCGCGGTCATCGCCATTCGGCGCAGCAGGCCGGCGGCGCGTTCCGGGTCACTGCGCGGCGCGCTGTGCGGCGTCGAGTTGAGCAGCCCGAACACGCCGTGCGCGGCGACCCTGGCGGCCTCGGCGGCCAGTTCGGGGCTGAGCCGGCACAGCGCATCCACCCAGATCTCCACGTAGGCCCGTTGCAGCGCGCGCACCTGACGGCGGTCGGGCGTGGGCAGGTTGGCCAGGTCCCGGTCCTGCACGGTGATCAGTTCGGGCTCGCGCAGGGAGAAGTCCAGCTGGAAGTCGACCAGTGCGCCGAGCAGCTCGACCGGGTCGGTGACCTGTTCGGCGAGCGCGGCGCCGCCGGCCAGCAGGCGCTCGCTGATCCCCACCAGCATTCGCGCGAGCAGCGCCTCCTTGCTGGGGAAGTGGCGGTAGAGCGCCGGCCCGCTGATGCCTACGGCGGCACCGAGCTCCACAATGCTGACCCCGTGGAAACCGTGCCGGGCGAACAGCTGGGCGGCCTCCCGGAGGATCTGTTCCTTCCGGGGCGTGCTCTGTGACGTCGACCCGGCAACCATCCGGTAAGACTAGCGCTCCAAGTTAATGACCGCTAACGTAGTTAACGAACGCTAACAGTGCCACTGTGCCACCACAGGGAGTCCACTCACGATGGAAGCGCCCCCGTTGACCAGCGCCGTCGATCCGGCGAGCGCGGCGTTCGAGCGCAATGCGGCGTCGCACGAGAAGCTGGTAGCCGAGTTACGCGACCGGCTGGCCACCGCCCGGCTCGGCGGCCCCGAGCGGGCCCGGACCCGGCACACCGACCGGGGCAAGCTGCTGCCCAGGGACCGGGTCGACTCGCTGGTCGACCCGTCCAGCCCGTTCCTGGAGCTATCCCCGCTGGCCGCCTCCGGGATGTACGGCGCTGACGGTACCGACGCCCCGGGCGCCGGGATCATCACCGGTGTCGGGCGGGTGGCCGGCCGGGAGTGCGTGATCGTGGCGAACGACGCCACCGTCAAGGGCGGCACGTACTACCCCATGACGGTGAAGAAGCACCTGCGCGCGCAGGAGGTGGCGCTGCACAACCACCTGCCGTGCATCTACCTGGTCGACTCCGGCGGCGCGTTCCTGCCCGAGCAGGACGACGTCTTCCCGGACCGGGAGCACTTCGGCCGGATCTTCTTCAACCAGGCGACCATGTCGTCCCGGGGGATACCCCAGGTCGCCGCGGTCCTGGGCAGCTGCACCGCCGGCGGCGCCTACGTGCCCGCGATGAGCGACCAGGCGGTGATCGTCCGCAACCAGGGCACCATCTTCCTGGGCGGCCCGCCGCTGGTGAAGGCTGCCACCGGCGAGGAGGTCACCGCCGAGGAGCTGGGCGGTGGCGACCTGCACTCCCGGATCTCCGGCGTCACCGACCACCTCGCCGACGACGACGCGCACGCGCTGCAGATCGTCCGGTCCATCGTCTCCACCCTGGGCCCGCGCACCCCGGTGCCGTGGGAGGTCGCCCCGGCCCAGCAGCCGGCGGTCGACGAGAAGCAGCTCTACGGCGCGGTGCCCACCGACTCGCGGACCAGCTACGACGTGCGCGAGGTGATCGCCCGGGTGGTCGACGGCAGCGTGTTCGCGGAGTTCAAGGCGGAGTACGGGCCGACCCTGGTCACCGGGTTCGCGCGCATCCACGGCCACCCGGTGGGGATCCTGGCCAACAACGGCGTGCTGTTCTCCGAGTCGGCGATGAAGGGCGCGCACTTCATCGAGCTGTGCGACCAGCGCTCGATCCCGCTGGTGTATCTGCAGAACATCACCGGCTTCATGGTCGGCCGGGAGTACGAGGCCGGCGGCATCGCCAAGCACGGCGCCAAGCTGGTCACCGCGACGGCGTGCGCCCGGGTACCGAAGTTCACCGTGGTGATCGGCGGCTCGTTCGGCGCCGGCAACTACGCGATGTGCGGGCGGGCGTACTCGCCCCGGTTCCTGTGGATGTGGCCGAACGCGCGCATCTCGGTGATGGGCGGGGAACAGGCGGCCACCGTGCTGTCCATGGTGCGCCGGTCGGGGGACGGCACTGCTCCGGTGCCGAGTGACGACGAGTTCAAGGCCGGCATCCGCGACCAGTACGAACACCAGGGCAACCCGTACTACTCCACCGCCCGGCTGTGGGACGACGGTGTCATCGACCCGGCGGACACCCGCACCGTGCTCGGCCTGGCACTCGGTGCGGCGGCCAACGCGCCGCTCGAGCCGGTCCGCTACGGCGTCTTCCGGATGTGAGAGGGACCAGCATGTTCGACACCGTTCTGATCGCCAACCGGGGCGAGATCGCCGTGCGGGTGATCCGCACGCTGCGCTCGCTCGGGGTGCGCTCGGTCGCCGTGTTCAGCGACGCGGACGCCGGCGCCCGGCACGTCGCGGAGGCCGACGTCGCGGTGCACATCGGCCCGACGCCGGCCAACCAGAGCTACCTGAACGTGCGCGCCGTGCTGGACGCCGCCGTGCGGACCCGCGCGCAGGCGGTCCACCCCGGCTACGGCTTCCTGTCCGAGAACGCCGAGTTCGCCCGGGCCTGCGCGGCTGCCGGGCTGGTCTTCATCGGCCCGCCGGTGGCCGCCATCGAGGCGATGGGCGACAAGATCCGGGCCAAGGCGACCGTGTCGGCGGCCGGCGTGCCGGTCGTCCCGGGCGGCGGCGAGCCAGGCCTGTCCGACGAGCGGCTGGCCGAGATCGCGCGCGACATCGGGTTCCCGGTGCTGCTCAAACCGTCCGCCGGTGGCGGTGGCAAGGGCATGCGGCTGGTCGAGGCGGACGCCCAGCTGCGGGACGCGATCACCGGGGCCCGCCGCGAGGCGAGGGGCAGCTTCGGCGACGACACGCTGCTCGTGGAACGGTTCGTCACCGACCCGAGGCACATCGAGATCCAGGTACTGGCCGATCAGCACGGCACCGTGCTGCACCTCGGCGAGCGGGAATGCAGCCTGCAACGCCGGCACCAGAAGATCATCGAGGAGGCCCCGTCGCCGCTGCTCACCCCGGCACAGCGGGCCGCGATGGGCGCCGCCGCGGTGGAGGCCGCCCGGGCGGTCGACTACACCGGCGCGGGCACCGTGGAGTTCATCGTCAACGGCAGCTCCACCAAGGGCACGGCGGACGACTCCGCTCTCGAGTATTTCTTCATGGAGATGAACACCCGGCTGCAGGTGGAGCACCCGGTCACCGAAATGGTCACCGGGCTGGACCTGGTTGAGCTGCAGCTGCGGGTGGCAGCCGGCGAGAAGCTGTCGCTGACCCAGGACGACATCGCGGTGGACGGGCACGCGGTGGAGGCCCGGATCTACGCTGAGGACCCCGCCAGGGGCTTCCTGCCCACCGGCGGCCGGGTGCTCAGCCTGCGGGAGCCGTCCGGGCCCGGCATCCGGGTGGACTCCGCTCTGCGCCCCGCTCTGGAGGTCGGCGGCGCCTACGACCCGATGCTGGCCAAGGTGATCGCGCACGGCCCGGACCGGGAGACCGCGCTGCGCCGCCTGGACGGTGCGCTGGTGGACACCTCGATCCTCGGCGTGCCGACCAACGTGGCGTTCCTGCGTGCGCTGCTGCGCCACCCGGCCGTCGCCGCCGGCGACCTGGACACCGGGCTGGTCGAGCGCTCCCTCGACGTGCTGGTCGACGACGTGATCCCGGAACCGGTGTACGCGGTGGCCGCCCTGCAGCGGGTGCTCGCGCTGGAGCCGGCGGGCCCCATTGTCGACCCGTGGGACCTGCCCGGCGGCTGGCGCCTCGGCGAACCGGCGTGGAGTACCTGGCGGTTCGAGCTGTCCGGGCACGAGCCGGTGGACGTGCGGGTGCGCGGCCGCGCGGGCGCCGCCGAGGTGACCGTCGGCGGCGGTGACCCGGTGGCCTGCGCGTTGCGGTCGGACAACGGCATCGCCGGGCCCGAGCTGGTGCTGAGCTACCGGGGCGCCACCCAGCGTTACAACACCGCCGGCACCGACGGCCTGCGTTGGCTGGGCCGCCGGGGGCGCAGCTGGGCACTGGCCGAGACCGGCCGGTTGGCGGCCGCCCGGACCAGTGCCGGCGGCGCGCTCGGCGGCGAGTTGCGCAGCCCGATGCCGGGCACGGTGCTCGCCGTCTCGGTCGCCGAGGGCGACACCGTGGTCGCCGGCCAGCCGTTGCTGGTCATCGAGGCGATGAAGATGGAACACACCATCGCCGCCCCGACCGACGGCGTGGTCTCCGCGCTGGCGGTCCGCGAGGGCCAGCAGGTCGCCGTCGACCAGGCCCTGGCCACCGTCAGCCCTGTCCAGTCGAACGACACCGCACCCGAAGCGGCGGGAGAAAAGTCATGATCGATCACAGGTTGTCCGAGGAGTACGCCGACCTGCGCAAGACGGTCGAGGAATTCGCCCGCGAGCAGGTCGCCCCCGTGATCGGCGAGTTCTACGAGAAGGAGGAGTTCCCGTACGACCTCGTCGCACAGATGGGCCGGATGGGGCTGTTCGGGCTGCCCTTCCCCGAGGAGTACGGCGGCATGGGCGGCGACTACTTCGCGTTGTGCCTGGCGCTGGAGGAGCTGGCCAGGGTCGACTCGTCGGTGGCGATCACCCTCGAGGCCGGGGTCTCCCTGGGGGCGATGCCGATCTACCGGTTCGGCACCGACGAGCAGAAGCAGCGGTGGCTGCCCGCCCTGTGTGCCGGCGAGAAGCTGGCCGGTTTCGGGCTGACCGAACCGGGTGGTGGCTCGGACGCGGGAGCCACCCGCACCACGGCGGTGCTGGACGGGGACGAGTGGGTGATCAACGGCTCCAAGTCGTTCATCACCAACTCCGGCACCGACATCACCTCGGCGGTCACCGTCACCTGTGTGACCGGCGGGCTGACCGGCACCAGTGGCAGCCGCAAGGAGATCTCGGCGATCATCGTGCCGGCCGGCACACCGGGGTTCAGCGTGGCCCCGAAGTACTCCAAGGTCGGCTGGAACGCCTCGGACACCCACGAGCTGTCCTTCGACGACTGCCGGGTGCCGGCGGCGAACCTGCTCGGCGAGCGCGGCAAGGGCTATTCGCAGTTCCTGCGCATCCTGGACGAGGGCCGGATCGCCATCGCGGCGGTGTCGGTCGGGTTGGCCCAGGGCTG
>DASYLM010000279.1:0-14741 GCA_036009565.1 Pseudonocardia sp. | reverse complement strand
AACTTCGGCCCCGGCGACCCCAACCTCGCGCACACCCGCGACGAGCACGTGGCCACCGACCGGATCACCCGGTGCACCGAACTGCTCCGCGGCTACCTCACCGAGGGTGCGGGCTGAGCGGCCCGGGCGCCCCGGCTCACTTCACCCCGTACGCCGTCGACGGCACCCCCAGCCCGTCCAGCGGCGTCGCGCGGACCTGACTCCGCAGCCCCTCCACCCAGCGCCGGCACAGCGGGGTGAGCTCCGCGTCGCCGTCCCGGCCCTCCGTCTGCAGCCGTCCCCGGCTGACCAGGATCCCGATGTCCGCGCCTCGGTGACCCCGCGTACCGACTGCCGGTACTCGATCACTCCCGCCGGCTGTGGCACCTGGTCCCCGCTTCTCGCCGTGCACTCCCGCCCGCGTAGCCGGACGTGACAGCGAGGGTAGTCAGCGCCCTCGGCACCGGCGAGCGGCGGCCGCGGCGCCCACCATGGCCGATGTCACACCGGCCCGCCCGCGCGGCGGGCGATACCGCCACCCTGGTGCCGCCGCGACGCGCAGTAGTGTCGAGTCGTGTCCGTCCCTCCCGCACCGGCCGCACCAGGCTCTCCCGACGAGGAGCGCCCCTCTGAGAGGCTGCGCGGCCCCGTGGTGCTGCGCCGTGAGCGCCAGCAAGAACCCACCACCACTGACCAGCGACTACTCGACTCGCGCGGCCTCTCCGACTGGGTGCACACCGACCCGTGGCGGGTGTTGCGCATCCAGGCCGAGTTCGTCGAGGGCTTCGGCATGCTCGCCGAACTGCCCCGCGCGGTCACCGTGTTCGGCTCCGCCCGCACCGGCCGGGACCATCCCGAGTACCAGCTCGGCCGCGAGCTCGGCGGCGCGTTGGCCAAGGCGGGTTTCGCCGTGGTCACCGGCGGCGGGCCCGGCACCATGGAAGCGGTCAACCGGGGCTGCTCGGACGCCGGCGGGCTGTCCGTCGGGCTGGGCATCGAGCTGCCGTTCGAGCAGGGCCTGAACCCGTGGGTCGACCTCGGCATCAACTTCCGCTACTTCTTCGCCCGCAAGACCATGTTCGTGAAGTACTCCCAGGCGTTCGTCTGCCTGCCCGGCGGCTTCGGCACCCTGGACGAGCTGTTCGAGGCGCTCACCCTGGTGCAGACCAAGAAGGTCACCAAGTTCCCGGTGGTGCTGCTCGGCACCGAGTACTGGGGCGGGCTCTACGAGTGGCTCAAGGGCGCCGTGCTGGAGAGCGGCAAGATCGGCGAGAAGGATCTTGCGCTGGTACACCTGACCGACGACATCGACGACGCGGTGAAGGTGGTCAACGAGGCCTACCGGGCGTGGGAAGAGGCGCATTGAGCCGGCCCGCGCGGCGGAGTGCGCGGCCGTGAGCCCGTTCGCGGTCTGCGTGTACTGCGCCTCGTCGGATGCGGTGGCGCCGAGCAACCTGGCGCTGGCCGAGCAGGTCGGCCGGGAGATCGGGCGCCGCGGCTGGACGCTGGTCTCCGGGGGCGGCCGGCGCTCGATGATGGGCGCGGTGGCCACGGGTGCCAGGGCCGGCGGCGGGCGCACCGTCGGGGTGATCCCGCGTTCCATGGTGCAGCGGGAGTGGGCCGACCACGACTCCGACGAACTGCTGGTCACCGACACGATGCGCGACCGCAAGTCGATGATGGACGCCCACGCGGACGCCTTCCTGGCGCTGCCCGGCGGCATCGGCACCCTGGAGGAGCTGTTCGAGGTGTGGAGCTCCGGGGTGTTGGCGCTGCACCTCAAGCCGATCGTGGTGCTCGACCCCGAGGGGCACTACACCGGGTTGCTGACCTGGTTGCGCGGGCTCGTCGACGGCGGGTTCGCCCGGCCGGAGGCAATGGACCGGGTAGCGGTCACCGCCGACGTCACCGCCGCGCTGGACGCCTGCAAGCCGTGAGCCCGGGCTCCGGCGCGGCCGATGTCACCGCCGGTTCGGCCGATCCGGCGGCCCGTGCCACGATCGGGGGCGTGACGCCGTCGACCTCACCGCCGCTGCGCTTCGGCACCCGAGCCCCGGCCGCCGACCGAGCGCTGGTGATGGCGATCGTCAACCGCACGCCCGACTCGTTCTACGACCGGGGCGCCACCTTCACCGAGGACGCCGCGCTGGCCGCCGTCGACAACGCGGTCGCCGAGGGCGCCGACATCGTGGACATCGGCGGCGTGAAGGCCGGCCCCGGCAACACCGTGGACGCCCAGGAGGAGACCCGGCGGGTGGTGCCGTTCGTGGCCACCGTGCGCGCCCGCTACCCGGACCTGCTGATCAGCGTGGACACCTGGCGTGCCGAGGTGGGCCGGCTGGCCTGCGAGGAGGGCGCCGACATCCTCAACGACACCTGGGCCGGCGCCGACCCGAAGCTGGCCGAGGTGGCCGCCGAGTTCGGCGTCGGCGTGGTCTGCTCGCACACCGGTGGAGCGGTGCCGCGCACCCGGCCGCACCGGGTCAGCTACCCGAACCTGGTCGAGGACGTGATCGCCGAGCTGACCGGCCAGGCCGAGCGGATGGTGGCGCTCGGGGTGCCCAAGGACGGCATCCTGATCGACCCCACCCACGATTTCGGCAAGAACACCTGGCACGGGCTGGAGCTGCTGCGCCGCTGCGGCGACCTGGTGGCGACCGGCTGGCCGGTTCTGATGGCGCTGTCGCACAAGGACTTCGTCGGGGAGACCCTCGGCGTCGGCCTCGAGGAGCGCGGCGAGGGCACCCTGGCGGCGACCGCGCTGGCCGCCGCCGCCGGTGCCCGGGTGTTCCGGGCCCACGATGTCGCCGCCACCCGCCGTACGGTGGACATGGTGGCCAGCATCCTCGGCACCCGGCCACCGGCCGGATGCGTACGTGGACTGGCCTGACCTGACCTGACTGGCCTGACCTGGCCTGTTGCGTATACCTACGCGGAGCAGCTCTGCGTAGGTATACGCACCAGCCGGCGCGGTTGCGTATACCTACGCAGAGCAAAGCGACGTGAGGACTACCCCGCATGGAGCCTGACCTGGAGCAGTGGTTCGACCGCCGCACCTGGCAGCGGCCGGTCTGGACCGTCGACGAGCTGCGAGCCGTCCAGCGCGGCCGGCGGGTGTCGGTGGTGCTGCCCGCGCTGAACGAGCAGGCCACCGTCGGCCCGATCGTGGCCGCCATCCTGCCGCTCACCGAAGGCGCCGACCCGCTGGTGCACGAGCTCGTCGTGCTCGACTCCGGCTCCACCGACGACACGAGGTCGGTCGCGGCCGCGGCGGGTGCCCGGGTGGTCGGCCGCGAGCAGGTGCTCCCCGACGTCGAGCCGCTGGAGGGCAAGGGCGAGGTGCTGTGGCGCTCGCTGGCCGCCACCTCCGGTGACCTGGTCGTCTTCCTGGACTCCGACCTGGTCGACTTCGATCCTGGCTTCGTCCCGGCACTGCTCGGCCCACTGCTCACCGAGCCCGGGGTGGCCCTGGTCAAGGGTTTCTACCGGCGCCCGCTCCGGCTGGAGACCGCCGAGCTGGACACCGGCGGCGGCCGGGTCACCGAACTGCTGGTACGCCCGCTGCTGGCCGCGCTGTGCCCGCAGCTCTCCGGCATCGTGCAGCCGCTCGGCGGGGAGTACGCGGCCACCCGCGAACTGTTGGAGTCGGTGCCCTTCGCGGCCGGCTACGGAGTGGAGATCGGCCTGCTGCTGGACACGTTCGCCCGCCGGGGCCTGGACGCGCTGGCCCAGGTCAACCTCGGTGTCCGCAAGCACCGCAACCGGTCGCTGCTGCAGCTCGGGGTGATGGCCCGGCAGATCCTCGCCGCGGCGTTGCACCGCTGCGGACTGCCCGACACCGGCGGCGCGATCACCCAGTTCCGCCAGCTCGAGGGGGAGTGGCTGCCGACCAGCCAGCACGTCGAGGTGACCGAGCGGCCGCCGATGAGCCAGGTGCTGTCCCGGACGAAAGGCGTCGGCCCGGAACGTTAGTGTCGGGGCATGGGTACGGCGCTGATCTACCTCGTGGTGCTGCTGGGGGTCGCGGCCGCGTTCTTCTTCGGTGCCACGGCCATCTTCGGTCGGGGTGAGGAGCTGGCGCCGATCCCGCCCAACGCCACCCCGACCTGGCTGCCGGACACGGTCGACCGGGTGGGCGCCGAGGACGTACGGGCGCTGCGGTTCCAGCAGGCGCTGCGTGGCTACAAGATGGCCGAGGTCGACTGGGTGCTCGAGCGGTTGGCCTACGAGCTGGACCGGGTACAGCTGGAGCTGGACCGGGTTGCCGGCGAGCGGGACGGGCTGCGCGGGCGGCTCACCGAACTCGAGTCGGCCGAACCGTCGCCCGGCGGTGGCCCCGGATGAATGGCGGTCCCGGATGAGCGGCGGTACCCGGCGCGATCTTGAGCTCGCCGTCGACGTGGGTGCGCCGCCGGAGCAGACCTGGCTGGCGGTGACCGACTGGGCCCGCCAGGGCGAGTGGATGCTGGGCACCGCGGTGCGGGTCACCGGCGGCGACGGCCGCTCGGTCGGGTCCACGCTGGCCGCGCGGACCGGCTACGGCCCGGTCGGCTTCGTCGACTCCATGGAGATCACCGAGTGGGACTCGAGCCGGCGCCGCTGCGTGGTGCGCCACACCGGGCGCCTGGTGCGCGGCGAGGGTGAGTTCGCGGTGACGCCGAAGGCCGGTGGCGGAGCGGTGGTGCACTGGTCGGAGCGGCTGGAGCTGCCGTTCGGTGCGCTCGGCCAGGCCGGCTGGCCGGTGCTGAAGCCGGTCTTCGCGGCCGGGGTGCGCTGGTCGCTGCGCCGGTTGGCCCGGTTCTGCGAGGGCTACCCGGGTTCGGCGGAGCGGCGCGGATGAGTGCGCCGGTGGGCGCGGTGGCCGGTCCGGACGGCAGGCTGCGCTGCCCGTGGGGCCTGTCCGCCCCGGACTACGTGGCCTACCACGACGAGGAGTGGGGCCGCCCGCTGCGCGGCGTGGCCCCGATGTTCGAGCGGCTGTGCCTCGAGGGCTTCCAGTCCGGGCTGTCCTGGCTGGTCATCCTGCGCAAGCGGGAGTCGTTCCGGCGGGCCTTCGCCGGGTTCGACCCAGCGGCGGTGGCGGCGTTCGGCGAGGAGGACACCACCCGGCTGCTGGCCGATGCGGGCATCGTGCGGAACCGGGCGAAGATCGAGGCGACCTGTCGGAACGCCCGCGCGGTGCTCGATCTGGACGTCCCCCTCGACGAGCTGCTGTGGTCGTTCGCGCCGGATCCGAGCCGGCCGAGACCGCGCACCCTGGCAGAGGTTCCGGCGGTCACCGAGGAGTCCAAGGCGATGGCCAAGGAGCTCAAACGGCGCGGCTTCGGGTTCGTCGGACCGACCACCTGTTACGCGTTGATGCAGGCCGCTGGACTGGTGAATGATCACCTCGAGAACTGTCTGGCGGGCTGACCACCGCGATCTCCCGGCCGCCGCCAGAACGTCGGTGATCGCCTCGGTTGCAGTGCTCATTCAGCGATGAGGGAGAATACCTGCGCCGAGAGGCGTGTGTATGGAGGGAGCTCGACATGGCGGCCATGAAGCCCCGGACCGGAGACGGTCCCCTCGAAGTGACCAAGGAGGGGCGGGGAATCGTGATGCGCGTTCCGTTGGAGGGCGGTGGCCGGCTCGTGGTGGAGATGTCGGCCGAGGAAGCAAGTGATCTGGGTGACGCGCTGAAGGCGGCTTCAGGCTGAGCGCGTCAGCCGTCAGCGCCGTACCGGTGGTGGGCACCGTCCCCGTGGTGCCCACCCCGCTGCTTGCCGTCCTCGCTTCAGTGCGACCGGACGACCGGTCCGAGCACGTCGTGCTGCTCGACACCGACGGCAACCAGCATCTCCCGCAGCCCCCGGCCGCCGAGGTCGACCGCGCGGACGTCGGCCTCACCGAGATCGAGCCGGCGGTGCTCGAGCGGCTCGGCGCGACCGGCAAGGCCGGTGAGGTGTACGCGCTGGTGGACGGGCGCTGGCTGCTCGGTGTCGGCGACGGATCGGACCTGGCCGCTCTGCGCAAGGCCGGCGCCACGCTGGCCGGGGCGCTGCGGTCGCGGGCCGAGCGCTCCCGCTCCGCCCGGTCCGGTTCGGCCCAGGCTGGCCCAGCCCGGTCCGGTTCGGCCCGGTCCGGCTCGACACCGCCCCGGTTCGCGCCGGACGGGTCCCCTGCCGGGCAACCGGAGTCGTCACCGGGGCCCGAGTACGAACAACAGCCCGAGACACGGCCGGTGGCCCTCGGCGTGGCCGAGCTCTCCGGACCGGGCCGCGAGGCGCTGGTCGTCGGGCTGATCCTCGGCTCGCACCAGTACCGGGTCAGCCACCGGCAGCCGCCACTCCCCGGGCGGGCCGAGTTGGTGGTGCCCGAGGCCGCACTGCCGGAGCTGCGCCGCCAACTCGAGGTGGCGGGGACGCTCGCCCGGGCCACCGCACTGGCCAGAGACCTGGCGAGCACACCGTCCGACGTCAAGACACCGACCTGGCTGGTGGAGACCGCCGCCGGGCTGGCCGCCGAGGTGCCCGGGCTGACCGCCGAGGTGTGGCCGGTCGAGCGGTTGAGGGCCGAGGGCTTCGGCGGGCTGCTCGCGGTGGGTGGCGGCTCGTCCCGCCCGCCCGCGCTGCTGCGGTTGGGCTGGGCGCCGGCCGGTGTCCCGTTGGCCGACAACCGGCACCTGGTGCTGGTCGGCAAGGGCATCACGTTCGACACCGGCGGCATCTCGATCAAGCCGGCGGACGGCATGCACCTGATGCGCACCGACATGGCCGCCGGCGGGGCGGTGATCGCCGCGATGTTGGCGGTCGCCAGGCTCGGGGTGCCGCTGCGGGTGACCGGGCTGGTGCCGGCGGCGGAGAACCACGTGTCCGGGTCGGCGTACCGGCCGGGTGACGTGGTGCGGCACTACGACGGCACGACCACCGAGGTCGTCAACACCGACGCCGAGGGGCGCATGGTGCTGGCCGACGCGCTGGGCTACGCGGTGCGGGAGCTGGCGCCTGACCTGATCGTGGACGCGGCGACGCTGACCGGGGCGATGAAGGTCGCGCTGGGCATGCGCACCGCCGGGCTGTTCGCGAGCGACGACGAGCTGGCCGATGCGGTGCTGGCGGCCAGTGAGCGCGCCGGTGAGCGGCTGTGGCGGATGCCGCTGCTGGACCACGTGGCCGACGAGGTGGACTCGACGATCGCCGACGTCCGGCAGGCCCCGCCGGGGCCGCCGGGGATCAGCGCGGCGCTGTTCCTGCGGCGGTTCACCGGCGGAGTGCCCTGGGTGCACCTCGACATCGCCGGTCCGGCCCGCTGCGACAAGCCGTACGACGAGGTGGCGGCCGGCGCCACCGGTTTCGTGGCGCGCACCCTGGTCGAGCTCGCCCTCGGCCTGGCAGCCCCTCCTAACCGCGCCCTCCTAACCGCGTACACCTAGCCAGTCACCCGGCCGGTCGCCGGCCGCGCGCCGCGGTCGCCTCAGCCGGATCGTGATGCGCCCGCAGACGCAGCGCTGGTAACAGACCAACCCCTCCGAGGTGCGGTGGGCGGACACCACCGAGGTCTCCGCCAATGGCCAGCCGCACGCTGTGCAGTGCATCGTCGCTCCCCGTGGGACATCTCCCGTAATATCTCAAATCACATATACCTCTTACAGCGAAGCACGGATGAGGTAAGTGGTCAATGGACTTCATCGGTTACCGCAGTGATTCGCTCGGCATGGCCGTCGAGCTGGTGAACGGGTTGCGCGGCGCGTCGGAGCCGGCGGAGCGCCCTCGGCTGCCCGAGTTGCTCGCCGAACACCGGTACCAGCTCGACGTGCCGTGGACGGCGGCCAGCGATGCCGAGCTGTGGACCTGGGCCGGCCGGTTGGCGGAGGTGTTCGCCGCCGCCGAGGTGTCCACCGCCGCCGCGCTGATCAACGAGCTGCTCGCCGAGGCGGAGATCACCCCGCACCTCACCGCGCACAGCGGGCAGCCGTGGCACCTGCATTTCAGCCGCCCCGAGGCGACGGTGCTCGCCAGGATCCGGGCGACCACGGCGTTCGCGTTGGCCACCCTCGTCTCGGAGTACGGGATGGATCGGCACGGCGTGTGTGCCGCCTCAGGTTGCTCACGGGTCTACGCGGATACCTCGCGCAACGCCGGCCGGCGCTACTGTTCCTCCGCGTGCGCGAACAGGTCGGCGGTCGCGGCGCACCGGGCGCGCAGGCGCGCGGCCGACACGACGGCAGACACGACGGCAGACACGACATAGCCGGTTCGGAAGTGGATCCGGGATCGGTGGCGGGATAGTGTCGGGCGCAAATCCGTTCAGCTCGTCGCGCAGCGGCAGACGGGGTCGTGGATGAATACATCCGTGCGCTTTCCGGTGGGAATGCCGGGCAGCGTTCTCGGGATCGTGCTGGCCGGTGGTGAGGGCAAACGACTGTGGCCGCTCACCGCTGACCGGGCGAAGCCGGCTGTCCCGTTCGGCGGCAACTACCGCCTGATCGACTTCGTGCTGTCCAACCTGGTGAACGCCGGGATGCACCGGATCTGCGTGCTGACCCAGTACAAGTCGCACTCGCTGGACAAGCACATCTCCACCACCTGGCGCCTGTCCAGCGTGCTCGGGCAGTACATCACCACGGTGCCGGCCCAGCAGCGCCTCGGCCGGCGCTGGTACACCGGTAGCGCCGACGCGATCTTCCAGAGCCTGAACCTGGTCTACGACGAGCGGCCGGACTACATCGCGGTGTTCGGGGCCGACCACGTGTACCGGATGGACCCGGCGCAGATGATCGCCCAGCACATCGTCAGCGGGGCGGGCGTGACGGTCGCCGGTATCCGGGTGCCGCGCGCGGAGGCCAAGGCGTTCGGCTGCATCTCGGCGAACGCGGACGGGCAGATCACCGACTTCCTGGAGAAGCCGTCCGACCCGCCGGGCACCCCGGACGACCCCGAGGTCACCTTCGCCTCGATGGGCAACTACCTGTTCTCCACCGACGTGCTGCTGGACGCGCTGCGGGCGGACTCCGAGGACAGCGACTCCGACCACGACATGGGCGGCGACATCATCCCCCGCCTGGTGCGCGAGGGGGAGGCGTCGGTCTACGACTTCGCGGACAACGTGGTGCCCGGCGCCACCGACCGCGACGCCGGCTACTGGCGTGACGTCGGTACCCTGGACGCCTACTACGACGCGCACCTGGACCTGGTCTCGGTGCACCCGATCTTCAACCTGTACAACCACCGCTGGCCGATCCGGACGGCGACGCCACCGCTGCCGCCGGCCAAGTTCGTCGAGACCGGGCGGGCGGAGAACTCCATCGTCGGCCCGGGGACGATCATCTCCGGTGGCACCGTGTCGCGCTCGGTGGTCAGCGCCGGGGTACTGGTGGAGTCCGGCGCCGAGGTGTCCGACTCGGTGCTGCTGCCCGGGGTGAAGATCGGCAAGGGCGCGGTGGTCCGGGGCGCCATCCTGGACAAGAACGTGGTGGTGCCCGACGGCGCCCAGCTCGGCGTCGACCTGGCGCTGGACCGGGCCCGCTACACGGTCAGCGCCGGCGGCGTCGTGGTGCTCGGCAAGGGTGTCACGGCCGGCTGAGCGTCACGATGGGCTCACGTCGGGCTGAGTGTCACGTCGGGCTGAGCGACCGGCCGGGCCGCTAGCGCGGTGTCGGTGGGCCCAGTGTCCTGGCGGCGACCAGCAGCCCGGGGCCCATCGGCATCGGCAGCACCACCAGCTCGTCGCTCTCCTCGCAGACGCGCTGCACCTCGCGCACCGCGAGGTTGTCCGGGTGCCCGCTGAGGTGCAGCGGGGTGTCGTCCGGCAGGGCGCCGCTGAGCGCGACCACCCCGCCCGGGCGCAGCAGCCGGACCGCCTCCTCCAGGTACCTCGGGTACTCCACGAACACCGCGTCGATGAAGACGAGGTCATAGGCGCCGTCGGTGAGCCGGGGCAGTACGTCCAGCGCCCGCCCGTTGATCAGCCGCAGCCGCGAGCTGGGCTGACCCGCCCCGAGCCAGCACAGCCGGGCCGCCCGCTGGTGCTCCGGCTCGATGTCGATGGAGGTGAGCACGCCGTCCGGGGCCATCCCGCGCATCAGCCAGAGCCCGCTCACACCCGCGCCGGTACCGACCTCCACCACCGACCTGGCCCGACCCGAGGTGGCCAGGAAACGCAGCGCGGCGCCCTCGGCGGGCTCGACCGGGGTGCAGCCGAAGTCCTCGCCACGCAGGCGCGCGTCGAGCATCACCTCGTCCTCTTCGAGGCTGCTCAGCAGGTAGTCCCGCCGGGCGGCCGGACCGCCGTCTCGGTGCACGAGCCGAGGTTACTGTGCCAGTGCTCGTCCACCTGGCATTGACGAGTTGTTGACGGGTCTGCCCATGTTCTTAGTCAGCTCTCAGGCGTCCCACACTGATCCCTCACGGTCATGCGGGACGGTAGTGGGGTACTAGGGGGAGACGGCCGGGGTCGTCGGGGGTCTCCCCAGGTGACCGGCCATCGGAACAAAGAGGTCGACACCAACGTTGATACTCATGGCACGACCCGCCGCAGGAGGTGCGAACCGTCACCATGGTCAACCGACCGAGCGCTGCCGCGCTGCCCGACGCCGCGTCCAACTGGACGCCGCCGAGCTGGGACGAGGTTGTGCGCGAGCACGCTGACCGGGTCTACCGCCTTGCCTACCGGCTCACCGGTAACGCCCACGACGCGGAGGATCTGACCCAGGAGACCTTCATCCGGGTGTTCCGATCGCTGGCCTCGTACCAGCCAGGCACGTTCGAGGGCTGGCTGCACCGCATCACCACGAACCTGTTCCTCGACATGGTGCGCCGGCGGAGCCGGCTGCGCATGGAAGGGCTGCCCGACGACACCGACCGGCTCCCCGGTGGTGGCCCGGATCCGGAGCAGATCTACAGCGAGACCCACCTGGACCCGATGCTGCAGGCCTCGCTGGACGAGTTGGCCCCGGAATTCCGGGCGGCGGTGGTGCTGTGCGACATCGAAGGCCTGTCCTACGAGGAGATCGGCGCCACCCTCGGCGTCAAGCTCGGTACGGTGAGGAGCAGGATCCACCGGGGCCGCGCCGCGCTGCGCGAGTCCCTGGAGCGGAACCGGGCGGCCCGGGCCGACAACCAGGTCGAGGACGTGCGACACACGACCAGCAGGCAGCTGGTCGGGGAGGCTTCGGGAGGTTAGCGAATGACGGAGCTCCGAGGGCAGCCCTCGGCCGGGCCGGCGTGGGGCGGACACATCGCCCTGGACGCCATCGTTGCCTACGTCGACGAGGAGCTGTCGTCGGGAGCGCGGCGACGCGCGCTGGAGCACCTGTCCCGGTGCCCGGAGTGCGCGGCCGAGGTCATCGCCCAGACACAGGCCAGGTTGGCGTTGCGCGGTTCGGCCGCGCCCAGCCTGCCGTCCTCGCTGTTGAGCTCGCTGCGCGCCATCCCCCAGGAGACCGAGCTGGCCGCCCCACCGGCCGGTCTCGGGGTCGGCCCGAGTGGCGAGCTGGTCTCGATCCTGCGTGAACCTGCCGTACCGAGTGCCCGCCGCCGGCCGGACCGCCGAGCGCGGCTGGGTGCCGGCGTCGTGGTGACCGGTCTCGCCGTCGGCGGCCTGATGGTCGCCGGCAACGGAGCCGCCCCGCCCACGGCCACCACCGCGACCTTCGGCGGCAGCAGCTCGATCGGCGGCGTGAGCTCGCTGGACGGTGCGGAGTCGGTCACCGGGCTCGGGCCGGTGAAACCGACCAACGCCGAACAGGTGCCGGTCTGGGATGCCCGGACGCGGTACGGCGGCGGCACCCTGGTGCGCGCGGTGCCGTCACCGCCCCCCAGCAGTGCGCCGATCCCGGCGCCCGCCGTGGTCCGGCACGCACACGGCTGAGCCGGCACGCACACGGCTGACAGCGGCACGCTTCTGAGCCTGTGAGTCGCGGCCGCCGCCAACCTCCTACGCTGGCTTCACCCCGGCACGGGCAAGCTAATGGCAGACCTGTGCCCGTGGCACCCTCCTACACGACCCCCAGGAGCTCGGCCGGCGATGAGTGAGCACCAGCCAGACCAGGGCCAGCCAGACCAGGGCCAGGCAGACCAGGGCCAGCCAGACCAGGGCCACGAGCCGCCCCGGCTCGCCCCCCGCCCGCTGCTGCGGCCGCCGGTGGACGCCGGTTCGGCGGAGCTGTTCGGCCGGCCGAACGGGGTGGCCGGCGCATTCGAACCGGTGACCGTCGGCGGCGGTGCCGATCGCGGGGCGGACCGCGGTGGCGACCGCAACGGTTCCTCCTCGAACGGCGTCCGCCGCGTGGAGACCGGACCACCTCCGCACCATGCGCTGGTCAGTGCCTTCAGCCGGCCACCCGAGGCGGCCACCCCACTGCAGCGGCCACCTGGCGAGCGCACCGACGCCGACGAGCCGGACCCGTTCTGGGAGGGCGGCACCGCCAAGGACCCGTGGCGCGACCCGGCCGCTTCGGTACGGCTCGGCCCGCCGGCGGTGCCGGAGAGCGGACCGGTATCCCTGGCCCGGCCCGAGGGCGCCCGGCTCAGCACCCGCGAGCTGCTGTTCGGCCGCCGGGTCAAGCCCTCCGCGCTGGCCGTGCTCGCGGTGATAGCGCTGTTCATCGGGGGGGTCGGCGGCCTGGTCGGCAAGTGGGCCAGCGACGCGTCGTCCGCGCTCACCGAGCCGGGCGCGACCATCGCCGCGGCCACCCCCGGCAAGGAGCGCCCACCCGGCTCGGTGGCCGACATCGCCGCCCGGGTGGTACCGGCCGTGGTGTCCATCCAGATCAGGATCGGCGACCAGGGCGGTACCGGGTCCGGCGTGGTGCTGGACAAGGAAGGCCACATCCTGACCAACAACCACGTGGTCTCGCCGGCGGTCGGTGTGCCCGGCTCGCAGATCAAGGCGATCTTCTCCGACAACACCCAGGTGCCGGCCGAGGTGGTCGGGCGCGACCCGAAGACCGACCTCGCGGTGATCAAGGTCAATGTGCCGAACCTGACGGTGGCCACGATCGGCAGCTCGGCCGGCCTGGCGGTCGGTGACGGGGTGATCGCGATCGGCTCGCCGCTCGGGCTGGCCAGCACGGTCACCGACGGCATCGTGAGCGCACTCGACCGGCCGGTACGCCTGGACGGCGAAGGTTCGGACACCAACGCGGTGATTGATGCCATCCAGACCGACGCGGCGATCAACCCGGGCAACTCGGGTGGTCCGCTGGTCGACTCCACCGGGGCGGTGATCGGCCTGAACGCCGCGATCAGCACCTTCGGTTCCGGCGAGAGCGGCTCGATCGGGCTGGGCTTCGCGATCCCCATCGACTACGCCAAGCAGATCGCCGAGCAGCTGATCCGCGGCGGCTCGGTGAAGCACGCCGACCTGGGCGTGAACGCCAAGTCGGTCACCGACGACACCAGCGACGGCGCGCAGGTGCAGAACGTCCGCCCGGGCAGCGCGGCCGCCGCGGCGGGTATCGTGGAGGGCGACGTGATCGTCAAGCTCGGGGACCGGCACATCGGTTCGGCCAACGAGCTGCAGGTGGCCCAGCAGGAGCACGCGATCGGCGAGCAGGTGCCGATCCAGCTGATCCGGCAGGGACGCCCGCTGGTGGTGACCGCGACGCTGCATTCGGACTGAGGGCTGCATTCGGACTGAGGGCTCGGACTGAGGGCTCGGACGAACTGAGGGCTCGGCGAGGTTGAGGGCAGGGCAGGGTGTTCGAGAACGTTGGCTGGGGCGAGATCCTGGTACTGGTCGTGGCCGGCCTGTTCATCCTCGGCCCGGAGCGGCTGCCGGAGGCGGCGGCCTGGCTCGGCAAGACCATCCGCCAGGTGAAGGACTTCGCCTCCGGCGCGCGCGACCAGCTGCGCAACGAGCTCGGACCGGAGTTCGACGAGCTGCGCAAGCCACTCGACGAGCTGCGCGAGCCACTGCGTGACCTGCGCGGGCTGCGTGACTTCGACCCGCGCCGTGCGGTCGTCCGCACCCTGTTCGACGGCGACTCGCCCGGCGTAAAGCCCAACGGGTTCGCCCCGGGTCCGGGTGGTGCGTCCTCGGCGCCGGCCGCCATCCCGCCGGCCGCTCTGCCCCCGGCCGCACTGCCTCCCGTCCGGCCGCTCTCACCCGGTGAACGCCCGCCGATCGATCCCGACGCCACCTGACCCGCCGACGTGCGCCGGGCCCGGCTGCCACGTGTAGCTGGCACAGACCGTGTACCGGTCGGACAGACCGTGCAGGTCTGGCACAGACCGTGTACCGGTCGGACAGACCTTGCAGGGCATGTACGGGCTGCCGCCGGTCTGTGCGAGCAGGGACTGGCGCCCGGGATAGCCCCGTGCCGGGCAGTACCGGGTCCACGTAGCGCGTGTGGCTCGCACAGACCCCGTATGACTCGCACAGACCCTGCAGGGCCTGTGCGAGCTGCTCCAGGTCTGTGCCGGCACGTTCTGGCGCTGGGCGTGACAGGGTGAGCCGGCACGTGCCCTTCGATGGCCCCGTCGCGAGCGCCGTGCCCACACAGAGCGTTGTGCAGCCGCACAGAGCGTTTGGCGCTTGCCGCCGCGCAGCCCGTCCCGCGTGGCGCACCCTGTTGACCGCCGCGCAGTCGGTTCCCGCGTGGCGCGCACCCTGTTGACCGCCGCGCAGTCGGTTCCGCCTGGCGCACCCTGTTGACCGCCGTACAGTCCGTACCGCACGCCGAACCCTGTTGACTGCCGCATCTCCGGCGGCCGGGTAAGAGCAGCGCGGACCAGGACAGGCGGTGGCCGAATAAAGATCATAGTAACGCCAGTCCGGTACTC
>DASYLM010000278.1:0-4948 GCA_036009565.1 Pseudonocardia sp. | reverse complement strand
TCGGCACAGCGGCCCGGGCCGCTGTGCCGGCGTGAGCCGCGCTGTGTGAGCCGGGCTGGGCCGCTGTGCCGCGTGCGGCCGAAGGGTGGGGGTTGTCACCCGTTCGTGGCGATCACACCGTGACGCCGTGTATGCAACAGGTAGTGGTCCGTGTTCGCCGAGGGGGGAGTCCGCCGATCCGCGCCTCTGATCCCGACACGTCAGCGGTACCGGAGCAGCGCCCTGCCCCGGGCCGCCGCGCTCCCGACCGGAACGAGCCCGACCACGACGGCCCCGACCACGACGAGGCCGACCGGAGTGGGCCCGACCAGGACGGGCCCGACCACGACGGGCAGGGCCGGGCCGAGCCCAACCAGAGCGGGGCCGGCCGACCGCGCTCGCGGGGCTTTCGGCCGGTGCGCGAGCTGCGCGCGCTGGCCAGGGAGGCCCGCCGGGGCGCGACGCTGCTGACCCTCGCGGTCTGCCTGTGCCTCGGCGTGCCGGTGGCCATCGCGCTGACGCCCGCCCAGGACCTGGTCAGCTTCGGCCAGCCGGTGTCGGTCGGGGCCCGCACGCCCAGCCTGAGCGTGTCCGGACCGGCTCAGCTGGTGCAGATCGGCAACACCGAGCTCGACATCCCCCGACTCTGGGTGTACGGCCCGCTGCGACCGAAGCTGGTGATGGGCCCGGTCCAGCGCAACGCCGCCGCGGCCAAGGCACTGCGCCCGGACACCGCCGGCCAGGCCGGCGCCGACGCGAGGAACGCACTGCTGCGCGGCTTCCTGCACTGGTACGGCTGGGCCAGCCTCGGCCTCCTCCTGCTGACGCTGGCGATCTGTGCGGTGTCGCTGTACGGCCAGACCCTGGTGTTGTTGCGCCGGCAGACCCGGACCGGCTCGGCGCCGGTGAGCAGCGCGGAGGTCTGGCACCGGAGCGTGGGCTCCCTGGCCCGGCTGGCGGCGCTCGCGGTCGCCGTGGTGGCGGTGGGCTGGGTGGGTTGCGGCGGCCTGGCCTACGCCGGGGCGATGCGTGGGCTCCGCTCGGTCAGCTCACTGGCCGAGCTGGTCGGCACGTACCACGTCTCGCCGTCCCCGGTCGGGCCCGCGCGCTACGGCTTCACCGGCGCGGTGCTCGGCGACTCCCGGGCGGCGCGCCTCGGTGGGCCGCCGGTCGCGGACCCCACCGCCGACGACCGGTCCTGCGGGCGCAGCAGCGACTCGATGGCCGCCGAGCTGGGCCAGCTCAGCGGTGAGCCGATGCTCAACCTGGCCTGCCCCGGCGCCACCATCTCCGCCGGCCTGCGCGGACCGCAACAGCGCGGCGCCGAGCTGGTGCCGCCCCAGCTGGGCCTGCTCAAACAGGTGCAGGGCCTGCGTTTCGTAGCGGTCGTGGTCGGCCCCAACGACATCGGCTGGACCGACTTCCTGAGCTACTGCTACGGCGCGGCCAACTGCTCGGACAACCTCAGCCAGGGCGAGTTCGACTACCGGCTGGCCGCGTTCGACCGCGACTACGGCAATCTGCTGCAGGACCTCGACGCGCTGCCCGGGCATCCCTCGGTGATCATCGTGTCGTCCTACCGGGTGCTGAACGCGGACGCCCGGTGCCCGGACACCAGGGGCCCGCCCGCCGCGATCGGGCTGGACCCGGCAAAGATCGACCTGCTGAACCGGCGCAACGACCAGCTCAACACGATCCTGACCGACGGGGCCCGCTAGTACGGGTTCGCGGTCGCCGACCCGGTACTCACCACGCTCTGCGACCGCTCCGCTGACGGTCTGGGGCCTGACCTGCAGGGTTTCACCGACCCGGACCCGTTCCACCCGACCGGCGTCGGTTCGCTGCGGATGGCCGCCGCCGTCCTCCCGTTGATCGGCCCGGGGCGGTAGCCGACCGCGCGGTCGGCGTGATCAGGTCGGCTGATCAGATTGATTACGCTGTCGGTGTGGCGGTGAGGACGAGCGCCGGGGCACTGCTGTGCCGCACCGGGGCTGCTGGCGAGGTCGAGGTACTGCTGGGTCACCCGGGCGGGCCGTTCTTCGCCAAACGCGACGACGGCGCCTGGTCCATCCCGAAGGGCGAGTACGACCCGTGCGAGGACCCCAGGACTGCCGCCGCCAGGGAGTTCGCCGAGGAGCTGGGCGCCCCGCTGCCGGCCGGCCCGGAGTGGGACCTCGGCGAGGTGCGGCTACCCAGCGGCAAGCGGCTCACGGTCTACGCGGTGCGGGCCGACTTCGACGCCTCCCGGGCCCTGAGCAACACCTTCGAGCTGGAGTGGCCGCCCAGGTCCGGCCTGCTGCGCAGCTTCCCCGAGATCGACCGGGCGGAGTGGTTCGACACCGACACCGCCCGGCGGAAGCTGTCGAAGGGCCAGGCCGAGTTCCTGGACCGGCTGCTCGCGGCGCTCGGCCCGGGCCCCGCCTGAGCGCCGGTCAGGCTTCCGGCGCGACCGCCACCGCGTCGATCTCGACCAGCCAGTCGGGCTGGGCCAGGCCCGCCACCCGCAACAGCGTGTCGGCCGGGTACGGCTCGGTGAAGTACTCCCGGCGAAGCTTGATGATCACGTCGAGGAAGCTCATGTCGGTGACCATGATGGTTACCTTGACCACGTCGCTCAGGCTCGCGCGGGCCGCGCCCAGCACTGTCGCCAGGTTGGCGAACGCCCGCCGGGCCTGTGCCTCGAAATCGTCGCCGCCGACCGTTGCACCGGTCTCGTCGATCCCGGCCTGACCGGACACGAAGATCAGCCCGTTGGCCCGGACCGCGAGCGAGATGTGGTACGGCTCGTACCAGTCGGGATCGTGCGTGATGCGTTCCAGGGATGTCATACCCGAAGTCTGCGTTGGCGCTATACGATGGACAAGTACGGTCTTTTTTGTGTCGTACTATCTATTTGTATAGTGAAGCCGCTGTACGGCACCGGTCGGAGGTCTCACATGCAGCCGAGGGTCGACGGGGTGGCCGACGAGTGCACGGTCGAGGTCGCGATGGCGGTCCTCGGCGGCAAGTGGAAGCTGGTGATCCTGCGCCACCTGCTCACCGGCACCCGGCGGTTCGGTGAGCTGCACCGCGCCATCTCCGGGGTCACCCCTCGGATGCTGACCCGGCAGCTGCGTGAGCTGGAGGCGGACGGGCTGCTGCGGCGCACGGTCTACGCGCAGGTGCCGCCCAAGGTGGAGTACTCCGTCACCGAGCTCGGCGAGAGCCTGCGCGACATCGCGGACCGGCTCGAACAGTGGGGCCGGTGGTATCGCGAGCAGACCCTGTCTAGCCGGGGTAGCGGCGTGGTGTGAAGACGACCTGCTTGCCGTCGCCCCGCTCGGCGATCCGGGTCTGCGACGAGCCGATCAGCAGCAGCGTCCGCATGTCCACGTCGGCGGGCTCCAGGTCGGCCAGCCGGACCACGGTGATGCGCTCCCCGTCGCCGCCCACGTCGCGCCCGAGCACCACCGGGGTGTCCGGCGACCGGTGCTCCAGCAGCAGGTCGCGCGCGGCGGCCAGCTGCCAGGTGCGGCTGCGCGAAGCCGGGTTGTAGATCGCCAGCACCAGGTCGGCGGCGGCCGCCGCGGCCAGCCGGGAGGCGATCACGTCCCACGGCTTGAGCCGGTCCGACAGCGACAGCACGCAGTAGTCGTGCCCGAGCGGCGCGCCGACCCTGCTGGCCACCGCCTGCGCCGCCGTCAGCCCGGGCAGCACCCGCACCGGGACGTCCTTCCAGACCGGCTCGCAGGCGACCTCGAGCACCGCGCTGGCCATCGCGAACACGCCTGGGTCACCGGAGGACACCACAGCCACCCGGGCCCCCTCGCGGGCCAGCTCCAGCGCGTACGCGGCCCGCTCCGCCTCCACCCGGTTGTCCGAGGGGTGCCGGCGCTGCCGGGCGTTCGGCGCCACCCGGTCCAGGTAGGGGCCGTAGCCCACCAGGTCGCTGGCCTCGGACAACGCCGCCTGCACCTCGGGGGTGAGCCAGGGGCGACCGGCCGGGCCGAGTCCCACCACGACCACCTCGCCGACGTCCGAGCCGACGCCCGAACCGGTGCGTTCGATGGCCGCCACACCTACCGCCGCACCCGCCGCACCTACGGCCGACTCCCTCGCCATGGTGGCCGCGGCCAGGGGGCTGGGCCGCAGCGCCAGCGCGAAGTACGGCACGCTCTCCGGGTCCACGTCGGCCAGCGGCGCGACCCGCTGCACGTCGCTGCTGGCCCGCTCCACGTAGTAGCTGTCGGCCAGCACGCCGGCCTGCTCGGCGGCCGCCCGCACCGCCGGGAAGGTCCGGCCCAGCTTGAGCACGGCGGCCGCGTCGGTATCGGCCAGCCGGCGGGTGAGCTGCTCGACGGGCAACGTGCCGGGCAGCACGGTGAGCACCTCGTCGCGCTCCACCAGCGGCCGGCCCAGTGCCGCGGCGGCGGCCGCCATCGAGGTCACCCCGGCCACCACCTCGGTCGGGTACCGGTGCGCCAGCCGCTCGTGCAGGTGCATGTAGGAGCCGTAGAAGAACGGGTCGCCCTCGGCGAGCACCACCACGTCCCGGCCGGCGTCCAGGTGCTCGGCGAGCCGGGCGGCCGCGGCGGCGTAGAAGTCGTCGAGCGCGCCCCGGTAGCCGCCGGGGTGGTCGGTGGTCTCCACGGTGATCGGGTAGACCAGCGGCTCCTCGATCTGCTCGGCGCGCAGGTACGGCTCCGCGCAGCGGCGGGCGTTGCTGCGGCCGTGCCGGGCGGAGTGGTAGGCGATCACGTCGGCCGCGCCGATCAGCCGCGCCGCCTTGACGGTGACCAGCTCGGGGTCACCGGGGCCGACGCCGACGCCGTAGAGCCGACCGGTCACCGGGCGCCCCGGTTCGGCTGGGCGGGGTGTGCTGAGAGCGCCGACCCGGTGTGCTGAGAGCGCCGACTCGCGGATAAGGCGACCGGCGGCGCGACCTGGTCGGGCATCAGGTTTGGGTCCTGGCCTGGGCGGCGGCCGCGCG
>DASYLM010000277.1:0-8464 GCA_036009565.1 Pseudonocardia sp. | reverse complement strand
CGCGGCGCGATCGTCACCACCTGGACCGCCAAGGCCGCGCACGACCTGTTCGACCTGCGGCTGTGCCTCGAGGTCGGGGCGGCCCGGTTCGCCGCCCGGCAGGTCGCGGCCGGCGCCAGCGTGGCTCCGCTGCGGGAGGTGCTGGAACGCTCCCGGGGCGGCCTGGCCAGCGGCGACCCGTACCGGATCGCCGCCGACAGCACCCGGTTCCACGAGGTCGTGGTCGAGCTGACCGACAACGAGCTGATGGGTTCGCTGATGCGCTCGGTGGCCGGCCGGATGATGTGGCTGTTCTTCATGACCTCCGAGCTGGACCCGGTGGACGCCTACGACGGCCACCGCGAGCTGCTCGAGGCCATCGACTCCGGCAACGAACGGGTCGCCGAGTCGGTGGCCTACACCCACATCGAGCGGGACCGGCTGGAGTCGCTGCGGGCGCTGCTCACCGTCCGGGGCATCGAGGACACCGCCTGACCGGACAGAATCCGCGACTCACCCTGACGGAATCCGCGACTCGCGCGGGGTTGTTGGGGTGGGCGCGGTGGCGGTCACGCGCATGCAGGTGTCCGACCCGTGGATGTCGGTGGCGAAGAAGAGCTTGGTTCCGACCTCTTCGGGCAGCTCGTTTCAGTCCCGGGTCCCGGCCGGCTGGGCACCGGCGGTCGGTGGCGGCACCAGCTCCCCGAAGGCCCGGTAGATCTCGCCCGGCCGGGTGAACCACACCTGGTCGGCGTGGGCCCGCAGGTGGGCCAGCGCCCTGCTGAGCTGGCGCAGCCGGAACGGCACGCCGGAGATGTAGGAGTGCAGCACCACGCTCATCACCAGGGGCTGCTCCGCCGAGGCGGCCAGCAGCTCGTCGAACTCGTCGACGATCATGTCGGCGAACTCTGAGGCACTGGCCCCGCGCCCGATCACCGTGCTGCTGTCGTTGACCTCCAGCGCGTACGGGATCGCCAGCAGCGGCGTCGAGGTGGTGGCCAGCCAGACCGGCTGGTCGTCCGGGCGCAGGCCGAGCAGGTAGCGGTAGCCGGCGGCGGCGAGCAGGTCCGGGGTGGCCTCGGTGTGCGCCAGCCACGGGCTGGACCAGCCGCCCGGCGGCGCGCCCTCCTCGAGCGTGATGCGGCGGGCGACCGCGGCCAGGTAGGCGCTCTCCCGCTCCTCGGTCAGGCCGGCCAGCGAGTCGGAGTTGCTGATGCCGTGCCCGACGATCTCCGCGCCCAGGCGGCGGGCGGCGATCGGGACGTCCGGCGCCGAGTCGTAGACCATGGTGTTGAGCAGCACGGTCGGCGGGATGCCGTGGCCCGCCAACCGGTCCAGCAGCCGGAACGCGCCGACCCGGTTGCCGTAGTCGCGCCACGCGGTGTTCACCAGGTCCGGGAAGGCCACGCCGGGCAGCAGGTCCTCGGTGTGCCCGTCGCCGAAGCGGTACTCCTCCACACCCACCGCGACGTACACCGCGAGACCCTTGCCGTTCGGCCAGCCGCCGCCGGGGCGTGCTCCGATCGGCGTGTACCGGTAGCGGTCGCGCGGCGCGGGCCATGGCATCTCGAGAGTCATCCGGAGGCCACCCATCGGGTCAGGCCGACGTCGGTGGCCGCGGCGGCGCGGACCACCCGCTGGTAGAGCGGGAAGAAGCGGCCGGCGTCGGCGTGCGCGGCCTCCAGCGCCTGTCGCTTGCGGGCGAACACCTCGCGCACCTCGGCGAGCAGCTGGGCCTCGTCGGCGGTGGTCACCCGGCCGTGGTCGGACACCACCCGCCCGGCCACCATGGTCAGCACCACGCTGGACCCGGACTCGCAGTACACCAGCTGGCCGGGCACGTCGTTGAGCGGTGTGAACGCGAGGCTGTGCAGGTCCAGCAGCGCCAGGTCGGCCAGCTTCCCCTCGGCCACCGCACCCAGCTCGCCGCCGCGCAGCATGGCGGCCGCGCCGCCGCGCCACAGGCAGTCCAGCACCTCCGCCGCCGACGGCCACCGGTCGCTGTCCAGGCCGGTGATGTTGTGGATCAGCCCGGTGGTGCGCACCACGCTCCACATGTCGACGGCGTCGTTGCAGATCGCCTCGTCCACCCCGAGCGCAATCGGGATACCCCGGTCCCGGGCGGCCCGGAACGGCATCACGCCGCTGCCCAGGCGCAGGTTGCTCACCGGGTTGTGCACGATCACCGCACCGGCGGCCGCGATCAGGTCCAGGTCGTCCTCGTCGGTCCACACCGCGTGGATCACGTTCAGCCGCTCGCTGAGCAGGCCGAGGTCGGCGGTGTAGCGGACCAGCGAGCGGCCGGCGAACCTGGGCTGCTCGGCGGCGAGCACCCGCTGCGTCTTGGTCTCCAGCAGGTGTGCGAACAGCGGCAGCCGGTGGCGGCGACTGAGGTCGTCGAGCGCGGCGAAGTACTCCGGGCTGACCCGCTGCGGCGCCGAGATCGACACGGCGGCCCGCAGCCGGCCGTCGGCGGCCCCGTGCCAGTTGGTGATCAGGTGCTCGTACCTCTCGAGCAGTCGGCCCGGGGCCATCGGGGCCGGCAGGCGCAGCTGTTCGACGAGCTCAGCGGGTGCGAGCTGCTCCAGGAACGGCAGCTTGGCCACCTCGGGCAGCTCCGGCTGGTCCAGTGCCACGGTGGCCCGGATGCCCAGGTCTGCGTAGGCCTGCAGGATCGCGTCGATGACCGCCGGCTCGGGGTCCGGCATCAGGAAGGCGTCGTCCTGCACGGCGGTGGTGCCCCCGCGCAGCATCTCCAGCACGCCGAGCGCGGTGCGCAGGTAGGCCTCCCTCGGCGTCGGCCGCAACGCCTCCGCCGCCGGTGACTCGTAGAGCATGAACAGCTCCAGCGGCAGGCTGGGCAGCGCGCCCTTGAGGTGGTTGGCCGGCGAGTGGAAGTGCGCGTTGACCAGCCCGGGGACCAGCAGGTGGTGGCCGTGGCCGGCGATCACGGTGGCCGCGGCGGCGCGGCGGCGGGCCTCGACCCCGATGGCCGCGATCCGGTCACCCTCGACCAGCACGTCGGTCGGGCCGAGCACCCCGCCGGGGGCCTCGGCGCGGTACACCAGCACGTCGGTGAACAGCGTCGCGGCGCTCCCCGGACCACCGGGCCCAGCCGCCTGGGCACTCACCCGGGCACCGGACCCAACCGCTCCGGCACTCACCCGGGCACCGGACCCAACCGCTCCGGCGCGGCGTAGCTGCCCACCCGGGAGGTGCTCAGCCCGAGCGCGAGCAGGCTCTCGACCAGCCGCACGCCGGCGGCGACACCCTCGACGACCGGCACGCCGAGCGCATCGCGCAGCGGCTCGACCAGCTCGGTCAACCCCGCGCAGCCGAGCACCACCGCCTCGGCGCCGTCCTCGGTCAGCGCGGTGCGGCCCTGCTCGGCGAACAACTCCAACAGGTGCGCCGAGCCGCCGGCCACCTCGGCCACCGGAACGTCGACGGCCCGGATGGCGCAGCGGTGCTCCAGGCCTAGCGTCCGCACCACCCGGTGCGACTGCTCGCGGGTGCGACGCGGCATGGTGACGACGGTGAACCGGGTGGCGATCAGCGCCGCGGTGAGCAACGCGGCCTCGGTCATGCCGACAACGGGCCCGGCGGCCAGCTCCTTCGCGGCGGCCACCCCGGTGTCCCCGAAACAGGCCACCACATAGCCGTGCACGCCGAGGCGCTCGCCGCGGTGGACCTGTTCGAGCACGCCGACCGAGCCCCAGACCTCGTCGACGTTGCTCTCCACCGCGCTGACCCCGGTGACCGGGGTGCCGCCGAGGAGCGTGGTGCCCGGCGAGGCCACCCGCCGGGCCGCCGCCACGATCGCCTCGGTCATCGCGGTGGCCGTGTTCGGGTTGACGATCATTATCGTCGACTCGGCCGCCATAATTCCAAAACGGTATACAGTTTCGGACGGATCGTCAGTCCCACGGGGTAAACACCGCGTTACAGGGCGGCAGCACGCCTCAGTGAGGTCATTCGGTATTCAATCTGGCCACCTGGGTCAGAGTCGACCTCAGGCGGCGGACGCCTCCTCGACGGCCAGCAGGCTCTGCCCGACGCCGACGCCGCGCAGCTCCATCGCGCGCAGCGCGGCCCACATCGTGACCTGGTTCGCGGTGAGCACCGGCTTGCCGAGCGCCTGTTCCAGCGGCTCGATCACGTCATAGGTGGGCAGGTTGGTGCAGCTGATGAACATCGCGTCCGCGTCCGGCGAGTCGACGGAGCGGACGATGTCGACCACGGTGTGGTACGGCACCCGCCAGATGTGCCCGAGCAGGCCCAGGCCGTCCCTGGACACCGTCTGCACGCCGTTCTCCGCCAGGTAGTGGACCAGCCGGTCGGTCACCGCGTCCACGTACGGCGTCGCGATGGCCAGCTTCCTGATCCCGAGCAGGCTCAGGGCGTCGACCAGGGCGCCGGAGGTGGTGCAGGCGGCCGGCGCACCGGCGTCGATCATGGTGCGCACCAGCAGTCGCTCGCCCAGGATGCCGTTGACGAAGCTGCCCGACGCGCAGGCGTAGGTCACCACGTCCGGTTCCGGGGTGAGCACGTCGCGGGTGGCACGGCGGACCACCCCGCGCTCACTCACCGCCGTGGCCATCTCCACCGTGACCGGGGTGGTGAAGAACGGCATCCGGGTCAGGTACAGCGAGACGTTGTCCGGCACCCAGCGCCAGAGCTCGCGATCGAGTGCGAAGTCGAACGGGGCAACCACGCCGATCCCCCGTTGGTTGGAGGTGGCCTCGACAAAAGCCACGGAGAGCTCGGTGGGCATCGGCGGACCGCCTTAGGCCTCAGAGTGCCGTTCGTAAACCAACCGTTCACCGACGCTGCCGGAGCGCCACACGTCATGGCACGCCTGCGCCATCACGTCCAGCCCCTCGGTGATCGTCGCGTAGACATTGCCGGGTACCCAGCCGACATCGCCGTTGAGCAGCAGGTTGTTCCGACCGTAGAAGATGGCCAGATCGATCACGCCGGGCAGCCCGGCGACACCCTTGTCTTGCTTGAACTCCTCGTCGAGCATGCCGCCGGGGAAGGAGAAGTAGACCACATCACCCGGGATCGGGGTGACGGTCGGGTTCTCCAGGCCGACCTCCTGCTCTGCGAACCGCGGCACCATCGTGTAGACCTCGTTGCGGGCGTATTTGGCGTGCTGCGCATCGCCGGCCTGGGGCAGCGCCGCCCAGACCGCATCACAGGTGCGCGGTGCCTCTTTCTCCAACAACTCGGCGAGGCAGGACACCCCGCGCTTGGCCAACGTGATGCGCAGCTTTCGAGGCATGCAGTACTCCCCGCGACGAAACTCAGAGCCCGTTACCGAACGACCCACGAGTCAACTATAACCAGCCAACCGAACCGCGGATTGTTGACAATCATACGAGTGCTTCCTAGCGTGTCAATGGCCGTACCCCTCCGTTAACACCACCGTCATGAGGAATCCCTGAGTGACCGTTTCACCAGCTCAGCGCACTGATCCGGTGCTAGTCGTGCTCCATTCGACTGATCTTCCACCCGATCTTGAAACCCGGGTCGCGGCCACAGATCTTGGCGCCACGATCCGCTATGCGACGGCCCCCCAGCTGGCCGGTTCGCTGCCCGGCGCGGACGCCCTGCTGGTCTGGGACTTCACCATCGGGGACGTGGTGCGGACCAGCTGGCCGGCCGCCGACAGCCTGCGCTGGGTGCACACCGCGAGCGCCGGGGTGGACCGGCTGATGTTCGACGAGATGCTCAGCTCCGACGTGGTGGTCACCAACTCCCGCGGCGTGTTCGACACCCCGATGGCCGAGTACGTGCTGGGCCTGGTGCTGGCCTTCGCGAAGGACCTGCCGCACACGCTGCGGCTGCAGGACCGGGGCGAGTGGCGGCACCGGGAGACCGAGACGGTCGCCGGGTCGACGGCCGTGGTGGTGGGCGGCGGCCCGATCGGCGAGGCCATCGCGGCGCTGCTGGGCGCGGTCGGCATGCGGGTGCGGCTGGTCGGGCGGCGCGCCCGGCCCGGCGTGCACGCCGCCGACGAGCTGCCGGCACTGCTGGGCGACACCGACTACCTGGTGCTGGCCGCGCCGCTGACCGAGCAGACCAGGGGCATGGTCAACGCCACCTCGCTGGCACTGCTGCCGCCGAGGGCCCGCCTGATCAACGTCGGTCGGGGCGCACTGGTGGTGCAGGACGACGTCGTCGAGGCGATCCGGTCCGGGCGGCTGGCCGGCGCGGCGCTGGACGTGTTCGAGGCCGAGCCGCTGCCCGCCGACTCGCCGCTGTGGACGCTGCCCGGCGTCATCGTCTCGCCACACATGTCCGGCGACGCGGTCGGCTGGCGACAGTCACTGGTCGGCCTGTTCACCGACAACCTGGCCCGCTACCGCGCCGGTCAGCCCCTTCGCAACGTGGTCGACAAGACCCACGGATACGTAACCTCAGGGAGCCTGTAGATGACCGCACCGGTGAGCCCGGCGACCGAAGGCTCGACCGCCGACCTCAGCGCGACCGAGCTACTGGCCGCGTACCGGTCCGGCGAGCTGTCCCCGGTCCGCGCCACCCAGGACGCGCTCGACCGGGTGGAGCAGCTCAACACCCAGGTCAACGCCTACTGCCTGCTGGACCCTGCCGGGGCGCTGGACGCCGCGCGGGCCAGCGAGCAGCGGTGGCGGCGGGGCGAGCCGATGGGTGTGCTGGACGGCGTGCCCACCTCGATCAAGGACATCCTGCTCACCAAGGGCTGGCCCACCCTGCGCGGCTCGCACACGGTGGACGAGACCGGCCCGTGGGAGGTGGACGGACCGCCGGTGGCCCGGGTCAAGGAACAGGGCGCGGTGCTGCTCGGCAAGACGACCACCCCGGAGCTGGCCTGGAAGGGCGTCACCGACTCGCCCCGCTTCGGGGTCACCGGCAACCCCTGGCGGCCGGAGCTGACCGCCGGCGGCTCCAGCGGCGGCAGCGCGGCCGCGGTGGCGCTCGGCATGGGCGCATTGAGCCTGGGTACCGACGGCGGCGGCTCGGTGCGCATCCCGGGCTCGTTCAGCGGGATCGTGGCGCACAAGCCGACCTACGGACGGGTGCCGCACCACCCCGGCAGCCCGTTCGGCACGCTCGCCCATGTCGGCCCGATGACCAGGACGGCGGCCGACGCGGCGCTGCTGCTGGACGTGGTGGCCGGCTTCGACGCGCGGGACGCCTGGGCGCTGGCCGCGATGGACCGGTCGTGTGTGTCGGCACTGGGTGACGGGGTGTCCGGGTTGCGCATCGCGGCCAGCCCGACGCTGGGCTTCGTGTCGGTGCACCCCGAGGTGGCGGCCGCGTTCGAGGCCGCCGTCGCGGTGTTCGGCTCGCTCGGTGCCGAGGTGTCCACGGCCGACCCGGGGTTCACCGACCCGGTCGAGGCGTTCCACGTGCTGTGGTTCGCCGGCGCGGCCAAGTCCACCGAGCATCTGGACGCGGCGGCGCGGGCGAGGCTGGACCCCGGTCTGGCCGAGATCGTTGACGCCGGCGGGCAGTACAGCGCGATCGACTACCTGTCCGCGATGGCGGTGCGCAACGAGCTGGGCACCCGGATGGGCGCGTTCCACCAGGACTACCCGCTGCTGCTCACGCCGACGATGCCGATCGCCGCGTTCGCCGGCGGGGTTGAGGTGCCGCCGGGCTGGGACGGTCGGCGGTGGACCAGCTGGACGCCGTTCACCTACCCGTTCAACATGACCCAGCAGCCGGCCGCCAGCGTGCCCTGCGGGTTCACCTCGGACGGCCTGCCGATCGGGCTGCAGATCGTCGGCCCCCGCCACGCCGACGCCGCCGTACTGGCCGCCGCGCACGCCTACCAACAGGCCACCGACTGGCACCGACGCCGCCCGCCCCTGCTCGGCTAGCCGTCTTCCGCTCGCACAGAACCGCGTGCCGGCCGCACAGACGCTCGCCGGCCGCACAGACCGCGTGCCGGCCGCACAGAGGCTCCAGAGTCTGGGCAGCCTAGGCGTGGTCTGTGCCGTCTGTGCCGTCCTAGGCGAGCCGGGCCGGGCACGTACAGCGTGCCGCGATCCGGTGCCGCGCAGCCGGCCACCCCGTGGTGTCGCCGCTGCCGGAGCAGGCCGGCGAGACCTGCATCGGGAATTCCGGGCGGGCGGCGGCGATTAGAGCCCGGGCGCGGCTCGCTGCGCACGTGAACGCGCCGAGTTCACGCTGAAGGTAACTCCAGGCCGGTTCTAGGCAACGAGTACCGGACTGGCGTTACTATGATCTTTATTCGGCCACCGCCTGTCATGATCCGTGCTGCTCTTACCCGGCCGCCGGAGATGCGGCGGTCAACAGGGTGCGGCGTGCGTGACGGACTGTACGGCGGTCAACCGGGTGCGCCACGCGGGGTCTGTGCGAGTCATACGGGGTCTGTGCGAGCCACACGCGCTACGTGGACCCGGTACTGCCCGGCACGGGGCTATCCCGGGCGCCAGTCCCTGCTCGCACAGACCGGCGGCAGCCCGTACATGCC
>DASYLM010000276.1:0-14177 GCA_036009565.1 Pseudonocardia sp. | reverse complement strand
GGCCTACGTTCTCGAGACCGGCCGGGTGGTCAAGTCGGCCCCGGCACACCACCTGCTCAGCGACCCCGAGGTCCAGGCCGCCTATCTGGGCGGCGATCTGGACACCGAGGTCGGCGCGGACGGCCCCTGACCCTGTGAGTGGTATTGGTCGCCATGGCGACCAATACCACTCACAGGCCATGACCAGACCCGCGTTGATCAGTGCTCGACGTTGATCAGTGCTCGACGGTGGCGGGCGAGCCGGCGCCGTTCCAGTCCACCAGTTGCACGATGACCCCGTTGGGATCGCGTACCTGGAACGCCCGCTCGCCCCACTCCTCCTCGGTGAGCGGCATGGTGATGGCCACGCCCTCCGAGCGCAGCCTCGCCAGCTCACCCTCCAGGTCGTCGACGGTGAACGCCAGGATCAGCCCTCGGGCGTGGTCGTCGCGCTGATCGGCGGGCAGGGTGGCCAGGCCACGCCGTAGGAACACCACGTTCATGCCGGCGTCCGGGTGGGCCAGTGAGGCGAACCCCTCGGCGGCCATCTCGGTCCGGAAACCGAAGTGATCGACCAGGAACGTGCTGGATGCCTCCGGATCGTCGACGTTCAGAGATACGGCGGACGCGCTGACCCGCATGAACCCTCCCGGGGGATGGTGAAGAAACTCCGTACGGAGTACAACGTACTACGTACAAGGATAGTTCCGGAAGGAGTGCTGTGCCGTCCGAGCACACCGGCGCCGGCGACCCGGCGCGCACCCTGGAGCTGTTGTGGCGCCACGCCGCGGCCGTCGCCGGGCCGGCCGAAGCGGGCGCGGAGCCGGCCGCCGGACCGGGTGCGCCGGCCGGTCGACTCTCCGGTCGGCGGGGTCCCCGCCCCGGGCTCACCGTCGACGCGGTGGTGGCGTCCGCGATCGACCTGGCCGACTCCGCCGGTCTCGACGCTGTCACCATGCGCCAGTTGGCCACCGCGCTCGGCGTGGCGCCGATGACCCTGTACACCTACGTACCGGGCAAGGCCGAGCTGCTCGACCTGATGCTGGACACGGTGTACGCGGCGCTGCCACTCGCGGACAGCTCCGGGCAGCCGTGGCGGTCGCGGTTGGCGGCGGTGGCCGAACAGAACCGCGCGCTGTACACGGCCCACCCGTGGGCGGCCGAGATCTCCACCGCCCGCCCGCCGCTCGGCCCCGGCCAGCTCGCCAAGTACGAGCACGAACTCGCCGCGCTCGACGGGCTCGGGCTGGACGACGTGACGATGGATGCCGTGCTGACCTACCTGCTCGGCTTCGTGCAAGGCTGGGCCAGGGCGGCGGCCGATGCGCGCGCCCTGCGCGGGGCGACTGCCCGGGGGTCGGCGTTGGACGACGAGCGCTGGTGGGCGGCGAACGCACCGCTGTTGGAGCGGGTGTTCGACCCGGCGCGGTACCCGAGGGCGGTGCGGGTGGGCGCGGCGGCCGGCGCGGCGCACGGTGCCGCCTACAGCCCCGACCACGCCTACGGGTTCGGGCTGGCCAGGGTGCTGGACGGGCTCGGGGCGCTGCTCGGGCGGCCCTGACCGGGTGGCTGTGCTCGGGTCGGTCAGCTGGGCAGCGCGATGTCCAGGAACTCGAGGTTCTTCAGGTCGGTCAGCGTCGGCCCGCCGTGCACCCGCAGCGCGGTCGGGCGGGTGTCGCGGGGTACGTCGTAGTAGAGGTCGAACTCGACGCGGACGTTCGCGCCCAGGTCGAACCGTCCGGGCTGGCGCTTGATCAGCATCGCCTGCGGGTCGACGTCGTGCGCCGCGCCGTCGGCGGTGACCAGCTGCTGGCGGCCGGTGTCGAACGCGGTGCCGGAGCGCCCGGTGTTCACCACGACCAGCCGGACCCGTACGTACCGGCCCTTGGGTTGCCACTCCGCGTGGCTGCCCGCGATGACGTCCAGCTGGGTCAGCCCGATCAGGGTGAACTGGGTGTCGCCCTGTGTCTGGGGAGCCAGCGCGAGGGGCTTCTCGCTGGGCCGGACCGGTCGGGGCGGCAGGTTGTAGGTGGGGGTCACCGGTGCCGGGGGCGCGGCGGGGGCGGCGGCACAGCCGGCAAGCAGCAGCCCGGTCACCGCGAACATCAATCCCGCCGGGCGGGAGCTGCGCTGCACCCGCTGAACCTACCCGGCGGTAGTTGCCTGGTCAGCCCGTCCAGCCGGGACGGACCAGGCCGGTCTCGTAGGCGAGCACCACCAGCTGGGCCCGGTCCCGGGCCGCGAGTTTGACCATCGCCCGGCTGACGTGAGTCTTGGCGGTGGCCGGGCTGACCACCAGGCGGGCCGCGATCTCGTCGTTGGACAAGCCCTCCGCGACCAGTGCCACGATCTCCCGCTCCCTGGCGGTCAGCAGGTCCAGCTCGCGCACCGAGCGGCCCGGGCGCGCCCGGCGGGCGAACTCGCCGATCAGCCGGCGGGTCACCCTGGGGGACAGCAGCGCCTCGCCCTCGGCGACCACCCGGACGGCTCGCAGCAGCTCGACCGGCTCGGTGTCCTTGACCAGGAAGCCACTGGCGCCGGTGCGGACCGCCTCGAACACGTACTCGTCCTCGTCGAAGGTGGTCAGGATCAGCACCCGCACTCCGGCCAGCGCCGGGTCGCTGACGATCCGCCGGGTCGCCTCCAGGCCGTCGGTGCCCGGCATCCGGATGTCCATCAGCACCACGTCCGGGCGGGTCTCGGCGGCGGCCCGCGCGGCCTCGGCCCCGTCGGCCGCCTCACCGACGACGGTGATGTCGGGTTGGGCGTCCAGCAACGCGCGGAACCCGGCCCGCACCAATGCCTGGTCGTCGGCCAGCAGCACCTTGATCACGGGTTTCCGTGCCCTCGGCTCGAGGTGGCGGACTCCGGGTCCGCCCCGGTCGGCGTCGGGACCGGCAGCTCGGCGCGGACCCGGAACCCGCCGCCCGGGGCCGGCCCGACCCACAGCTGCCCGCCCAGCGCGGCGGCCCGCTCCCGCATGCCGGGGATGCCGTTGCCCAACCGAGCTGCGACACCGTCTTCGCTGGCCGCCGTGCCCGGGCCCGCACCGTCGTCGTCCACCTGGACCACCACCGCGGCGGCCGCGTACTCGATCAGCACCGCCGCGCTCGCCGCGCCGGCATGCCGATGCACGTTCGTCAGCGCCTCCTGGGTGATGCGGAACGCGGCGGTGTCCACGGCGGAGGGCAGCGGCCGCGGCTCGCCGGTCCGCCGCACCGCAACGGCGAGCCCGCTGCCGCGGACCCGTGCGGCGAGCTCGTCCAGGCCGGCCAGCCCGACGACGGGGGACCGCGGGAGGTCCTCGTCCACCCGGCGCAGCACGCCGAGCATGGTGCGCAGCTCGACCAGCACCTCCTTGCTGGACGCCTTGATCGCGGTCAGCGCCTCCCTGGCCAGCCCGGGTTGCTCGTCGAGCAGGTGCAGCGCGGTGCCGGCCTGCACGTTGATCAGCGATACGTGGTGCGCCAGCACGTCGTGCAGGTCGCGCGCGATGCGCAGCCGCTCTTCGGTGGCGACCCGCTCGACGGCCTCCGCGCGGGCCCGGCGGTCCCGCACCAGGCGCTCCCGGCGCGCGCGGACGAGCTCACCGACGGTCAGGATCAGCAGCAGCCACGCCGCCACCGCGGACAGCGCCCACCAGCTCGGCGGCCCCAGCCGCACCCAGGTTACCGCGATCAGCCCCAGGTAGGTCAGCCCGGCGAGCACCCAGGCCGGCCGGCTGTGCCCCAGACACACCGCGCTGACCAGTGCGAACACGAAGGACACCACGACCGGGCCGAATGGATAGCCGGCCGCGAGATAGCCGAGCAGCCCTACCGCGGTGACCGCCAGCGTCGGCACCGCGAACCGGTGCCTGGCCAACAGTGCCACCGGCCCGGTCAGCAGCAGCGCGACCGCCAACGCGTCCAACGGCCGGGCGGTCAGCTGGTGGGTGGCCGCCCCGGTGGTGCCGACGAGCTGGATCGCGGCGGCGAGCAGCGCCGGCCCCACCAGCCGCGCCGCTCCGGCATAACGCTCCACACCGCAGACCGTAGCCATTCCCGGGCCACGGGTCGTCCGTCCGGAGCGGGTGCCGTGACTACTCCGTGGGCGGTAGGCGGGCCCCCCGCGGGAGCCGCCCCCACGACGACGCGCCGGCCGGGGTGCGGCGCGCAGCATGGCGACATGACTCAGAACACCGGGAACACCGATACCGGGACAGAGATTCGCGCCTCGGATGCCGAGCGGGAGCAGACCGCCGACCTGATCAGGCAGGCGGCCGCCGAGGGCCGGCTGACCATGGCCGAGCTCGAGGAGCGGCTGACCACGACCTACGGGGCGCGGCTGCGCCACGAGCTGCCGCCGCTGGTCGCCGACCTGCCGGCGCCGCCCCGGCCCACTCCGACCGGACCGGGCCCCCGGCGGTTGAGCAGCTGGGACCGGGCGGCGCTGGGACTGCATGCGGCGCTGGTCGCCGCGCTGGTGGTCGCCGTGCTGACCCGGTGGGTGGCCGGCGGGGCGGTGTTCTTCTGGCCCGGGTTCCCGATCTTCTGGGCAGTGCTCAGCCTTGTGGTGCACGCCCGGCTGCGCGGGTTCGGGCCGGGGTACCCGCGCCGGAGCCGAGCCGGCGAACCGGGCTGACCGCTGGCCCGGGGAGGTGCGGTCAGACCGGCCGGTGGGTCAGCTCGGGCCGGGGCGGCGGTCCAGGTGCATGCAGGTGAGCCGGCCGGTACAGGTCCGGCGGCCCTGCTCGTCGGTGATGACCACCTCGAACGTCGAGGTGCTCCGGCCGACGTGGATCGGGGTGGCGACCCCGGTGACGAGGCCCTCGGTGGCGCTGCGGTGATGCGTGCACGCCAGTTCCAGTCCGACCGGGAAACGCTCCGGCAGCGTGTACTGGGCGGCCGCCGCCGAGCCCAGGCTCTCCACCAGCACACCGCTGGCGCCGCCGTGCAGGAGCCCGAACGGCTGCTTGTTGCCGGCCACCGGCATGGTGCCGACCACCCGCTCGCGGCTGACCTCGAGGATCTGGATGCCCATCCGGTCGGCCAGTTGCTCGGCGGCCAGTTCGGGGGGAAGGGCGGGCGGGTGTGGTGAGCGGGTCGACATCAGCGCAGCTTATGCGTCGTTCACAGCGACCTCGGCCCCACCTCGGCCCGACCTCGGCCAGGCACTCAGGCCACCTCGGCCGGTGGGACGGTCCACCCGACCGCCGGCGCACCGGACCCGGGCAGGCTGAGCCAGGCGGCGGCCAGTCGCTCCATGGCGAGCTCGAGCCTCGGCTCGGGCAGCGTGTAGGGCAGCCGCAGGCATCGCTCGAACGCGCCGTCCAGCCCGAACCGGGGGCCCGCGGCGAGCAGCACGCCGTGCCGGCTGGCCGCCGCGACCAGTGCGCTCGAGACCGGGGCACCGAGGTCGGCCCACAGCGACAGGCCACCGGTCGGGACGTCCGCGTGCCAGCTCGGGAAGTACCTGGCCATCAGGTCGAGCAGGTGCCCACGAGCCGAGCGCAGCGTCGGCAGGCGGGCCGCCAGCACGTCGTCGATGTTCGTCATCAGGTGCCGGGTGACCAGCTGGTCGAGCACCGACGTGGAGATGTCCACCGAGGCGCGTGCCCTGGCGATCTGTTCGATCATCGGCCGCTGCGCCCGCACCCAACCGATGCGCAGCCCACCCCAGAGCGTCTTGCTCGCCGAGCCGACGGTGATCATCGGGGCGGAGTTGCTCTCCCTGGCCTGGCTGGCCAGTGGTGGTGGCTGCGACCCGTCCAGCGGGAGCTCGCTCATCGTCTCGTCGATCAGCATCGTGGTGCGGGTGCGCCGGCACAGCTCGACGAGCTCGGTGCGCTGGGCGTCGCCCATGACCCGGCCGGTGGGGTTCTGGTAGTCCGGCATGAGGTAGACCAGCCGGGGGCAGGCGTCCCGGACGGCGGCGGCGATGGTGTCCAGGTCCCAGCCGTCCCCGGCGAATCCGACCGGCACCGCGCGGGCGTGCTCGCGGGCGATGGCGTCCAGCGCGTTGGGGTAGGTGGGGTGCTCGACCAGCACCCGGTCGCCCGGCGAGACCAGTGCGGCCAGCACCACGGCGATGGCCTGCTGGGCGCCGCAGGTGATCAGGATCTGGTCCCTGGCGGTGGGCAGCCCGCGCCGGGTGAACCGGTCCGCCACGGTGTCGCGCAGCGCGTCCAGCCCGTAGAGCTGGTAGCCGCTGCCGCCCAGGTAGCAGGCCATCTGGTCGGTCGCCCAGGCCAGTGCGCTGGTCATCGCCTCCGGTGGGGCGGCGAGCGCGGCGTAGGCCAGGTCGATCGCGGAGCTGTCGCCGGCCGGTGCGAACGGGCTGAGCTCGCCGCCACCCGGCGTCTCCGGCAGCGTTGTCCAGCTGCCCGAGCCCCGCCTGCTGTGCAGGAAGCCGGTCTGGCGCAGCAGGTCGTAGCTGGCCGCGACGGTGGTCCGGCTGACCCGCAGCGCCGTGGCCAGCTCGCGTTCGGCCGGCAGCCGGGTGCGGGTGGGCAGCCGCCCGTCGAGCACCAGGAGCTTGATCCGGTCGGCCAGCTCGGCATAGGCCACCCCGGCGCCCTCGGTCCGCCACGGGCCCAGGTGCTTGGCCATCGTCCGGCCGGTCACGTGCCGATCACCATCCATAGGGTCAGTCCACTTCGCCGTAATTGGCTCTGTGCGAGCAATCCAATCAGGGCAAGGATAGGTCCACAAGGAGGCGATGGCTATGACTGGCCTGCTGATTGTCGTAGGACTGATGGCATTGGCGCTCATCGCGCCGCGATATGGGGTGGACCTGCGGGATGGCAGGGACTGGCGCTCCCAGCGGGACCAGAGCCTGGCGGCGCCGAGGGTGCGGCACACGCCGGGGTCGGACCTGGCAGCGCTGAGCCGCTGGACCGGCTGGGTGGGCAGCGTGCTGGGACGCAGGTGGCAGGCGCAGGCGCGGGCCTGGGGCGCCGCCTGGCAGAGGTACCAGCCGTGGCGGGGCGACGACCGGCCGCCGCAGCTCGGCGCTGTGCCAGCGCAGGCCCGGCGCGAGGACAGTCCCGAGGACAGTCCCGGCGACAGGGCCGGCGACAGGGCCGGCGACAGGGCCGACCACAGGGCCGACGACAGGGCCGACGACAGAGCCGGCGACAGGGCCGACGACACGGGGCCAGGTGCCGGTGAGCGGGGCCGGCACCGGGGCGAGCTGCGCTGGCGGAAGCACGGGAGCCGCTGGCGGCTGGAGGGACGGCACCTGCCGGCCACCCCGTCGACCGGCGGTCCGGCCAGCGAGCACCCGGCGCACTGCGACTAGCGAGCACGCGGGGCACTGCGACTAGTGCGCACCCGGCGCACTGCGACGCTTACGCGGGGACTCGCGGTCCTGACCGACAGACCGCCGCCGGGCCGGGGGCTCGGTCTGGTCGGTATGGAGCCGCGGCGTCACAGTCGGTGACCGGCAGATTGAATCAGGCTTTCTGACCCGGATGAGCTGCGTCGAGGTCGACGTGAGTCTGGTTTCCCGCGAAAAATACCGGACTGGCGTTGGTCTCGGTGACATGTGAACGACACTGGACGACACTGGACGACACTGGAACGACACTGGACGCACCAGGGGCGACACCGGGCCGCCCTGTCGGTGACGGGGCGTCACCGCCAGCGTGACGGCCGTGTCCCGTGTCCTGTTCGGAAGACGTGGGCGTCCCGTCTCGCCACACGTTGGAGCACGACCAACGATCTGCGACCAGCCGGTGCGCATACCCGACTGTTCCCGCCCGGCCACCCGGAGCCGGCCGAGAACGGTCGGGGGGTCGGCCTAGACTCGCCCGGGTGACTGCCACCACCGCCTCGACGACCGGCACGGAGCTGACCCCGGAGCAGGACCAGGCCGACCGCCGGCTGCTCCTGCTCGACGGACATTCGCTGGCCTACCGCGCGTTCTACGCGCTGCCGGCGGAGAACTTCCGCACCCAGACCGGGCAGACCACGAACGCGGTGTACGGCTTCACCTCGATGCTGATCAACCTGCTCCGCGACGAGAAGCCGACGCATCTCGCGGTGGCCTTCGACGTGTCCCGCAAGACGTTCCGGTCCGAGGCGTTCGCCGAGTACAAGGCCAACCGCACCACCACCCCGGACGACTTCCGCGGCCAGGTCGAGCTGATCCGCGAGGTGCTCAACGCGCTGGCCGTGCCGTCCATGGCGGTGCCGGGCTACGAGGCCGACGACATCATCGCCACCCTCGCCAGCAAGGCCGAGGCGCAGGGCTACCGGGTGGAGATCTGCACCGGCGACCGCGACGCATTCCAGCTGGTCGGGGACGCGGTCACGGTGCTCTACCCGAAGCGTGGGGTGTCCGACCTGGCCCGGATCGACCCGGCCGAGGTGAACACCCGCTACGGCCTGACGCCGGCGCAGTACCCGGACTTCGCCGCCCTGCGCGGCGACCCGAGCGACAACCTGCCCTCGATCCCCGGCGTGGGGGAGAAGACCGCCGCCAAGTGGATCCGGGAGTACGGGTCGCTCGCCGAGCTGACCGACCGGGTCGACGAGGTGAAGGGCAAGGCCGGCGACGCGCTGCGGGCGAACCTGTCGAACGTGCTGCTCAACCGGCAGCTCACCGAGCTGGTCCGGGAGGTCCCGCTGGACTACGCGCCGGACGACCTGGCGGTCCGGGCCTGGGACCGGGACGCGGTGCACCGGCTGTTCGACGAGCTGGAGTTCCGGGTGCTGCGCGAGCGGTTGTTCGCCACCCTGGCCAGTGCCGAGCCGGAGGCGGACGGCGGGTTCGAGGTGCAGGGCGGCGCGCTGGCCCCCGGTGAGCTGCCCGACTGGCTGACCGACCACGCCCGGGACGGCCGCCGGGTCGGCCTGGCGTTCCACGGTGCCCTGGGCAGCTGGATCGGCCGGGACGTCGACGGCATCTCGATCGCCACCGCCGACGGCATCGGCGGCTACCTGGAGCTGGCCGCGCTGTCCCCGGAGGACGAGGCGGCGCTCGGCGACTGGCTGGCCGACCCGGCGGTGCCGAAGGCCGCGCACGACGTCAAGTCGGCGATCCACGCGCTGCGGGCGCGCGGCTGGCGGTTGGCCGGGCTGACCAGTGACACCGCGCTGGCCGCCTACCTGGTGCGGCCGGGCCAGCGCAGCTTCGACCTTGCCGACCTCGCGCTGCGCTACCTGCGCCGCGAGCTGCGGGTGGAGGGCGAGCCGGAGGACGGCCAGCTCTCCCTGCTCGGCGGGGTGGAGGAGGCGGACGCACAGCGCGCCGGCGGTGAGATCCTGCGCGCGCACGCGGTCGGTGAGCTGGCCGACGCGCTGGACGGCGAGCTGGCCAAGCTGGGCGGCGCGGAGCTGCTCGCCGACCTGGAGCTGCCGCTGCTGGGCGTACTCGCCGACCTGGAGGCGGCCGGCATCGCGGTCGACCACGACTCACTCGCCGAGTTGGAGGCAGACTTCGCGGCACAGGTGAAGCAGGCCGCCCAGGACGCGTACACGGAGATCGGCAAGGAGATCAACCTCGGTTCGCCGAAGCAGCTGCAGGTGGTGCTGTTCGACGAGCTCGGCATGCCGAAGACCAAGCGGACCAAGACCGGCTACACCACCGACGCGGACGCGTTGCAGAGCCTGTTCGAGTCGACCGGGCACCCGTTCCTGTCGCACCTGTTGCTGCACCGGGACGCCACCCGGTTGAAGGTCACCGTGGACGGGCTGCTCAAGTCCATCGACGACGACGGCCGGATCCACACCACCTACAGCCAGACGATCGCCGCGACCGGCCGCCTGTCCAGCACCGAGCCGAACCTGCAGAACGTGCCGATCCGCACCGCCGCCGGGCGCCGGATCCGGGAGACCTTCGTGGTCGGGCCCGGGTACGCCGAGCTGATGACCGCCGACTACAGCCAGATCGAGATGCGCATCATGGCGCACCTGTCCGAGGATGCCGCGCTGATCGAGGCGTTCCGGTCACACCACGACTTCCATGCCGAGACCGCCGCCAGGGTGTTCGGCGTGGTGGCTGCCGAGGTCACCCCGGAGCAGCGCGCCAAGATCAAGGCGATGAACTACGGGCTCGCCTACGGGTTGTCCGCGTTCGGGCTGTCCGGCCAGCTGCGGATCTCCGCCGAAGAGGCCCGGGCCCTGATGGACGACTACTTCGAGACCTTCGGCGGGGTGCGTACGTACCTGCGCAGCATCGTCGACCAGGCCCGCAAGGACGGCTACACCGAGACGATGCTCGGCCGCCGCCGCTACCTGCCCGACCTGACCAGCGACAACCGCCAGCGCCGTGAGATGGCCGAGCGGATGGCTCTGAACGCACCCATCCAGGGCAGCGCGGCGGACATCATCAAGGTGGCCATGCTGCGGGTGCACCGCGCGCTGACCGAGGCCGGGCTTCGCTCGCGGATGCTGCTGCAGGTGCACGACGAACTGGTGCTGGAGATCGCCGAGGGGGAGCGGGCGGCGGTCGAGGAACTGGTCTGCGCCGAGATGGGCGCCGCCCACCTGCTGGACGTCCCACTGGAGGTGTCGGTCGGTGTCGGACGCAGTTGGGACGACGCGGCGCACTAGCTGGACGGCACGCTCAGCTGGACACGCCGAGTGAGCCGGTCAGGCGACCCACCGCACCACTGACGTCGGCGCGCCCGGCGGCGTAGCCGTCGGAGGCCGGCCGCTTGCTTGACAGTGGTTCACATCGCATCCCCAGGAACGCCCCCGGCGCCGGGCACGCCGAGCGAGCCGGTCAGCGCGCCGACCGCGGTGTCCAGCCGCTGACGCCCGGCGGCCCAGCCGACCGAGGCCAGTTGCTTGCTCAGCACAGCGACCAGGTACCGGTGGTTCGGGCCGACCATCCCGGTGCTGTGCAGGTACATGTGGCTGCCGTCGATCATCCAGCCCTGCTTGGCCGCGACCCCGCCGATCCGGGGGTTGCGCAGCAGCCCGAAGGACTGGTTGAACCCGTCCGCGCCGGAGCCGCCGGCGGTGGACAGGCTCTGGAGCACGGTGTCGCGGTTCCGCGGGTTGAGCGAGGTCATCGCGTACTGGTAGACGGCGAGGACGTCCTGGGGGGAGAGGCGGGTCTCGCCCCATTCGCCGGGCCGGTCCGGCGGGCGGGTGTCGCGGAGCCCGGCGAGCGTGATCATCTCGCTCACCGTCCGTGGGCCGCCGAAGTCGTGCCAGAGCGCGTCCATGGCCTTGTCGTCGCTGAGGCTGAGCGCGCGCTGGATCTGGGTGCGCTGAGCCGGGGTGAGCTTGGCCGCGCCTGTCTCGGTGCGGTGCAGGATGTCCACCACGGTGAACAACTTGACCACCGAGGCGGAGAAGAACGCGACCGCGCCCTCCTCGCCGAGGGTGAGCTGGCCGGTGTTCCGGTCGAACACCGCGACGCCGTACTCGGCGCGCGACGGCCCGGACCTGCCCATCGCATCGATCCGGGCGACCGCGTCAGCGAGGGCGGCCGGTTGCGTCGAGGCGGTCAGGTCGACCCGTTCGGTCGGCTGCGCGGGAGCGGGCACCCGGTGGAGTCCTTCGGTCAGCGGGCCCGCGCAGACCAGTCCGGCCACCAGCAGGCTGGCGCAGGGCAGCAGGAGCGCACGTGGGCCTCGGCCGGGTGGCCGGCCCCCGCTGGTCACCCGTCGAACGCGCATGTGCCCATTGGACGATCTCGGAGGGTGTCTTCATCATCACCGAACCAGGTGATCAACACACTCGGAAGGGTGGTTCGAGATCAAGATCAGATCGGTGGGTAACAACACGCCGCACGTTCGGGTGGTGCGGTCCGGAATTGTGCTGCTCAGCCGGGTTTTCGGCAGCGGAAGATGGCGGTGCCGGGGAACAGTGCCCCGCGCAGCGGCGACCACTGGCCCCAGGTGTCGGTGAGCTCCTCCGGCCACTCCGGCTCGACCAGGTCCTCCAGCTGGAGGCCGGCGGCCACCACGTCCCGGACCCGGTCGCCGAGGGTGCGGTGGTGCTCCACGTAGCTGGGCGCGCCGTGCTCGTCCACCTCGACGTACGGGGAGCGGTCGAAATAGGACTGCGCGACGGTCAGCCCGCCGGGCCCGGGGTCGTCGGAGAACATCCAGCGCATCGGGTGGTTCACCGAGAACACCCAGCGACCGCCGGGCCGCAGTACCCGCGCCACCTCGCGCATCACCCGCGCCGGCTCCGCCACGAACGGCACCGCGCCGAACGCGGAGCAGGCCAGGTCGAAACTGTCGTCGGCGAACGGCAGCTGCTCGGCGCCGGCCTGCACCAGCGGCACCGTGATGCCGGTGCGCTCGGCGGCCCGTGCGGCCTGGCGCAGCATCCCGGCGGACAGGTCCAGGGCGACGACCCGGGCGCCCTGCCGGGCGAGCCACCGCGCGCAGGCGGCCGCGCCGCAGCCGATCTCGAGCACCGAGGCGCCGATCAGGGCCTCCGGTTCGCCGAGCAGTCGGGCGTCCGCCTCGCGGAGCCGTTCGGGGCACCAGACGAAGTCCGCATCGCCCAGGAAGGACCCGTGTTCGGCCTGGTAGTCGTCGGCGTCGGCATCCCACCAGCGCCGGCTGGCGGCGGCCGACGCCTCGGGGCCCATCGGTCCTCTGGCTACCGCCGCGATGCCGAGGCGCTTCTCCGTGGACTCCGCGGGATTCACCGACGCATCTTCACCGGGGGTGGTGGGCTGAGGAAGGTTCGGGGCCACCGTTGCCCCCCCGATCGGGTGACGCGTAGCATGGACGCGCATGGGTTTATCTGTCGCCCGAATTATCTCGTCGCGGGTTCGCGTTGAACTGCGATGGGCTTCGGGTCGGTAGTCCCGCCCGCGCAAGCCTCAGTCCACCTGTCCATTCTCCATCAATCCATACCGGAGCAACCCACCGCATGTCCACCGACACCACCACCGTCTCGACCACCCCGCAGGTCGCAGTTAACGACGTCGGGACGGAGGAGGACTTCCTCGCCGCCATCGACAAGACGATCAAGTACTTCAACGACGGCGACATCGTTGAAGGCACCATTGTCAAGGTCGATCGGGACGAGGTTCTTCTCGATATCGGCTACAAGACCGAAGGGGTCATCCCCTCCCGCGAGCTGTCTATCAAGCACGACGTCGACCCGGCCGATGTGGTCAAGGTCGGAGAGTTCGTCGAGGCGCTCGTCCTCCAGAAGGAGGACAAGGAAGGGCGTCTGATCCTGTCCAAGAAGCGCGCGCAGTACGAGCGCGCCTGGGGCACGATCGAGGCCCTCAAGGAGGCCGACGAGCCGGTCGAGGGCACCGTCATCGAGGTCGTCAAGGGCGGCCTCATCCTGGACATCGGGCTGCGTGGCTTCCTGCCTGCCTCGCTGGTGGAGATGCGCCGGGTCCGCGATCTGCAGCCGTACGTCGGCCGCAAGATCGAGGCGAAGATCATCGAGCTGGACAAGAACCGCAACAACGTGGTCCTGTCCCGCCGTGCGTGGCTGGAGCAGACCCAGTCCGAGGTGCGCAGCGAGTTCCTCAACCAGCTGGCCAAGGGCCAGGTGCGCAAGGGCGTTGTGTCCTCGGTGGTCAACTTCGGCGCCTTCGTCGACCTCGGCGGGGTCGACGGCCTGGTGCACGTGTCCGAGCTGTCCTGGAAGCACATCGACCACCCGAGCGAGGTTGTCGAGGTCGGCCAGGAGGTCACCGTCGAGGTGCTCGACGTCGACCTGGACCGTGAGCGCGTGTCGCTGTCGCTCAAGGCCACCCAGGAAGACCCGTGGCGGCTCTACGCCCGCACTCACGCGATTGGCCAGATCGTGCCCGGAAAGGTCACCAAGCTGGTGCCGTTCGGCGCGTTCGTCCAGGTCGGGGAGGGGATCGAGGGTCTGGTCCACATCTCCGAGATGGCCGAGCAGCACGTAGAGGCGCCCGAGCAGGTCGTCACCCCCGGCGAAGAGCTCTGGGTGAAGATCATCGATATCGACCTCGAGCGGCGGCGGATCTCGCTTTCGATCAAGCAAGCCGCCGAGGGCGGCGAGGTCGCGGCCGAATACCGGGAGTTCTACGGCGAGCACGCCTACGACGAGCAGGGCAACTACATCGGTCCCGACTACTCCGAGGGCGAGGCGCCGGTTCCGGCCCCGCCCGAACCGGTCGCCGCGGTAGCCGACGCCGCCGCCGGCGATGCGGTGACCGAGGATGCGGTGACCGAGAATGCGGTAACCGAAGTCGCGGCACCCGAGGTCATCGCAGCACCGGACGCCGCCGCGGTCCCGACCCCGGACGCCGAC
>DASYLM010000275.1:0-5857 GCA_036009565.1 Pseudonocardia sp. | reverse complement strand
ACCGGGACCGGGGCCGCGACGGCCAGCAGCGGCGGCACGAACCGGTCCGACACCACCGACTCGGCTTCGACGGCCCCGCCCCGGTCCAAGAAGCCCGCCGTGCCCGAACTGTCCAAGCTCGGCGGCAGCGGCGGCCCGCTCGGCGGCTGACAGCCGGAGCACCGCGACGGGGCCGGGTGTCGTCGTCGACCCGAAGTTGCCCGCCGCCGACCGGCACAACAGCGGGCTCGTGACCATGATCGAACCCCGCTGTTACTACTCGGCGAGCGACCGGCCGGGTCTACTCCTGGGTGGCTCAGCCGGCCGGGATCAACGGCGGTCCTCCACCGCCCGGGCGCCCAACTGGGCACTGAGCAGCTCGATCGCGACCTCTTCCGGGTCGCGGCCGGTGAGCTCGCGCGGAGTGTCGGCCACCGGCTCGGCGACCATCTCTTCCTCTTCGTCGTACGGCGGGGGTTCCGGCGGCAGCGGTGGCTCCTGCCCGGACGGCCCGCTGGGTGCCGGCCGGACCGGCGGTGGGGGCGGTGCGGGCGCCGCCGGCGGCGGGCTGGCGGGAGGTGCCACGGCGGCCGGAGCGGCGCCCCTGTTGGCCGGGGCGGCGTCACCACGGCTGCCCACCGCGGCTCCGTCGTGCTCGCAGCGGACCTGCCAGGCGACCCCGAGCACACTGCGCAGCGCACCGCTGATCACCTCGGTGTTGCGCTGCTCGGACAGCCGACGCGCCAGCGGGGCCGCCGCGATGGCGAGTACCAGGGTGTCCCCCTCGACCGCCTTGACCGTGGCGTTGACCAGGAGCGCTCCGGTGCTGCGGCTGGTCTGCTTCGCGGCGTCCAGGATGGCCGGCCAGGCCCGGCGGACGGCGGCCCCATCGATGCCGGCCGAGCCGGTGGGCGCTGGGCTGGCCGCTTCGGTGGCCGGCGCCGAGACTGGTGATGAGGCTGGTGATGAGGCTGGGGCGGCGGCCGGCACCAGGGCCGGGGCGGCGGCCGCGGCCGGGGCGGCGGGCGCGGCGGGCGCGGCCGGCGTGGGTTCAGCGGCGGGCGCGGCGGCAGCCGGCGCGGCGCCGGGAACGGTCGAGGTGCGGACCGGCGGCGGGGGCAGCGGTGCGGCGGCCTGGCTCGGCGCGGCGGGTGTCGGCGCCGACTCGGCTGGTGTCGCCTGCTCGCCCGGCTCGGCGGACCGTGACCTGCGCTGGAAGGTCCGGGACGGCGCCTCGCCGGAACGCGCGGCAGGCTCCGCGGCGGCCGGCTCCGCGACGGGAGGCGCAGCGGCGGGCGGTGCCGCGGCGGGCGGTATAGCGGCAGGCGGGGCAGCGGCCGCACCGGGCGCCGGCGGTACCGCCGGAGCGGGAGCCGGCGCGGCCGGGGGCGCCGCGATAGCGGATGCCGCGACGGGGGGTGCCGCGACGGGGGGCCGCTCGGCGACGCCCTCCGGCCGCGGGTCGACGACGATGTCCGCGCGCCGTTCCATCCGCTCCAACCGCTGCAGCAGCGCGAGGTCGGTGATGGACGCGGCGGGCAACAGCATCCGGCCGCAGAGCAGCTCCAGCAGCAGCCTCGGGGCGGTGGCGCCGCGCATGTCGGTCAACCCGGTGTGCACGATCTCGGCGTAGCGACTCAGGGTTGCGGCGCCCAGTCGCGCGGCCTGGTCGGCCATCCGGCCGAGCTCGTCCGCCGGCGCGTCGACGAGGCCGCGACCAGCGGCATCGGGCACCGCCTGGATCAGCATCAGGTCGCGCAACCGGTCCAGCAGGTCGCCGGCGAAGCGGCGTGGGTCGTGGCCGGCCTCGACCAGCCGGTCCACCGCCTCGAACACGGCCGCACCGTCACCGGCGGCAAGTGCGTCGATCGCGTCGTCGATCAGTGCCACGTCGGTGACCCCGAGCAGCGCGACCGCCCGCTCGTAGGTCACCCCCTCCGGCCCGGCACCGGCCAGCAGCTGGTCCAGGATCGACAGGGTGTCCCGCGCCGAACCGCCGCCGGCCCTGATGACCAGCGGGTACACCGCCGGGGCGACGATCGCGCTCTCTTCCGCGCAGATCCGCTCCAGCAGCGCGCGCAGGGTGCCCGGCGGGATCAGCCGGAACGGGTAGTGGTGGGTACGCGAGCGGATGGTGGGCAGCACCTTCTCCGGCTCGGTTGTCGCGAACACGAAGATGAGGTGCTCCGGTGGCTCCTCGACGGTCTTGAGCAGGGCGTTGAAGCCCTGCGTGGTGACCATGTGCGCCTCGTCCACGATGAACACGCGGTAGCGGGACTCGGCCGGCGCGTAGAGGGCCCGGTCGCGCAGGTCACGGGCATCCTCCACGCCGCCGTGCGACGCCGCGTCCAGCTCGATCACATCGATGTTGCCGGGGCCCTCGGGGGCCAGCGCGATGCACGAGGGGCACTTGCCACACGGGTCCGGCGTCGGGCCGAGCTCACAGTTCAGCGAGCGGGCCATGATGCGCGCACTGGACGTCTTGCCGCAGCCGCGCGGACCGGAGAACAGGTACGCGTGATTGATGCGCCCGGCCGCCAGCGCGGTACGCAGCGGCTCGGTGACATGTTCCTGGCCGACCACGTCCGCGAAGGTCGCCGGGCGGTACTTGCGGTACAGAGCCAGCGCCACGTCGGCGAGGCTACCCGGAGGGCCGGACGACACCGGTGGCGGCTCGAAGCGGGCCGACGGAGAGCGGCTGGGCCGGAGCGGGGAGGGGCCCGGCGAAGCGGGCCCGAGAGAAGAAGGGGACCCCGCGCACCCGCCAGAGCCCGTTGACCCTTGCTGCCTTCCGGCCCTGGGGGAGTTCACAGGATGGACGCCGCGCGGGGTCCGTGGGCCAGTGTAGTGGTCCGGCGTCCCCCGCGGCACCGGGTGGGGCCCATCAGGCCTAGCGCTACACTCTCCGACGGAGGATTCGCCTAGTGGCCTATGGCGCACGCTTGGAAAGCGTGTTGGGTGTTACAGCCCTCGCGGGTTCGAATCCCGCATCCTCCGCCAGCGACCTAGCAAAACGCCCCGGAAGCCCGCTCGGTGGTCCCGGGGCGTTCTCGTCCCGTCGCATTCCCAGTCTCATCTGCCCGGTGGAGTGCCCCGGCCGGTCATGCCGCCTTGATGGGTGTCGCTCACAGACGGCCAAACCCGCAACCAGGCCATGCTGAGCCGCTGCTGTGAACCCCTTATGAGGTTGCTGAGTTCGACCGCCCGCGGGTGCCGGCGCAGGCTAGCTTGGCACGCATGGACATGGTCCGTCGCCGACTTGGCGGATTGTCCCTGTTGGCCGCGGCCGGCCTGCTGGCTGGCTGCGGACATGGGGTGAACGCTCCCACCGCGGCCGAGGCGTCCAAGCAGGGCGCGGGCGCGGTGAACGGGGTGTGGCGTTCCGACGGCTACGGCCTGGTGATCGCGGTGGCCGACGGGCAGGCTCAGATGTACGAGACCACCTCACTGAGCTGCATGCCGGAGAAGCCGAGGCATCAGCTGTCCCGCCCCGACTCGAACGGCACGGTGGGCTTCGGCCGTCACGATGAGCCGGACGAGACCCTGCGCCGCACCGGCGACAACCAGGCCGCTCTGCGGTTGCTGGGTACCGCCGCCGACATCGACCTGGTGAGCATCCCCGCGCTGCCGGCGGCCTGCACCCACCCGACGGCCACGGACCCGCTGACCACGTTCGACGTGTTCTGGGCCAACCTGGCGGAGAACTACAACTCCACGGTGCGCAAGCACGTCGACTGGAACGCGCTGCGCAACACCTACCGACCGAAGGTCACCGCGACTAGCACACCCGAACAGCTCTACCAGATCATGATCGACATGGTGCAACCGCTGGGCGACGCGCACATCGAGATCAGCGGGCCGGGCGATGTCGACTACGAGGGCTTCCGGCCGGGCACCCGCTACACCGACGGTCCCGGCGGCATCAAGAAGAAAGCCGCGGTGACGGCGGTCGACGCGCACCTGCACGACCTGGCTGTGCGGGACATCCGCACCTGGGGCGACAACAATCTGGCCTACGCCGACCTCCCGGACGGGCGCGGCTATCTGCGGATCACCGCCTTCCAGGACTGGGACACCAAGCCGGACGGCTACCTGGGCCGGCAGGCGTTACTCGACCAGGTGTTGGATGAGGTGTTCTCCGACGCGCACGTGAAATCCTGGAAAAGCCTGGTCATCGACCTGCGCTACAACGACGGCGGGGACGACGAGCTGGGGCTCAGCCTCGCCGGCCGGATGACCGACCGCCCCTACACCGCCTACACCAAGATCGCCCGCAACAGCCCGACCGACCCGACCAAGTACGGCCGCGCCCGGGTGGTCACCGTGCAGCCGACCGCCGGCCGCCCGCACTACACCGGGCCGGTCCGGCTGCTCACCAGCGACCTGACCATCAGCGCCGGCGAGACCTTCATCGAGGCGATGATGCAGCGCCAGCCCGCCGTCACCCGGGTCGGCACCACCACCCAGGGCGTGTTCGCCGACAACCCCGACCGGAAGCTGCCCAACGGCTGGACGGTCAGCGTCGGCAACGAGGACTACATCGCCCCCGACGGCCGCAACTACGAGGGCCCCGGCATCCCACCCACCACCACGGTGCCGGTCTTCACCCCCGACCAGCTGGCCAGCCATCAGGACCCCGCACTGGACCTGACCACCAACACCCCCTGAGCCCCCGCCCTTTCCAAAGCTCCGGGACCGCCGCTAAGCACCCTCACCTGGTCCTCGAGGCGTGAACTCAGGCCGACCGGGTTCCGGTGCTGAGGTCGTCGGTGCCCAGTACGTCGTGGCCGTACACCCCGTAGAGCCAGTTCGTCTGGTAGACGGTGTCGAGGTAGCGCTCGCCGAGGTCGGGGGCGATGGCTACCGCGGTGAGTCCGTCGGTGTCGTGCTCGGCCAACCAACTCGTCGCGCCGCTGACCACCGTGCCGGTCGAGCCACCGAACAGGAACCCACGCCGGGCCAGGTCGTGGCAGGTCCGGACCGCGTCGGCCTCCGCCACGCACACCACGTCGTCGACGTAGGACTCGTCGAGCAACGGCGGCCGCACGCTGGTACCCAGGCCGGGGAGCATCCGCGGTCCGGGTGGGCCACCGAAGGTCACCGACCCGACGCTGTCCACCGCCACGATCCGCACCGACGAGTGGCGGTCCCGGAAGTAGCGGGCACAACCCATCAGCGTCCCGGTGGTGCCGGCACCGACGAACAGCACGTCCAGCCTCGGGAACTGACGGGCAATGGCCGGCGCGGTTGTGAGGTGGTGCGCCTGCCAGTTGGCCGCGTTCTCGTACTGGTTGAGCCAGACATACCGCTCGTCCTCGGCACACAGCTCGCGCACGTACTCGATCCGCGCCGCCAGGTAGCCACCGGTCGCGTCGGGCTCTGCGATCACATGGACATAGCTGCCCAGCGCCTCCATCAGCTGGCGGCTGGCCAGGTTGCACCGGGAGTCGGTCACGCACAGGAAGCGGTAGCCCCGGCTCGCCGCGATCATGCTCAGCGCCACGCCCAGGTTCCCCGAGGAGGACTCGATCAGGGTCGAGCCGGGCCGTAACCGACCCTCGCACTCGGCGGCGGCCACCATCGCGGCGGCGGCCTTCAGCTTGATCGACCCGGCGAAGTTGAAGCCCTCACACTTCAGGAACAGCGAGTGGCCGACGACCGACCGCAGGTCGACGAACAGATCCTCCTGGTTGAAAGCCTCCGGCGTGGCTATGACCGGCATCGTCGCCCCCTCGTCTCCCCTGCGTAGCCCCTGTTTCCACTCACCGCGTCGCACCGCTCATCCGTACCGACTCAGCTCATGAAAGAAGTCGTCCACCACGTGCAGCTCGCCGGAGCGGAGTACCTGGTCGTAGACGTACTTGCCCACCGCGAGATC
>DASYLM010000274.1:0-31966 GCA_036009565.1 Pseudonocardia sp. | reverse complement strand
GCGGCGGCGTCCATTGCGGTCACCTCCGAATCGCGGCGCCGGGGTCGTTGCAGGACCCGGCCGGACAACGCCGCATCACTCGGGCGCGGCGTCGGCTGTCGACGTCGCGCGGCCATCGGCACCAGCACGGCCAACCAGGTTGCGACCAGCCCAGCGAAGAGCAGTGAGCTGGGCACGCGCGCCTCCCCCGGTCGTACAGGCGTAGCTCACGGTAACCAGCGAAGTGGCCGCGATCATGGCGGCGCGCCGAGGCCGGTAGCGTTATGACACCTTCACCGGAGCTACGGCCGGGTGGCCTGACCGTTCCTGACCAGGCGCTCGACGAGGCCGACTTCGAGGTCCTCGACGGTCAGCGCGTAGCAGAGGTGGTCCCGCCAAGCTCCGTCCACGTTCAGATAGCGCCGGAACAGGCCTTCCTCCCGAAAGCCCAGCTTCTCCAGCACCCGACGGCTGGCGGTGTTCTCCGGGCGCACCGTGGCCTCGATCCGGTGCAGCCCGACATGGCCGAAGCAGTGGTCCAGCACCAGCGCGCAGGCCGCCGTGGTCACCCCGCCCAGCACCGCGTGGCTACCCACCCAGTAACCGATGTAGGCCGACCACAGAGGGTCACGAACCACGTTGCCCACCATGACCTGGCCGACGAACTCGCCGTCCACCGTGATCGCGAACGGCAACCCCAACCCGCGCCGGCCGATCGAGCGCAGCGCGCTCCACCGCGCCGGCCACTCGGCCGCCGTGTTGCGCTGCGTCCAGAGGCCGGGCATGTCCGGCTCCCACGGCGCCAGGTGCCGCTCGTCGCGGGACCGGATCGCCGCCCAGGCCCCGCCGTCGCGCAGCCGCACGGGGCGCACCCCGACCAGGCCACCGGGCACCCGGAGCTGGCCCAGCGTGGCGGGCCATCCCGGGTGGCGGCCGAGGCGCCCGGATTCGGCGGAGTGGGCCACTGAGCTCAACTGCGCGGTGCCAGGAACGCCACCGTGACGTGTTCACCCACGGTGACCTCGGTGACGTGCTCAGCCAGCTCGATCAGACAGTTCGCCTCCGCCAGGGCGGTCAACAGCTGGGTACCGGACGCGCCGAGCGGCTGCACCAGGTACTCACCGGTGGCCTCCTCGCGCAGCAGCCGGGCCCGGAGGTAGCCGCGCCGCCCGGGGATCGAGGTCACCGGGGACAGCAGCCGCGCGTTGATCCGCCGCCGCCTCGGGTCGTTGCGGCCCAACGTGGTGCGGATCAGCGGGCGAACCAGTACCTCGAACAGCACCAGCGCACTGACCGGGTTGGCCGGCAGCAGGAAGGTGGGCACCTTGTGCCGGCCCAGCCGGCCGAAGCCCTGCACCGAACCAGGGTGCATCGCGACCCGGCCGCCGTCCACGTCACCGAGCTCGCTGAGTGCATCCAGGATCTGCTGGCCGGCCGAGCCGCCGATCCCGCCGGAGATCACCAGGATCTCGCTGTTGGACAGGTGGTCCTCGACGGCCGAGCACAGCCGCTCCGGGTCCCGGGGCACCAGGCCGACCCGGACGGCATCGGCGCCGGAGTCCCTGGCGGCGGCGGCCAGCGCGTAGGAGTTCACGTCGTACACCTCGCCCGCGCCCGGGTCGCGGGCCACGTCCACCAGCTCGTCGCCGACCGAGAGCACCGCCACCCTCGGCCTGGGGTGCACCAGCACCCGCTCCCGGCCGACGGCGGCGAGCAGCCCGACCTGCGCGGCGGCGATCACCGAGCCACGCCGGACGGCTATGTCGCCGGGCTGCACGTCCTCGCCGATGCGCCGCACGAAGGCCGCCGAGGGGACCGCCCGGTAGATGGACACCAGGGCGGCGTGGCCGTCGGTGTCGGCGGTCGGCACCACCGCGTCGGCCAGCGTGGGAAGCGGCGCGCCGGTGACCAGCCGGACGGCCTGGCCGGGCTGCAGCCGGTGCGGCTGCCGCGAGCCGGCGGCGATCTCGCCGACCACCGGGAGCTGCACCGCGTTGTCCGGGCCGGCCCCGCTGAGGTCCACACTGCGCACCGCGTAGCCGTCCACCGCGGCCTGGTCGAACCCGGGCAGCGCGCGCTGGGCGACCACTTCCTCGGCGCAGAGCATGCCCTGGGCGTCGGCGATCGCGACTCGGACCGGGGCTGGGCGGACAGCGGTGGCCAGCACCCGAGCGAGCTGCTCGTCGACAGATCTCACGCCCTGGACACCCCTCCCTCGTCGCGCGGTCCCGCGGCCCGCACCCGGCGGCACGGACGTCTTACCCTGCCCAACTGTCGGCGTGCGTCGAAGTCACGCTCCGCACACCGGTTGTCGGTAGACCTCACCCACTTTCCGCACGGCCGGCGCGGGCCGCTCGAGCCCTCCCCGGGCCCCTTCAGGACCCCGCCGAAGTCCTGTCAGGGCCCCGCCGAGGCCCGTCAGAGCCCCGCTGAGGACCCGTCCGAGCCGGTTCAGGCGCCTCGGACGCCCGAGCCGGTCCAGGCCAGCCGGTCGGCCAGCCACTCCTTGAAGTCCGGCCCGTAGTCCTCGTCGGCCAGCATGAAGTCGACGTAGGCGCGCGCGTAGCCGCCCGGGTTGCCCAGGTCGTGGCGACCGCCGCGGTGCACCACCACGTGCACCGGGTGCCCCTCGGAGATCAGCAGCGCGACCGCGTCGGTCAGCTGCAGCTCGCCGCCGGCACCTGGGGTGATCCGCTTCAGGGCGTCGAAGATCTGCCGGTCCAGGAGGTAGCGCCCGGCGGTGGCGTAGGTGGACGGCGCCTCGTCGGCCGTCGGCTTCTCCACCATGTCGCGAACGATCTTGACGTCCGGGTCCGCCGTGTCCTCCACGTCGAACACGCCGTAGGCGCTGATCTGCTCGCGGGGCACGTCGATCGCGCACAGCACGCTGCCGCCGTAGCGCACCCGGACCTCGGCCATCCGGCTCAGCACCCCGGACGGCAGCACCAGGTCATCGGGCAGCAGCACGGCGACCGCGTCCTCGTCGGGCCCGAGCGCGTCGGCGGCGCAGCCCACCGCGTGGCCGAGGCCCTTCGGCTCGTGCTGGGTGACGGTGGCGACCTCGAGCAGCTCAGCGGCCCGGCGGACCTTCGCGGCGAGCTCGCCCTTTCCCCGTTTCTCCAGGGTGGCGGCCAGCTCGGGCTGTGGCGCGAAGTGCGCGGCCACGGCGTCCTTGCCCGGTGAGGTGACGATGAGCAGCCTTGCCGCGCCCGCCTCGGCCGCCTCGGCGGCGACCATTTCGATGCCCGGTGTGTCGACCACCGGAAGCAACTCCTTGGGCACCGTCTTGGTGGTCGGCAGGAACCTCGTCCCCAAGCCAGCGGCCGGGACGATCGCGGTTCGGAAGGGTTGGGATGCCTGCATGGTCGGCGAGCCTATCCGCGCCGGTAGCCTGGGGTCTTGGTGGCCGAGCTGACTGACCCGTGCGGTGTGACCGAAACCGTCCTCTACCGAGCCGAGCCGTCCCTCGCCGAGGCGGCCGGAGCACTGCTGCCCCGAGCCCCGAGCCGGAGACCATGACCGCGCCCGGCGACAGCCCGAGAGCCACCCGGAAGAGCAAGAAGGTGTGGCGTACCCAACTCCTGGGCGAACGGCGCGCGCTGCCGGCGGAGCTGCACGAGTCGGAGGCCGAGTTGCTCGCCGCCGCGGCGGTGGTCGCCGCGGCCGGTGCCACCGACCCGGTGTGCTGTTACGTGCCGATCGCCGGCGAACCCGGGTCGATCACGATGCTGGACGCGCTGCGCGAGGCCGGGCACGAGGTGCTCCTACCGGTGGTGCCGATCGACCGGGCCGGGTCCCTCGACCCCCGGGGCCCGATGAACTGGGCGCCGTACGAGGGAGTGGACTCCCTGCTCAGCGGCCCGTACGGGTTGCGCCAGCCGGCCGGTCCCGGTTGGGGGCCCGCGGCGGTGGCGACCGCCGACCTGGTGCTGGTGCCGGCGCTGGCGGTGGATCTCCGAGGGGTGCGGCTGGGCCGGGGTGCGGGCTGGTACGACCGGACCCTGCCACTTGCCAGGCCGACTACGCCGCTCGTTGCCGTGGTGCGCGATTGCGAGGTGCTCCCGGCACTGCCGATGGAGCGGCACGACATACTGATGACCGGTGTGCTCACGCCACAGCACGGGCTGCGAGCGATACCGCTCAGTCTGGACTAGACTGGCACTCGTTGGGTTCGAGTGCCAGTCTCAGATGGCACGGTGCGGAGGAATCAAAGGTGCCGACCTACCAGTACGCCTGTACGTCCTGCGGACACCGGTTCGAGGCACAGCAGGCTTTCACGGACGCAACGCTGACCGAGTGCCCCGAGTGCTCCGGCCGGCTGCGGAAGGTGTTCTCCTCCGTCGGGATCGTGTTCAAGGGGAGCGGCTTCTACCGCACCGACAGCCGGTCCGCCCCGGTCGTCGCCGGCAGCTCCTCGGAGGGCAAGTCGGAGTCGAAGTCGGAGTCCAAGTCGTCGGAGTCGTCCGGTTCGGGCGAGTCGTCGTCGGGCAAGTCGAGTTCGTCGTCGGGTTCGGGCGAGTCGTCGTCGGGCAAGTCGAGCTCGTCGTCCGGCTCGTCGGGCTCCTCGGGGTCGAGCAGCAGCACGACCGCCAAGGCCTCCTGAGCGCGCGGCCGGCGCCCGGCCGGGTCAGCCGGCGCCGAGCCGCTCGAACGCGAGCGCGATCTCGATCAGCCGCGCCTCGCTCCAGGGCGTCCCGATGAGCTGCAGGCCGACCGGCAGCCCGTCCGTCCCGACCCCACCAGGGACCGAGATCGCCGGCAGTCCGGCCACGCTGACCGGGAACGTGTAGCGGATGAACGTCGCGAACGTGTCGACGGTCCGGCCGTTGTGCCGCATCTCCAGGTGTTCGTCGATCGGCACCGCTGCCGCCGGCGTCGCCGGTGTCAGCAACGCGTCCACCCCGTCCAGCGCCGCCACGAAACCCCGTCTGATCGCCGGCACGGTCTCGGCCAGCGCCCGGGCGTACTGGTGGCCCGACACCGGAGTCGCCGCCGGCCCGACCTGGCCCTCGATCACCGCCCGGACGTCGGGACCGAACGCGGCCAGCGATGCCACCAGCCCGCCGTCGATGCCGGCCTCGGCCAGCATGTTCTCCGCGAGCACCACACCCTCGGGCACCGCCGTCAGGAACCCGGTCTCGATCGCCACCTCGACGTCGGCCACCGTAACCGGGACGAGCTCGACACCGGCCGCGCGCAGTCGCGCGTAGGTCTCGGCGAGGACCCGGTCGACATCCGGGGTGTTGTCGGCGGCGAAGTAGCCCTCCGGTACGCCGATGCGCAGGCCGCGCAGCGCCCGGTGGTCGTCCGGGGCCGGGGCGGCGAGGGTCCGGCCGCTGGGATCGTGCCTGGCGTACGGGTCCCGCGGGTCCGGACCCACCGACAACACCCGCAGCAGCGCGACAGCGTCCGCGACGGTGCGGGTGATCGGCCCGATGACGTCGAAACTCCAGGACAGGCCCAGCATGCCGCCCCGGCCGACCCGCCCGAGTGTGGGTTTCAGGCCGACGACTCCGCAGAGCGCGGCCGGGATCCGCACCGAGCCGCCGGTGTCCGTCCCGATGGCGGCCGGGCAGAGCCGGGCGGCCACCGCCGCCCCGGAGCCGCCGCTGGAACCGCCGGGGATGCGCGACGGGTCGTAGGGGTTGCGGACCGCCCCGTAATGCGGGTTGTTCGAGGTGATGCCGAGGCCGATCTCGTGCATGTTGGTCTTGCCCAGCACCAGCGCGCCGGCCCCCTTCAGCAGATGCACGGCCGTCGCATCGCGGTCGGGAACCCAGTCCCGCAGCAGCTCGGTGCCGCCGGTGGTCGGCACCCCGGCGGTCGCCAGCCCGTCCTTGATCCCGAGCGGGATGCCGTGCAGCGGCCCGACGACCGTGCCCTTCGCCTGCAGGTCGTCGAGGTGGGCGGCCTCGGCCAGGACCTGCTCGCCGCGGTGCAGCACGAATGCGTTCAACGACTCCGGCCGGTCGAGCTCGTCGATGCGCGCGAGGCAGGCGGCCGTGAGCTCGCGGCTGCTCAGCTTCCCGCTGCTGATGGCGGCGGCCAACTCCACCATCGGCATGGCCAGCAGCTCGGCGTGCGGCTCGCTACCGGCCGGCGGCGGTGGCGGCACGAGTGCGTCGAACGGGCCCGGCTCTGGCATCTGCGCACTCCGCTCGTCGCCGGCACCGGCTCGTTCCGGCGCGACTGCCAGCTTGTCCACAGGCCCCCCGGTTGTCCACAGGCTGGCGGTCGGTCACCGCGCGGGCGCTGTCCGGCTCCTAGCGTGGATCAGGTGGACGACACCGACAAACGCGCCGACCGGGGCGCCTCGCTCAGGGCGCTGCGCCCCGGCCGGCGGCTCGACCTGGCCGGCGGCTTCGGCTGGCGCCGGGTGATGCTGGCCCGCCGGGTCGCGGCCGGGCTGCTGGTGGTGACCGCGCTGTTCCTGGCGGTGCGCGCCCCCGATGCGTCGATCGGCGGTGCACCGGTCGTGGTGGCGGCGCGCGAGCTCGCCTCGGGCACCACGGTGCATCCGGGCGACGTCGAGGTCCGGCGGTGGCCGCCCGAGCTGGTGCCGGCCGGTGCGCTGCGCGGGCTCGGCGAGGTCGAGGGGCGGGTACTGGCCGGCGCCGCCAGCCTCGGCGAACCGCTCACCTCGGTGCGCCTCGCCGGGCCTGAGCTGGCTGCCCGGGCCACCGGCGGGCGCGACGGGGTCAGCGTGCCCATCCGGCTCGCCGATGCCGACGTGGCCGGCCTGCTGAGCCCCGGTCGGGTGGTGGACGTCGTCACAGTTGGCCAGCGATCCGACCAGCCCACGGTGCTCGCGACCGGTGCGGTGGTCCTCACGGTGCTGCCCGCGGAGGCCAAATCCGCAGGTCGGGGGCGGTTGGTGTTGATCGCGGTACCGAGGGCGGTGGCGAGCAGACTGGCCGCGGCGACATTGGGTCAGGACGTGACGGTTACCCTCCGCTGAAGTTGTCTTCGTCCACACGCTGCTGGTCGCACGGTTTTCGAGGGGGTGTATGCCATGCTCAAGGGCTTCAAGGACTTCCTGCTGCGCGGCAATGTCGTCGATCTGTCGGTCGCGGTGGTCATGGGTGCGGCGTTCGGCGGGATCGTCAGCGCGTTCACCGACAAGATCATCAAACCGCTGCTGAACGCGATCACCCCGCCGAGCAGTCCGGGGTTGAGCCTGCAGCTGGTCGCCGGCAAGCCGAGCACGCAGATCGACTTCGCCGCCCTGATCACCACCGCGATCAACTTCGTGATGGTGGCCGTGGTGGTCTACTTCGTCATCGTGCTGCCGATGAAGACCATCCAGCAACGGCGCAGGCGCGGCGAGGAGCCCGGCCCCGCCGAGCCGACCGACATCGAGCTGCTCAAGGAGATCCGCGACCTGCTCAGCGTGCAGGCCGGGGTGAGGTCGTCAGCGTCGCGGGACGGGTCGCTGGACGGGCAGGCTGGGAGCAACGCCCGGGACGGTGAGCCCGGTCGTCTCCAGTCCCGGGACGGCCAGACTCGGGACGGCCAGACTCGGGACGGCCAGACGCAGGGCGGGCAGGCTGAGGACGGGCAGGTTCGGGACGGGCACTCCCCGGACGGAGCCAGGCCCGCCGAGCGGGCCGAGCACGCTGTCGATTCCCCCGAACTCGAGGAACCGGCGCTGTTCACCCAACCGGACACCCCGGTGCCCGAGACACCCGGCGTGGCGCCGGCGGCCGCGCCCGCGCGGTCCGGGTCGGGCAGCGGGACGCCGGGCTCCATCGGGAGCACCGGCCGCGCCATCAGGCCGATCGGTGGACCCGAGCACCCGGTCGGACCGGGATACGGGTCGGGGACCGCGTACGGTGCACCGGCCGATCCCGGACCGGGCAGCGACGGCGGCCAGCAGGCACCCGGTGGCCAGGACTCCGGCGGCGGGCGGCACAGCGCGCCCGCACAGCCCACCCAGCAACCGCCTCAGCCGCCGAGGCGCTCCCGGTAGAGCCGCAGGTGTGCCTCGGCGGCCGCCGACCAGGTATGCCGCCGAGCCAGCGCCACCCCGGCGAGCGCCCGCTCCCGTTCCGCGACGGCGACGGCGACGGCGACGGGCGGCGGCGTGCCGGACAGGGCCCCGGCGAGCGCGTCGGCCAGCGCCTCGGGGCCGTCGGCGAACCGGGCCGCCCCGCCGAACACCTCGCGCAGCACCGGCAGGTCGCGCAGCACCACCGGCACCCCGGCGGCCAGCGCCTCCATGGCGGCCAGCCCGAAGCCCTCCTTGGTGGACGGGAACGCGAACACGTCGGCACCGGCCATCAGCGCCGGCAGTTCGTCGTGCGCCACCGGGCCGAGCAGCACCGGCTCGACTCCCAGCTCGGCCGCCCTGGCCAGTACGTCGTCCCGGTACCCCCGGTAGTCGAACAGGGTGTCACCGCCGGCGAGCACCAGCGCCACGTCCGGCGCCCTGGACCGCAGCAGCGCCATCGCCTCGACCAGGTCGGCGGTGCCCTTGCGGGGTTCGATGCCGCCGACCGCGAGCACGTAGCGGCCGAGTTTGCGGCGCCAGCCGGCGCGCTGCCCGGCGGCCACCGGGTTCGCCGGGTCGGCGGCCGAGGCGAACCGGTCGGCGTCCACCCCGTTCGGGATCACCGTGGCCCGGATGCCCCACCCGGCGGCCAGTTCGGCGGCCACCGACCGGGACACGCACACGTGCCGTGCCGGTTCCCGCAGCGCCTTCTCGTGGCAGGCCACCAGCTCCGGGGTGCTGAACTGGTCGATGTGGTGCACGGTGCGCAGCACGTCCGGCCGGACGGCGAGGGCGGCGTTGGCACTCAGGCAGTCCTGGGCGTGCACCACGTCGGCGGTCAACCCGTCAGCCCGCAGCGCGGCCGTGAGCTCGGCGATCGAGCGGACGATGCGCGGTCCCATGGACTCGCCGTCCCGGTCCTCGAACGGCACCAACCGGACCCGCACCGCCGGGTCCACCGGCCGGAAGAAGCCCGCATCGCCGCCGCGGCCCAGCGTCCACACCTCGACGTCCTGACCCAGGTCGACCAGCGCCTCGGCAAGCGCCAGGGTGTGCACCACGCCCCCGCGCGGCTTGGTCGAGTAGGTCAGCAGCGCGATCCTCATGGCTCGACGACAACCGGCTCGGCAACCTCGGGCTCGCCGGCGACCTCGGGCCCGCCGCCCGGCTCGGCGCTGGCCGGCCCGCCGCCCGGCTCCGCACTGGCCGGCTCCGCACTGGCCGGCTCGGCACTGGCGGGGTCCGCACTGGCGGGGTCCGCACTGGCCGGCTCGGCGGCCTGGGTGACCACCGGCTCACCGGCCGCGTCGACCACCGGATCCGGGTGGTACGCGGCCGGGCGCAGCTCGGCCAGGTGGTGCAGCACCCGGCGGGACCTGGCCACCTCGGCCGCCAGGTCGACCTCGGCCACCGCGAGGCCGGCCTTGGACCAGGTACGGGCCCGGATGTCACCACCCGGCCCGACCACCTTGGCATTGCCGAGGAAGGTCAGCGCGCCACTGCGGCCGGTCTGGTTCGCCGAGACCAGCACCACCTGGTTCTCCGCCGCCCGCGCGCAGTCGTAGAGGTCGAACAGCCGCGCCTGGCGGTCCTTGACCAGCCGCCGCGCCGGGTCGGTCAGGCTGGTCGGCCAGGCGGACAGGCAGGCCAGCAGGATCGCCCCGTCCGCCGCGAGCGCCCTGGCCGCCTCGGGGAACGTCTTGTCGTAGTCGATCAGCATGCCCAGCCGGCCGATCGGTGTGTCGAACGCGGCGAACCGCTCACCGGAGGCGTAGCTCCCCCGCTCACCCGGCGCCAGGTGTACCTTGCGGTGCCGGCCGTGCACACCGGCGCCGGACAGGCACACCGCCGCGTTGTAGGTGAGCGTGCCGACCCGCTCCCGGTACCCGAGACAGAGCACCAGATCGCCGGCCAGCTCGGCGAGCCGCTCGAACACCGGGTCGTCCGCGTCCAGCGCCGGCGGCAGCTCGTCCGGGCCCGGTTGCCCGCGCAGGTCCTCCAGATAGCCGCCGAGCGTGCCGTCGGGGAGCACGAGCAGGCCGGCGCCGGCCCGCCTGGCGGCCTCGACGATCGAGGCCACCCGGTCCAGGTCGAAGTCGAGATCGCGCCCGAACTGTGCGGCCGCCGCCGCGAGAAATACCACCGTCGCGGGTCCGCGCTATCCCACCGGCACCGGAGCGGAGCCGGCGAGTACCTCGGCGAGGTCACCGGCACTCGGCCCCGACATCCGGGCGCACACGCAGGCCGGGTACGCCGACAGGTCCGCCGCCGCGTCCCACACCTGCCCCGCGACGTCCACGGTCTCGCCGTCCCGGGCGGCCGACACCGCACTCGCACACGCCAGCCCGGACGCGAGCGCCACGGCCACCCCGGAGCACCAGACCGGGTCGCCGGTGTGCAGCGCGTCGCCCACCGCGACCAGGCCGGGCAGCCGCGCCACCGCCGAGGCACCGCCGCGGCGCACCGGCGGCAGTCGCAGCGCGGTGACTCCGGTGATCGGCTCGGCGGCGGCCGGATCCACCCAGTCGGCGATCGTCGGGATGCTGCTCGCGGCGGCCTGGAAGCCGTCCGGGGCGCCCAGCGATGCCAGCCGGGACTCGCCGGCCCCGTCCGGTGCGCCGGCGGGCACGGTGAACGTCACCGTGAACGTGTTGTTGTCCGCCGGAACCACCCGGCAAGAGTAGTCGCCGAAGTCACCGCCGGCGGCCAGGCCAAGGTTCAACTTGCCCGGTTCGCCCGGCCAGTGCAGCGCATAGCAGCGGGTGTAGAAGTCGGCGCCGGTCGACACGGTGTCCGGGTCCGGCCGGGGCTCGGCCAGCCGCGGGTGACCCAGGTCGTCCAGCCAGCTGCTGACCGGCCCGAACGCCCCGGTGGCGTCCACCGCGAAGTCGGCCGGCACCGTGCCGCGGCCGACGAGCACCCCGGACAACCGACCGCCACTGGTCTGCAGGCCGGTGGCAGCCGCCCCGCTGTGCACCCGCAGCAGTGGCTCCCGCTCCGCGACCCTGCGCAGAACCCAGTCGAACACCGGCCGACGCACCGCCAGCGCGGTGCCCCACTCCGCCGCGGTGGGCCCGTCCCACCGGCCGGCGGACGGGCCCACCGACCACTCCCGGGCGCCGAGCTCCAGCAGCTGCCGCAGCACGTCCGGTAGTTCGTCGGCGAGCATCTGATGGCACCTGGGTGAGAACACGTGTCCCTGGCCGGCGTGCGGCACACCGTCGCGGTACCAGCTGCCGGCGCCGCGGCGGCCGCTGGGCGCGGTTGCGGCGTCCCGCTCCAGCACGTCGACCGGCACGCCGCGGCGCGCCAGCGCGATCGCCGTGGTCAGCCCGGCCACGCCGGCGCCGAGCACGAGCACCCTCGACGAGCTCATCGTCACCTCGGTACGGGGTATCGGGATCTCCTCCGGGTTTCGCATCAGCTGACCGCCCGCATCGAATGCGGCGCGTAGTAGGTATCCGGGCGACGGTCGGCCAGATGACACATGAAGCGCCGGGCCAGCGCCAACTCGGACGGCACGTCCACGTCCACCGTCGCCACGCCGGCCGTGACCCCGGTGCTGGCCAGCACGTCCCCGCCAGGGCCGACCACCTTGGCGCTGGCCACGAAACGCAGCGATCCGAAGCTGCCGGCCTGGTTGGCCGAGGCGAACACCACCTGGTTCTCCAGCGCGCGGGCCGCGTCGAACAGGTTGTGCCGCTTCGTCCAGCGGTCCTGGGCCAGGTCGGGCGCCGGCGCGGTCCGGCTGGTCGGCCAGGCGGACATGCAGGCGATGATCTGTGCACCGTCCAGCGCCAGCGCCCTGGCCGCCTCGGGGAACGCCTTGTCGTAGCAGATCAGCATGCCCAGTCGGCCGACCGGCGTGTCGAAAGCGGCGAACCCACTGCCGGCCGAGTAGTACGAGTCCTCGGCCAACGGTTGGTGCACCTTGCGGTACACCCCGTGCACACCGGCACCGGAGAAGCAGACCGCGCTGTTGAACCGGCGACCGTCGGCGATCTCGCAGTAGCCGAGGCAGACCACCAGCTCACCGGCGGCCGCGGCCAGCTCCGCCAGCTCGGGACCGTCGACGCTGAGCTCGGGCGGACCGGGATCGTCCTTCTCCAGTGTGCTGTCCGGGTCGGACAGGTCGACCAGGTAGCCGCCCAGGCACGCCTCGGGCAGTACCAGCAGGTCGACGCCGTCCTCGCGGGCCTGTTGGATCTGCCCGGTGACCTGGTCCAGGCTGCGTCGCAGGCCACGGCCGTACTCGGCCGCGACGGCGGAGATGCGGATACTCATGCCGCTCCCATCCCGGTCACCGCATCCGCGACGACCTCGGTGTACGCGCCGTCCGGCCAGCGCAGTCGGACCCCGGCGCCCCGTCGCAGCCGCCCGCAGACCGTCGAGGTGGTGCCCGGCGCGGGCGGCGGCGTGGTCTCGCCGACCCGGTCCGCAGTGATCATCGCGTAACCGGGGAAGCAGGTCAGCCAGTCACCGACGGTCGCCCCGGCCGGCCGGGGCACCGCCGCGACGTCCAGGTCGGCGGCACAGCCGGAGGCCTCGGCGAGCATGCCGAGGGTGCCGGCCAGCCCGGCCATCGAGACGTCCTTGGCCGCCGCCGGTCCGGCGAGCGCCACCGCACGCTGCTGCTCGCGGAGCACGGCCGGCGGGCGGTGGCTGGTGGAGTCCCACTGCCGGCCGGTGTGTCCTTCGCGCCAGCCGCCGCCCAGGTCCGCGGTGACCCGCACCTCGTCGCCGGGCCGACCGCCGCCGGCCGGCACCGGGCGCTCGGTGCGGCCCAGCGCGGTGACCGAGAGAGCGGCAGGCACCCCGAGCTGGGTGTGGCCGCCGAGCACCGGGACACCCCAGGCGGTCGCCGCCGCACGCAGCCCGGTCAGCACCCTGGCCGCGAAGGAGGCGTCCCGCGCAGCCACCGCATCCAGCAGCCCGATCGGGACCGCCCCCATCGCGGCCAGATCGTTCACGTTCACCAGCACGGAGCACCAGCCGGCCCACTCGGGGTCCCGCTCCACCATCGACGGCAGGATCGCGTCGCAGGCGGCGATCAGGTCGCTGCCCGGTACCGGAGCGCCGTCGTCACCGACGAAGCCCGCCGGTGCCCCCGGCATCCCGGCCAACAGGGCCCGCAGCGGGGCCTTCGTGGCGGCGACGAGCGCGGCGATCCGGTGCACCGGCCAGCGCATCAGTACGTGCGGAGCGCCGAACACGTCCACCGGGGCCAGCCGCTGCCAGCCCAGCCGGCCGAAGAACTCCTCGTTGGCCGCCTGCACAGTGGCCTCGAAGCGCAGGGCGCCGGCCCCTTCGGCGGTCGCGCACGCGGCGCGTACCAGCGCCGCCCCGAGCTGGGCACCCCCGCGCCGCGCCGCCGGGTGCACCGCGAGCCGACTGCCGGCCCACCAGCCCAGGTCGGTCTCGGTGACCGGGGCCAGCCGCACCCCGCCGACCACCGGGTGCCCCGGGTCCCGGGTGTCCCGCGCCACCAGCACGACGGTGCGCGGGTCGTCGTCGATGTCGTCGCCGTCATGGCCCCGGAACAGCCCCTGCTCGGCGACGAACACCTCCCGGCGCAGTTCCCGGTACCGGGACAGCGCCGCCGGGTCGGCCCCGTTGTCCACCCTCTCGATCAACAGCGCCGGTCTGGGCGGGGTGCGCGGCGGCCGGCCGATGAGCAGCTCGCAGACGTCCACGGCGGCACCCCGCCCGCCACGCACCGACGGGATGGCGGTGCGGTTGGCGGGGTGGATGGCGGGGTGCTGCTCGGTACCTCCGGAGAGCACGTCAGCCCCCGACCGTGGACAGCGCGCTGCACGCCCCGCAGGCGGCGCAGCCGGCGCCCTGGTCGGCGCCCCGCATGCCGGCGGCGCTGAGCAGCCCCGCCACCCGGGCGGTCACCTCGGCGAGCAGCGCCGGAGCGGGCGCCCGCGCACCGTCCACGTCCACCGCCAGCGTGCCGGCGGCCGGGCGGAACGGCACCACGAACGGGTAGACGCCGCGCTCGATCAGCTCGGCCGCGCCGGCGACCAGCTCGTCGGGTTTCTCGCCGAGGCCCACCAGCAGGTACGTCGAGACGCGGTTGCGGCCGAACACCTCGACGGCGCGGTCCCACGCCGCCCAGTACTCGGCCAGCGGCACCGTGGACTTGCCCGGCATCCAGCGGCGGCGTACCTCGTCGTCCAGCGACTCCACGTGGATGCCGATCGCGGTGGCGCCGGCCTCGTGCAGTGCGTCGATGGTGTCCAGGTCGGCCGGCGGCTCGCACTGCACCTGGATCGGCAGCTCGGGCACGGCGGCCTTGACCGCGACCACGCAGCGCGCCAGGTGGGTGGCGCCGCGGTCACGGCCGCGACTGGTGCCGGTGGTCATCACCATCTGGCGCACCCCGTCCAGCCGGACGGCGGCCTCGGCCACCTCGGCCAGCTGAGCCGGGGACTTCACCGCCACCGTCGACCCGGCGCGCAGCGACTCCTCGATGGCGCAGAACCGGCAGCGGGTGTCCGGGTCGTAGCGCATGCAGGTCTGCACCACGGTGGTGGCCAGCACGTCCGATCCGTGCAGCCTGGCGAGCTGCTCGTAGCGGACGCCCTCGGCGGTCGTCAGGTCGTAGAACTTCGGCCGGCGGACCGGCTCGACCTCCAGCCCGGTATCGGTGCCCTCGTAGAGCAGCCGGCGACCGCGCAACGAGTACGGGCTGGTGGAGACGATGGGCAGCGCCGCGCTCCGGCCACCGATGACGAGGTGTCCGTCATCGGTGGGGCCGGCTCCGGCGCGGCGCTGAACCGGAGCATCGGCGTCGTGGCCGCCCTCGCCTGATTCCAGTCGGACCCCGCGTACCGCGAGATCCGTCCGGCTGGCCAGGATCACCGGTTCGGCGGTCTCGACCTGAGCCGGTGAATCAGCGAGTTCGGTCATCAGAACATGTAGGTCGAGTTGATGATCGCGCCCTTGCGGGCGTAGTGGATCAGCGCGTCCTGCACGTCCAGCGGGTGGGTGGGGATGACGCCGTCCATCAGGTCTTCTTCACGGGCGCCGTGCAGGGACAGCCCGAACCGGCAACAGAATGCCTTGCCGCCCTCGGCGATGAACGTGGCCAGCTGGTTGTTGATGTTGTGCTCGCCGGGGAACGCGGACGTGCCGGTGGTCGGGAAGCCACGGGTGGCCAGGCAGTTCAGCGAGCCGGGGCCGTAGAAGTAAAGGGCTGACTCGAAACCCTTCCGCAGAGCCCGGGTGGCCTGCAGAATGGCTACGAAGCTGACGCTGGACTCGTGTGCGATACCGTGGACGAGAGTGAAGTAGACCTCGCCGTCCTCGGCCTGGTAGTCCGGGAAGACCTTGGTCCCGCCGTAGATCGAGGAGCCCTCGGGCAGCGACGGGTGCGGGATCTCGGACAGGCTCTTCTGCTCGACGTCACTCAGGGCGGTCGTGCTGGTCATGAAGGGCTCCTTGGCTGGGTAGCTGCGGTTGGGCTCCCCGCAAGGAGACTGCTCAGCTGTGTCCGGCCGATGACATCCGGAACAAACGGGCGTTACCAAGCTCCCCCTGGACCCGTTTTTCGCGAAACATCACGTTTACAGGATCCGGCGGGGCGCGCCGACCAGCACAAACCCGCGCCGACACACGATGGGCGATGGGCGCGGCGGCACCGCGATGGGTGCGGCGGCACCGCGATATGTGCGGCGGCACCGCGATGTGAGCGGTGGTGTCAACTGCGCCGGAATCGCCTAACCGCCGTGGTGCGGTGGCCGGTTCTCGGTGTACCAGCGATCATCCGCGCCGGCCGGCGAGCCACTCTCGGGCCGGTCGTCACCGGTCGCCTCGGGCAATACGTCGCCGAACACCTCGGCCAGCCGACGGCGCCGCGCGGCCGCCCGAACCGCCTCACCCAGCTCAGGCTCAGCCAGTTCAGCCTGCTCAGCCACCTCCGGCTCAGCCTGCTCGGCCACCTCCGGCTCAGCCTGCTCGGCCACTACCGGCTCAGCATGCTCGGCGGCCCCGGTCAACCCGGGATCGCCCACCTCAGGGCCGCCCGGCGGGGGCGCCAGCCCGGCTGTCGCGACCGGTTCCACAGCCGGTTCGCCGCGCTCGCTCCGCTCGCCGGGTTCGGTAGCCAACGTGGGACGCCTCGACTCAGGCGTCGTCGAGTCCGGAGAGCTCCTCGATCACGTGCGGGGCCAGCGGGGTGAGCGTGGCCATGCCGTCGCGGATCGCCGCCCGGGACGCCGCCAGGTTCACCACCAGGGTGCTGCCGGACACGCCGACCAGGCCGCGGGACAGCCCGGCGTCGATCGCACCGGCGGCCAGCCCGGATGCCCGGATGGCCTCCGCGATGCCCGGGATCGGGCGGTCCAGCACACCGGCGGTGGCGTCCGAGGTGACGTCGCGCGGGGACACCCCGGTGCCGCCGACCGTGACCACCAGGTCCACCCCGCCGATCACCGCCGTGTTCAGCGCGTTGCGGATGGCCACTGCCTCACCGGGCACCGTGACCACCGCGTCCACTACGAAGCCGCCCTCCTCGAGCAGCTCGGTGACCAGCGGTCCTGTGGTGTCAGATTGCTCACCGTGGGCCGCCCGGTCATCGACGATTACGACCAGCGCGCGCCCGATCCGAGGTGGTGCGATCTCCATGTCGAATACCGTAGTCGGTGCCTCCGAGCCGCCCGGGCGCGCCTCATGGTCACCCGCCGCGCCCCGGTTCCGGCGCGGCGCGCAACACGCTCACGACCGGACGGTCAGGGTGTCCGGGTCCCGGCGGCGAGCTGTTCGGCCAGCGGCAACCGCACCTCGAATCGGCAGCCCGGCCCGTGGTTGGACGCCGCGATCCGCCCGTCGTGCGCCTCCACCAGGCCGCGCGCGATAGCCAGCCCGAGCCCGGCGCCGATGTCCGCCTGCCCTTCGGAGGTGTCCTGCGGGGTGCGCGCCACGCTGCCCCGGAACGCCACGTCGAACACCCGGTCCAGGTCGTGCTCCGGGATGCCGCCGCAACCGTCCTGCACCTGCAGCCAGGCCTGGCCGTCCTCGGCGCCGGCGGCGAGCACCACGGAGCCGTCCGGCGGGGTGTGCCGCACGGCGTTGGACACCAGGTTGCGCACCACCCTGGCCAGCTCGGGGTCACTGCCCCGCACGACCGGCCAGTCGGTGTCCGGGTCGGCGACCAGGTTGACGCCCTTGCGCGCCGCCCCGGCCGACTCGGCGGCCACCGCCTCGGAGACCACCTCGCCCAGCGACACCGCGTTGAGGGTCAGTCGCAGCGCCCCTGAGGTGATCCGGGACAGCTGGAACAGGTCGTCCACCATGCCGGCCAGCCGCTCGGTCTCCCGGCCGATCCGGCGGGCGTACTGCTCGGTCTCGGCGGGGTCGCTGACCACCCCGTCGGCCAGCGCCTCGGACATCGCCCGGATGCCGGCCAGCGGGGTGCGCAGGTCGTGGCTGATCCAGGTGACCAGCTCGCGGCGGGCCGACTCGGCGGCGCGCTCCCGCTCCCGCGCCTCCCGTTCCCAGACGCTGTCCCTGGCCAGCCCCCGTCCCAGCAGCAGCCCGGCGGGCACCGACACCGCGGCCACCACCAGGCACACCGCCAGGGTGTCCTTGAGCTGCGGGTCGAGCATGAACTTGCCCACCGCGAGCACCCCGACCAGCGAGGCGACTACCGGGATGAGCACCAGCACGGTCACCGCGACGGTGATCGAGTACCGGCGCATGAAGTGCAGCAGCACCGCACCGGCGACCGCCACCGGCAGGGTGAACAGCAACGCCGGCCACCAGACCGCACCCAACTCCGTCAACATCTAGCTCACCGTTCCTCGGTGTCGCCGGCGCTGGGGCCGGCGCCGGAACCGTCCAGCAGGTCGTAGCGGTAGCCGACGCCCCACACGGTGCTGATCCGGCGCGGGTTGGTCGGATCGACCTCCACCTTCTCGCGCAGCCGCCGCACGTGCACGGTCACCGTCGACTGGTCCCCGAAACTCCAGCCCCAGACCTTCTCCAGCAGTTCAGGGCGCCCGAACGCCTGGCCGGGATGGCGGATCAGGAAGGCCAGCAGGTCGAACTCGCGGACCGTGAGCGCCAGGTCCTTGCCGTCCAGCACGGCACGGCGGGCGGACACGTCGACCACCAGGTTGCCGTCGACCACGGTCGGCGCGGCGACCGCCGGGGCCACCGCGTCCCTGGACCGGCGCAGCACCGAACCGACGCGCAGCACCAGCTCGCGCGGGCTGAACGGCTTGGTCACGTAGTCGTCGGCGCCGAGCTCGAGACCGACCACCCGGTCCTCCTCCTCGCCCAGCGCGGTCAGCATGATCACCGGGATCGGCGCGCGCGCCCGCAGCTCGGCACAGACCTCCAACCCGGAGCGCCCCGGCAGCATCAGGTCCAGCACCACGAGGTCGGGCAACCGGGCGGCCGCGAGCTTCAGGCCCAGCTCGCCGTCCGGTGCCACCGACACCTGGTACCCGGCCCTGCTCAGGTAGCGGGCGACCACGTCCAGCACCGTGGGGTCGTCGTCGATCACCAGGATGTGCCCGGTGGCTGTGCTCATCGCTCGATCCTCCTCGGCCGGTTCACCGAGGTCAGCATGGCCCCGCGGCGGTCCGGAGCGGAGCGGGGCGGGTCACCGAGGTGTCGAACGGGTGGCGCTGGGGTCACGCCGGCACGTTACGACCTGGCCCGGCGCGGTGGCCGCTACCATCCCCGACGTCATCACTCCGTAAGCATCGGAACACGCCCCGAAACCGGTGCCGCTTCATAGGCTGCGGGAATGATCAGGTCAATGATCACCGGCTCACCCGGAGGCCGGCGGTCCGGGCCACCGAGCGCGGCGTTGCTGGTACTCGCCAAGTCACCGGTGGCCGGCCGGGCGAAGACCCGGCTGTGTCCGCCGGCCAGCCCTCGCGAGGCGGCCCGGATCGCGGCGGCCGCCCTGTTGGACACCCTGGACGCGGTGTGCGCGGTACCCGGGGCGCTCCCGCTGGTCGCCTGGACCGGTTCGCTCACCGCCGCCGAGTCCCGCGCCGAGCTGACCAGGGCCCTGCGGCGGGTGACCCGGTTCGACCAACGCGGCGACACCCTCGGCGAGCGCATCGCGGCGGCGCACGCGGACGGGGCGGACCACGCACCCGGCAGTCCCCTACTGCAGATCGGCATGGACACCCCGCAGCTCACCGCCGCCAACCTCGCCGAGGCGCTGGCACCGCTGTCCGCCGCCGCCGGTCCGGACGCGGTGCTCGGCCCGGCCTCCGACGGTGGCTGGTGGGCGCTCGGGCTGCGCGACCCCCGGGCCGCCAAGGCGATCGAGTCGGTGCCGACGTCGCGGCCGGACACCGGGGAAGCCACCCTGCGTGCACTGCGCGCCGCCGGGTTGTCCGTCGCTGTGTTGCCCGAACTGCGCGACGTGGACACCGCCGAGGACGCGCTCGCGGTGGCCGCCGCCGGCGCCGGCCGCCGATTCAGCGCCGAGGTCGCGGCCCTCCTGTCCCGGCCCGCCGGGGTGGCTCGGTGACCCTCGACCACACCCGCGCCGACCACGGCCGGGGTCAGTTCGACGCCGGGCTGGCCGGCCGGGCGTGCCGACTGGACAGGGCCGGCGGGCGGACCAGAACACTGCACGTGCGCCGCTGGCGGGCCGACGCCGCGCGGTCCGACCGGTGGCTGCTGGACGGCTGCCGGGGCCCGACCGTCGACCTCGGCTGCGGACCCGGCCGGCTGGTTCGCGCGCTCAGCGAGCGGGGCGTACCAGCGCTCGGGGTGGACAGCTCGGCGCTGGCCGTGCAGCTGTGTGCCCGACGGGGTGCGGTGGCGTTGCGCCGCAACCTGTTCGAGGCGCTGCCCGGCGAGGGACGCTGGCATCACGCCCTGCTGGCCGACGGCAACGTGGGGATCGGCGGGGACCCGGTGACGCTGCTGAGCCGGGTGCGCCGGCTGCTCGACCCTCGGGGCTCGGTACTGGTCGAGCTGGCCACCGAGCCCGGACTCTGGTGCGGCCCGGCCCGGGTGGTCCAGCCCGGTGGCACGACGAGCGCCTGGTTCCCGTGGGCCGTGGTCGGGGTGGACGCGATCGGCGACGTCGCCTCGGCCGCCGGCCTGCGGCTGTGCCGGGTGCGCAACCGCCGCCGTGCCTTCGCCGAGCTGCGCCCAGCCGGCTGAGGAGCTCTGCCACACTGGCGGCAAGGCCGTGACCAGGCACGACGGAGGAGCAACCGCCGCGGACGGCACGCGCGCGAACCTGCCCCAGACATTAAGGAGCCGCGCCGGCGTGGGGAGGGGGGACCTACGCCGGCGCGGCGTCTGTACGCCCAGAAACCGCGCTAGCGGCCCTGGACTGGCTGGATAACACCCACGGTACCCGCAAATGGCGGATTCGGCGCAACGAAATTGAGGGTGTTTTCGAAAGGTGACCTCGGTCGCCTCAGGTTTTGTCGCCTCAGGTTTTGTCTCAGCTCCACCGTCGGCCACATGGCCCTCAGGTGCCGGACAGCTCCGGCGCCGGCCCGGCGCCCCGCTCTGATCAGCTACTCGGCTGTCCGCCGAGCGTGACCGGCAGCGTGCGGCCGTCGCCCAGCGTCATGACCACCTTGTCCCCGGGGGCATGACTGATCACCGCGGCGACCACCTCGTCGGCCGAGGTGACCGGCCGCTGGTCCACCTTGGCGATCACGTCACCCACCTTGAGGTTGGCCTGCTGCGCCGGGCTGCCCGGGCCGACGTCGACGACCACGGCCTGGGAGATGCCACCCGACTGACCGGACTGGTTCCGGGTCTCGATCTTGACTCCGATCACCGCCTTGGTGGCGTGCCCGGTCTGCTCGAGCTCCCGGGCGACCCGTTTGACCTGGTTGATCGGGATGGAGAAGCCCAGGCCGACCGAACCACCCTGACCGCTGGAGGCCAGGCTGGCGATCGCGGTGTTCATCCCGATCACCCTGCCCTCCAGGTCCACCAGCGGCCCGCCGGAGTTACCGGGGTTGATGGATGCGTCGGTCTGGATCGCGTTCAGAACCTCGCTGCTGTTCTGGTTCGGGTCCGGCGTGGGGTCGCCGAGGCCCGGCCCGGGACCCGGCAGCAGCCTCGGGGCCGGCGGCGGCGGCGTGTCGTCGTCACCGCCGACCGAGACCGCCCGGTCCAGCGCACTCACGATGCCGCTGGTCACGGTGCCGCCAAGGCCGAGCGGCGAACCGATCGCGATCACCGACTGACCCACCCGAACCGAGTCCGAGTTGCCGAGCGTGATCGGCTGCAGGCCCGACACGTTCTGCGCCTTCACCACCGCGATGTCGAAGGTCTTGTCCCGACCGATGATCTTCGCCGGTACGACCCTGCCGTCCTGGAACAGCACATTCAGGGTTCCACCGTTGGCGGCCAGCGACACGACGTGGTTGTTGGTCAGGATCAGGCCGTCCGGACTGAGCACCATGCCCGATCCCGCGCCGGCCTGCCGCCCGGAGGTGACCCGGATCTGGACCACGGTCGGCAGCGTCCGCTGGGAGACCTGCTCCACGGCGGTCGGCGGCGCGGCGGTGGAGTCGGCATCCGGCGACGGCGCATCGAGCACACTCAGCCGGCCGCCGTTCGCGGCGACCTGGTAACCGATCATGCCGCCGAGCCCCCCGCCGACCAGCGCGCCGACCAGTGCGAGCGCCAGGCCAGCAAAGATCCACTTACGCCGGGAGTCGGGCTTCCGTTCCTGCTCGGCGGGGCCACTGAACAGCTGGTAGCCGGGCTGCCCCGGGCCGGGCTGGCCATTGCCGGTGAGGCCGCCCTGGGTGGGATCGGCCGCGCCCTGGGCACCTGGGCCGGTCTCGGTGCCGGGCAGTTGCTGGGTCGGCTGGTACGGCCCGCCCGGGTAGCGCTGCGTCGGGCTGTCGACGTTGGGGTACGGCTGGAAGCCCGCTCCGGTGGGCGCCGGCTCGTATGCCGGCACGCCGGGCGGAGGCTGGTACTGCGGCGCGTACGGGGACGGCGCGCCGATCTGCGGCGCCAACCCCTGAGGCGACCCGCCCTGCTGAGCCGACCCGCCCTGAGGCGACGGGTCGTGCTGCGCCCGGGGTGCCCACGGTGACGGCGGCTCCGCCCTCGGCGACCCGTGGTCCGTGGCGGCGCCGGCCGAGCCGTCCGCCCCGCTCGACTCGATGGGCCCGGTCGCGTCGACCGAGCTGGTGGAGTCGACCGGGCGCGGGTCACCGCCGGCATCCGAGGTGGAGTCCGAGGTGGCATCCGAGGTGGAGTCCGAGGCGTTCGCCGCGACGCCCGGGCTGCCGACAGCGTCGGTGCCGGCGGAGTCAGAACCGGCGGCCGGCGCGGCTGGGTCAGCCCCACCGGGAGCGGCTGGGGCGGCCCACCCGGACCCGGCCGACGAAGCGGGCTCGGCGCGCGCCGACGAGCCGGTCACGGCATCGGACTCGGCCGAGGACGCGGCGTCGGGTGTCGCCCCGGATCCCGGACCGGATTCGGCCCCGGCCGGCATGCCGGCGGGGGGCGTTACGGGCTGGACCGCGTCGTCGCGCTGCCCTGGTGTCTCGTCGTGGGCCATACCCTCACCATGGTTCGCGAAAGCGGCTGGATGGACGACCCAGCCGACGCCCGCACACAACGAGATGCGTGGAGCACCGGACAAGCCTTAGCCGCCGAGAGTAGGACTCCGCGCGGCCACGCGTACGCAGACCCTGCAAACATCACCCGCCCAGCCCGGTGTTAGGGCATGCGGGGCGGTCGCGGTGACCTGCGCTCACCCTCCCGTCTCCCAGGCGCTGGCCCATCCGGGGCCCGCGCCGCCGTCCCGACCGGCTCAGCCAGGCTCGCCGGGCAGTTGCACCGCGAGCAGCGCGCCGCCCTGTGCGCTGCGCCCGGCCCTCGCCGAACCGCCGTGCCGCTCCGCGACCTGCTTCACGATGGCCAGGCCGAGCCCCGAGCCGGGCCGACTGCGGTCCTCGGTGGCCCGGTAGAAGCGGTCGAACACCTTCACCAGGTCGTCGTCGGCGATCCCGGGGCCGCCGTCGGCCACCTCCAGCATCGCGGTGCCGTCGCCGACCGGATGCAGCCCGACCTGCACGACACCGTCCGGCGGGCTCCACTTCACCGCATTGTCCAGCAGGTTCAGCACGGCGCGTTCCAGCGCGGTGGCGTCCCCGAGCAGTGTCCAGGGCACCAGCCGGCTCTCGAAGCGCACCTCGCCGGCGCGGCGCTTGGCCCGCTGCAGTGACCGCTCCACCACGTCGACCAGCTCCACCGGCTCGTGCACGGCCTGCGGCGCATCGTCGCGGGCCAGCTCGACGAGGTCGCCGACCAGCGTGGTCAGCTCCTCGATCTGGCCGCGCACGTCGTCGAAGATCTCCCTGCGGTCGGCCTCGGGCAGCGCGTGCGCGCCAGGTTCGCTGGACGCAACGAGCAGTTCGACGTTGGTGCGCAGCGAGGTCAGCGGGGTGCGCAGCTCGTGCCCGGCATCCGCGACCAGCCGGCGCTGCTGTTCCTGCGCGGCCGCCACCGCGCTCAGCATCAGGTTGAAGCTGTGCGTCAGCCTGGCCAGCTCGTCGTTGCCGGTCACCGGGATCGGCCGCAGGTCACCGGTGCTGGCCACCCGCTCGGTGGCCGCGGTGAGCCGCTGAACCGGGCGCAAGCCGGCGCCGGCCACGGTGGCCCCGGCCAGCCCGGCGAGCACCACACCGGCGCCGCCGACCAGCGCGAGTACCACGCCGAGGCCACCGAGCGTGTGCCGGATCTGGTCCAGCGGCTGGGCCAGCACCAGGGCGAACCCGTTGGAGCCGGTGGGTACCCCGAGCACCCGCTCGTCGTTGACCGTGCGCAGCGAGTCGGGGTGCTCCCCGGAGGCGACGTCCAGCTCCGGTTCACCGACCGGCGGCGGCGGCGAGTGCGCGATGGTGATCAAGGTGCCCTGGGCGTTGATCAGGGCGACCCGCACGTCGGAGCCGTACAGCGCGGCGGCCGGCAGGTTCGCCGGGTTGGCCAGCAGGCCGCTGTTCACCACGGTTTCGGCGCGCTGGTGCAGCTGGGTGTCCAGATCGGCGAACAGCGACGCGCGCACCACCCAGAATGCGGCGGCCGAGATGCCCGCGGTGGCCAGCCCGACCATGATCGCGGCCAGCAGCGCCACCCGCATCCGCAGCGAGATCTGTTCGGACGCGCGGGCCCGCAGCTCGACGCCTCGCAATCGCACGCCAGCATTCTCGGACCTGGCGCTGTGCCGGGGTGATCTAGGGCCCCGGCCGCCGCGCCACGCAGCGCCGATCCCCGAACGGGGACCGCTGATCCGTGACCTGACCCGCGACCCCAGACCACCGGACCGCGTCCCCGGGCCGGCAGCCGCCGGCGGAACCGCACCGAACAGCGTGTCCCGGTCCTCCGCCGCGCCGGCGGGGCGCGGCGTGAACTCACCGGTCTCCGGGTCGAACTCGCCGTCGTCCGAGCGGAAGTCACCCGTCTCCAGGTCGAACTCGCCGGTCTCCGGTTCGAAGCCGTCCGACCTCGACCCCCGGCCACCGGTACGTGGTTCGGCGCCGTCGGTGCGTGGCCCCAGGCCGCTGGTACCCGTTCTCAACACCGCATCAGGGCGCGGTCTCGCGCAGTACGTAGCCGACGCCGCGGACGGTGTGGATCAGCCGGATCTCGTCCTCCAGCTCGGTCTTGCGGCGCAGGTAGCCGATGTAGACCTCGAGCGCATTGCCGGTGGTCGGGAAGTCGTAGCCCCAGACCTCCTCCAGGATGCGACTGCGGGTGAGTACCCGGCGCGGGTTCGCCAGCAGCAGCTCCAGCAGGGAGAACTCGGTGCGGGTCAGGCTGATCTGCCGCTCGCCCCGTTTCACCTCGCGGGTCTCCGGGTCGAGCGAGAGGTCCGCGAAGGACAGCGGGGTGAACTCCGGGCCGGACTCGCCGCCGCCCAGCTGGCGGCGCAGCAGCGCCCGCAACCGGGCCAGCAGCTCCTCCAGCGCGAACGGCTTGGGCAGATAGTCGTCGGCGCCGGCGTCCAGCCCGGCCACCCGGTCGGAGACGGCGTCCCGGGCGGTGAGCACCAGGATCGGCAGATCGTCCCCGGTGCCACGGAGGCGCCGGCAGACTTCCAGACCGTCCAGCCTGGGCATCATCACGTCCAGCACCATTGCGTCCGGTCGGGCCATGCTCACCGCAGTGAGCGCCGCCTGGCCGTCGGTTGCCAGGTCGACCTGGTAGCCGTTGAACGCCAGGGAACGGCGCAACGACTCACGGACGGCCCGATCGTCGTCGACCACGAGAATGCGCATGACACTCAGTGTGAACCGGGCATCTGTGAGTCGCCTGAGAGCATGCCTCGATTGAAGTACGAGCTTGCCGGGATATCCATCCTCCCGGGTAGCGCTGCCCAGGGAGCGTCTGACGGATCACCCAGCCGGCCGCGCGGCGCCCGCTCGGCATAGATCCACCAGACACTCCCTACGCCTCCGGCCCGAAGCTGGCGAAGTAGGCCGCCGCCAGGTCTTTCTCACCGTGTCCCAGGTCCTCGGCCCGGTGCATGCGGGCGGCGACGGCCTCGGCGATGTCCAGCCGCGCCCCGTTGTCCCGGCCGGCCTCGACGACCAGGTCGGCGTCCTTGCCCGCGTTGGTGACGGTGAAGTTCGGCGCCCAGTCCTCGTTCAGGATGGCCGCCGCCTTGGCCCGGAGATAGCCGGAGTCCAGCGGGCCGCCGGCGATCCCGTCCAGGAACGCCTGCGGGTCCACGCCCAGCGCGCGGGCCAGCGCGAGCGCCTCGCCGGCGCCGCCGGTGACCGTCAACACCCACCCGTTCAGCACCAGCTTGAGCCGGCTGGCGGCCGCGCCGGCCGCGTCCTCGGCGAGCCAGAGCGTCTTCCGGCCGATCGCGTCGAACACCGGGGTCAGCGGCTCGCGGGCCTCCAGTGGTCCGGCGGCGAGTACGAGCAGGTCACCGGACTCGGCGGGCGCCCTGGTGCCCATGACCGGGGAGTCGACCACGATCAGCCCGTGCCGGTCGGCCAGCGCGGCGAGCTCCTCGGCGGCGCGCACCCCGACCGTGGTGGTCTGCGCCCATACCTGGCCCGCGTGCAGGCCGGGCGCCGCGTCGTCCATGACCTGCGTGACGGCCGGGCCGTCCTTCACCATGGTGACGATCACGTCCGCGCCGGTCACCGCCTCGGCGGGCGTGTCCACCAGCCGAGCGCCGGCCGCCGCCAGCGGTTCGGCCTTGTCCCGGGAACGGTTCCACACCCGCAGCGGCAGCCCCGCCTTGAGGATGTTGTGGCCCATCCCGGCCCCCATGATCCCGGTCCCCAGCAGCGCCACAGTCGGCTTCTCACTCATGCCCCGACACTAGGCCGGCCCACGCCCGTACCGCCGCACAGGCCTCCTACATGCCGCACAGACCCTGCACAGGCTGTGCGGGTGGTACTGGGTCTGTGCCGGCGACAACCACCGTGACCGGCATGATCGGGAGGGTGGCTTTCCTGCTCGCCGTCGCGCTCGTTGTCGTCCTCCTGCATCTGTACCTGTACTCGCGGCTGGTGCACAGCACGGCGGCCCGCGCGCGCTGGCGGGTGCTCGGGTTCGTGCTGCTGCTGGTGCTCGGGGCCAGCACGGTCGCCGCGTTCCTGCTGCTCCGGGTGTTGCCGCCGGCGGCGGCCGCGCGGGTCACACCCACCGAGATCGTGGTGCTGAACTGGGTCGGGTACCTGTGGTTGGCGGTCGGGCTGTACTCGGCGCTGGTGCTGGTTATCGTCGAAATCCCCCGGCGGCTGATCCGGCGGCGGCTGGACCCGGGGCGGCGGCGCGCCATGGCCAGGATCCTCGGCGGCGCCGCGGTGCTCATCGCCGGCGGGACCGTCGGCTACGGCGTGACGGAGGCCCGGGTACCCCAGCTGGCCCGCCGCGAGGTGACCCTGGACAAGCTGGACCCCGCGCTGGACGGGATGACCATCGCCGCGCTGGCCGACATCCACCTCGGCGTCATCAACCGGGGCCCGTTCCTGGCCGACCTGGTGCGCCGGGTCAATGACGAGAGCCCGGACCTGGTGGCCATCGTGGGCGACCTGACCGACGGCACGGTGGCGGAACTCGGCCCGGCGACCGCCCCACTGCGCGACCTGGTCGGGCCGACGTTCTTCGTCACCGGCAACCACGAGTACTTCTACGACGCCGAGAAGTGGTGCGAGTTCCTGCCGACCCTCGGGGTGCGGGTGCTGCGCAACCAGCGGGTGCCGGTTGGGCGGTGGGGCGGCGGGGCGGGTTCGCCGACGTTGGACCTGGCCGGTATCGACGACCGGACGGCGGCGCGTTCCGGCGAGCCGGGACACGGCGCGAACCTGGCGAAGGCACTGGCCGGGCGGGATCCGGCACGCCCGGTCGTGCTGCTCGCGCACCAACCGGTGATGATCGACCAGGCCTCCCGCGCGGACGTGGACCTGCAGATCTCCGGGCACACCCACGGCGGGCAACTGCTGCCGTTCGGCTACCTGGTGCTGCTGGACCAGCCGGTGCTCGCCGGGCTGACCCGGGTGGGCCGCACCTGGCTGTACGTCACCAGGGGTGTCGGCTTCTGGGGGCCGCCGGTCCGGGTCGGGGCCCCGCCGGAGATCACCCTGCTCACCCTGCGCTCCGGCCACAAGGTCTGACCCGCCCACCCCCCACCATCACCGCGAGTCGGGGATTCCATCAGCGCGAGTCGGGGATTCCGTCACCGCGAGTCGCGGATTCCAACAGCCCGAGTCAGCGCGAGCCGGGGGTGACCGGATGCGTGGCCAGCCACTCGGCGACCGGGATCCGGCGGTCCGAGACGTACCCGGTGGGCAACGGCACGTCGCCGGCCACCGTCCGGTACACCACCGGCCAGGCACGTAGCCCGATGAACGCGCGCGGGTCGGCGACCATCATCGCGGCGTACTCGCGGACCGCTCGCACGTAGCGGACGTCGTTGTTGTACCGCCGCAGCGCCCGGTCCAGCCCGCCGGCCGAAGCCCCACCGTTCGCGGCCAGGTAGTTCGCCGCCCCCATGATCGAGTCGCGCGGGTCCCAGACGTCGCCGCCGAGGCCGTAGGCCGCCCAGGTCGCCGGCATGAACTGCATCGGCCCCTGCGCCCCGGCCGACGACAACCCGACCACCCGGCCCATCCGGGTCTCCACCAGGTTGACCGCGGCGAGCACGGTCCACGGGACCCCGAACCGGCGCTGCGCGGCGTCGTAGTAACCGCGCAGCTGCCCGGCGGGCAGTGGGTCGACCACCCGCCAGGCCGGCAGCAGCGCGCTCGGCCCACCGTTCAGCGAGGTCAGCGCGCGGTACGCGGTGACTGCATGCTCGGTCTGCCCGCCGAGGCCCGGGCCGACGGCGGCGATGACGGCGGCGTCCCATTCCGGGTGGTCACCGAGGTCCTGGTAGGCGTCCTGGGTGCGCCGGCCGGCGTCGGCGAGCGCCTCGGGACCGGCGGCCGGGTCGTGGACCACGGCGTCCCCAGCGCGGATCTCACAGGCCAGCGCGGCGGGACCAGCAGCCGGGCAACCCGCCGGCGGCGTAACGGGCCCCCCGCCCGACGAGCAACCCGCCACCAACAGCACGAACGCAACCGCGCCGGCGAACCGGCCCACCACAGGGACAACCACGTACGCCGACGCTAGTCGGTGCGCTCGCCCCACCGTCCGTGGTGCACCGCTTGAGCCAATGGCCGCCGGGACCGCCAACCGTGTCGTTCCAGGTCAGGCAGCGTCTCCAGGTGGGTCACCGGACCCAGGCAGAGCCAGGCGAGCGGGCGTACCCCGGCCGGCATGCCGAGCAGCGAGGCCAGGAACGGCTCGCGGTAGAACGACACCCAACCGACCCCGAGACCCTCCGCGGTGGCCGCCAGCCACAGGTTCTGGATGGCCAGGCACACCGAGTAGAGGCCGGCGTCCGGGATCGAGTGCCGGCCGAGCACCGCGGGCGCGCCCCGGCTCGCGTCGTAGCTGACCACCACGGACAGCGTCGACTCCAGGATCCCTTCGATCTTGATCCCGGCGAACCGTTCGCGGCGCTCGCGGTCCAGCGTGTCGGCGAAGCTGTCCCGCTGCTCCCGCACGTGGTCCCGGAACGTGAGCTTCGTCCGATCATCACTGACCAGCACGAAGTCCCAGGGCTGGCTCAGACCGACGCTGGGCGCGGCGTGCGCCGCTTCGAGCACCCGCTCCAGCACACCTGCCGCCAACGGCTCGCCGGTGAACTGGCCCCGCACGTCCCGCCGCCTGTTGATCACGTCGTACAGGTCGCGGGACAGTTGGGTCGGCGTGACGCTCACGTCGGTCCGACGGCCCGCTCGGCGGCGCTCACCGCGTTGCGGAACAGCATGGCCACGGTGGTCGGGCCGACCCCGCCGACCCGGGGCGTGATCGCGCCGGCCACCTCGTTGCAGGCCTCGTCGACGTCCGGTAGCAGCCGCCGGCCGGAGTAGCGCACCCCGCCGCCGATGACGACCGAACCCGGGTTCACGTGCTCGGGCTGGATGATGCCCGGCACGCCGGCGGCGGCAACCAGGATGTCGGCCTTGCGGGTGTACTCGGCCCAGTCCGGCACACCGGTGTGCACGACGGTGACGGCGGCGTTCGCGGTCGGCCGCTTCTGCGCGAGCAGCATGGCCAGCGGCCGGCCGAGTGTCGGGCCGCGGCCGAGGATGACGACGTGCTTGCCGGAGACCGGGATCTCGTAGTGCGCGAGCAGCTCCTCGATGCCGGCCGGGGTGCACGGCAGCGGGCCCGGCAGCCCGAGTGCGAGGCGGCCCATGTTGACCGGGTGCATGCCGTCGACGTCCTTGTCGGGGTCGATCGCGGACAGCGCGGCGTCGTAGTCGAGGTGACCTGGCACCGGGTACTGCACCAGCAGCCCGTGCACGGTCTTGTCGTCGTTGAACTCTCCGACGGCGGCGAGCAGGTCGGCCTGGGTGGCGTCGGCCGGCAGGTGCGCGTGTGGGGAGGTGAAGCCCAGCTCCGCGGCCTGCCGCTGCTTGATCCGGATGTAGCCGGCGCTCGCGTCGTCGTCGCCGACCAGGATGGTGGCCAGGCTCGGCGTCACGCCCCGGGCGCGCAGCGCGTCGGCCCTGGCGGCGACGTCGGCGAGCACGCGCTCGGCAACGGGGGCACCCGCGAGCATCCGTGCGGTGGTCGGTTCGGGGTTGGCGGGGTCAGGCATTCAGGCTCCTCGGCGTGGGACTCCCCGTCACCGTAAGGGTCGCGGGCGCCGACGGCCCAGCCGGTTGGTCGGTCAGCCGCCGAGCGGCGCGCTCGGGGTGAACCGGACCGGCACGTGAGTGGGGCCGGAGATGAAGTTGGACGCCAGCCAGGTGGGCTCGCCGGCCAGCTCGAGGTCACCGAACCGGGCCAACAGCTGGCTCATCATCTGGTGCGCCTCGATCCGACCGAAATGCGAGCCGAGGCAGAAGTGCGGCCCGCCGGCGCCGAAAGCCACGTGCTCGTTGGGTGTGCGGTCCAGCACGAGCTCATCGGGGTGGTCGAACATGGCGGGGTCACCGTTCGCGGCGCCGTAGTACAGGGCGACCTTGTCGCCGGCGCCGATCTGCACACCGCCCAGCACGGTGTCGTGCACCGCGGTCCGCCGCATGTAGATCACCGGGCTGTGGAACCGGAGCAGCTCGTCGACGGCGGTCGGCATCAGCGTGGCCGACTCGTCGCGCAACCGCTCGAACAGCGGGCGACGGCGCAGCAGGCTGACCGTCGCACCGCTGATCAGGTTCCGGGTGGTGTCGCCGCCCGCGTTGACCAGTAGCAGGAAGAACGAGCTGAACTCCTGCTCGGTCAGCCGGCGCCCGTCAACCTCGGCGATCACCAGGCGGCTGGCCAGGTCGTCGCCCGGGTTGGCGAGCTTGTCGCTGCGCACCTGGGCGGCGTAGCCGGTGATCTCGCCCATCGCGGCGGACCGCTGTGCGTCGGTGACCACATCGGGTGCGGAGTGCATGATCTCGGTGAGTACGTAGAGCCGCTCGCCGTCCGCCCTGGGGATCCCGAGCAGCTCGGCGATGACGTAGGAGGGCAGCTTGCCGGCGATGTCCTCGACCAGGTCGCACTCGCCGCGCTCGCAGACCTCGTCGAGGATGGCGCGCACCGTGTCGCCGATGGAGTCGGTCCACAGGGCGGCGCGCTTCGGGGTGAACAGGCCACCGACGAGCCGCCGGTAGAACGAGTGCTTCGGCGGGTCCATCACAAGGATCATGGTGCGGAAGAACTCCAGCTCCTCCGGCGGGAAATCGTTGATCATGATGCCGCCGGCGGCACTGGAGAAGACGTCGGGCCGCTTGCTGACCTCACGCACCAGGTCATAGGTGGTGACCGCCCAGAACCCCGGGCCGTCGGGCTCGTCGTGCCAGTACACCGGCGAGTTGCCCCGCAGCCAGCGATACTGCTCGACAGGATGTCCCTCGGCGAAGGACTTCGAGCTGAGCAGGTCGATCGCAACCGCCACCGTTGGCATGCGCGCCCCTCTGTCGGACTCAACCAGACCGAATGGTGCCGCCGACGGGCGGCGCGGGCGATGCCCCGATCGGGTGAGCAGACTCCGATCGGGGAGGCGCGGCGCTGACCTCGCAGCACGCCCGAGGGCCGGCATGACCGCGGCGCTCCGCGCGTCGTACCGCGCCGACGTCGTAGAGCTGGGTGATCTTGCGGGCGGTCAGGGCGACCTCGAATAAGCCGAGCAGGTGGCGGTTGGCACTACCGGCGGGGTTGACTGCTGCCCTTGCTGAACGCGCCTTCGTGTCGCCCTTCGCCCCACGCACGAGTGGCAACGAGGCGCAGTGCGGTCTCGATACCGATGTTGCCAGACTCGAGATCGTCGAGAGCTAGGCCAACGAGCCCCTCGATCACGCGCTCACGCCGTGCCAGGTCTGGCCCGGCCGCACCATCCGGCTCATTGGTCACATCGGACACATCTGACACATAGCAAACCTACATAAGATCTTCGAATGTTCCAGCTTGGGCACACGGGGAGACGAGCATCTGGTCCCACGTGTTGATCACACTGCTCGCCTT
>DASYLM010000273.1:0-5041 GCA_036009565.1 Pseudonocardia sp. | reverse complement strand
GTGAGCCATCGCGCACATCTGGGCTCAAAATGTGCGCGATGGCTCACATCGATCTGAAGCGACCCCCGGCAGCGAGGCGGGGGATCGTTGCTGACTCAGGGCTGGCAGCGGGCGCCGGCGCCGCTCGCCCGGCCGATCCCGAACGGGTCGAGGTCGCGCGGGTCCGGGGTCGGCGCCCAGCGGCCGTCCACCGGGGCGTAGGTCCAGCTCGCGCCCGAGCTGACCAGCGTGCGCAGCGCGGCCAGCAGCCGGTCGATGTCCTCGGCGGTGCTGCCCAGTCCGATGCTCGCGCGCAGCGCCTCGCCGCCGGGGCAGAGCCGCTGCAACAGCGGGTGCGCGCAGAACTTGCCGTCCCGCAGTCCGATGCCGTGCTCGGCCGAGAGGTAGGCGGCGACGTACCCGGCCGGGCGGTCGGCCACCACGAAGCTCACCACCGCGATCCGGTCCGGGCTGTCCGGCCAGATCCGCAGGACCTCGACGCCGGGGATGCCGGCCAGTCCCGCCTCCAACCGGTTCAGCAGGTTCCGCTCGTGCGTGGCCGCGGCGTCGCCCAGTACCGGGGCCAGCGTCCGGCAGGCCTGGGCGAGCGCCGCCGCGCCGAGCACGTTCGGGGTGCCGCCCTCGTGCCGGTGCGGCGCGGCCGCCCACTCGGTGGCGGTGTCGGTCACCCGGCGCACCGCGCCGCCGCCGGCCAGGTGCGGGGGTGCCGCGTCCAGCCAGTCGCGGCGCCCGACCAGCACGCCGGCGCCGTACGGTGCGTACAGCTTGTGCCCGGACAGCGCCAGGTAGTCCACGCCGGTGTCGGCCAGGCTGATCCGCCGGTGCGGCGCGAGCTGGGCGGCGTCCAGCACCACCCGGGCCCCCGCCTCGTGCGCGATCCGCACCACGCGGTCGATCGGCAGCACCTCACCGGTCACGTTGGACGCGCCGGTGATGGCCAGCAGCGCGGTCGGCGTCGCGGCGAGGGCGTCGGCCAGGTCGTCGAGGGTCTGCGCGACGGTCGCCGCGGCCCGCAGTGCGCGGTGCGGCCCGGCGCGCCAGGGCAGCAGGTTGGCGTGGTGCTCGACGTCCAGGCAGAGCACCGCGCCGGGCACGCAGCCGGCGAGCAGGTTGAGCGCGTCGGTGGTGTTGCGGGTGAAGATCACCACGTCGTCCGGCCGGGCGCCGACGAACTCGCCGACGGTGTCCCTGGCCCGTTCCAGCAGGCCGGTGCACACCTGCGAGGCGTAGCCGGCGCCGCGGTGCACGCTGGCGTAGTAGGGCAGCACCTGCTCGACGTGGTCGGCCACCGTGGCCAGCGCCGGCGCACTCGCCGCGTAGTCCAGGTTGGCGTACCGGGTCCAGCCGCCGGTGACCAGCGGGACCCGCAGCTCGGTGCCGGTGACGGCCGGGAGGCCCGTGTGGCTCTGCGCGGTGTGGGTCTGCGCGGTGTGGGTCTGCGCGGTGTGGGTCGGCTCGGTGCTGGTGACCGGGCACGGGCGATCGAGGGCGAGCGTCATCACGGGTCCTCCGTGTCTGGGACCCCGGGTACGCCGCGGGTCCGCGCTTGCCGACGTGACTGTCACGACGGCCTGGTCGTCACCCGGAGCACCCCGCCGCGGAGGAGGGTTGCCGGCCAGCGAGCCGGGGCTTGGCGCTGGCACTCTTGACCTGGTTGGCAAGGTACGGGCCTCGGCCCCGGCTCGTCAACGCCGTATCGCGGAACCGAGAGCCGGGCCACACCGGGGGAGTCGGGTGCGACCGGGGTCCGCGGCAGCACGCCGAGCACGTTGGCGACGTCGCGGGTTGAACCGGCGCTGAGCCCGATCTGACCGGGTGCGGCTCAGGCGGCCCGGTGCCGGGCGGCCGGGTCCGGGCGGGTCGGCGAGCTGGCCGGCCGCGGCGAGATGTCCGCCGCCCCGGCTCCGGGGACGCGCGTGGTCCACGGCGGCGGCGACGGCGCGCGCACCGGCTGTGGCTGGTACTCGGTCGGCCGGGTGGCCATGATGAGCATGATCAGGCCGAGGCCGACGAGCACCAGGGCGTGCGAGCCCACCCTTGCCGGGTCCACGTTGCCGCTGACCAGGTCCAACGTGCTGACGAGGGTCAGCACCACCACAAAGCTGCCCAGTACCGGGATCGTGCCGGCCAGGTGCCGGGTCCAGACCGCGCCGGCCAGGAAGGCGACCCCGAGGGCCAGGTTCCAGGCCGAGGACTCGTGCGACATGTGGGCCATGTCGGCGCCCATCACGCCCGAGCCCATCATCGCGTGACCCATCATCGCGTGACCCATCGCTCCGGAGCCCGCCATGGCCGCGTCCGGGTCGCCGCCGGAGCTGGCCAGCACCAGCCCGACGCCACCGACGAAGGCCTGCACGACGCCGACGACGCCCAGCGCGAGCCGGGCCGCCCGGTTCCAGAGCCGCCGCCTCGGCGAGCGTGGCCGGGGCAGCTGGGACAGGGCCTCGGCCAGCGCGGTGTCGGTCAGGCCGGGCGCGGGGTCGGCCGGCGCGGTCCGGATCAGGCGGTTGACCAGTGCCGCGTCCGAGAACCAGTGGGTGCACTCCGGGCACTCGGCCAGGTGTGCCCTGGCGGCGGGCAGCTCGGCGGGATCGGCCTCGCCGTCGAGGTCGGCCGACAGGTGCTCGCGGCAGGTGCTACAGCCCATGTTGCTGAGGTCGGAAATGATCATGGAGTGGTTCCCGGCTCGTTGAGAAAGCCGACGGGCCTCCGGATCACCCGCTGTCCCGGGTATCCCGGTGGTCCCGGTCGGCCAGGTGTCCGATGAGGTCGTCGCGGGCCCTGGCGACCCTGGAGCGGATGGTGCCCACCGGGCAGCCGCACACCTCGGCGGCCTCGTGGTAGCTGAGCCCGAGCAGCTGGGTGAGCAGGAACGCCAGGCGCCGGTCCGGGTCCAGCGTGTCGAGGACCGCGTGCAGGACCACCGCCTCGCTGAGGTCGCCGCCCGAGGCGGCGAGGGGTGCGTCGTCGAGGGTGATCTCGGGGTCGATCCTGGGCCGGGCGCGGATGCCGCGCACGTGGTCGGCGGCGACCCGGCGGGCGATGGACAGCAGCCAGGCCCGCACCGAGGACTCGGCCCGGAAGCCGGGTAGCGAGCGGAATGCCCGGGCGTAGGTCTCCTGGGTCAGGTCCTCGGCGACCCCGCGGTCGCTGAGGGCCACCAGCATCCGCCAGACCTGCTGCTGGGTGAGCCGCACGAACTGGGTGGCCGCCCGCTCGTCCCCGGCGCGGGCCCGCAGCGCCAACTCGGTGAGCGCGGCGTCGTCCATCATCGGGCGGGTCCTCCTCGGCGGCGGCGCCCGTGATTCGGTGGCGCCGACCCGAATCTCACCACATCACCGTGGGCGGGCGCGCCCCCGGCGTGCCGGGCCGCTAGCCGGTCCTGGCCGGGGTCCGCTGCGCGCGCACCGCGTCGACCAGCAGGAACAGCAGCAGTGAGACGCCGAAGACGGGCAGGAAGATACCGACCGCGATTGCGGCGGCGCCGACCAGTGCGATGGCGCCGAAGCCCGGCCGCCGCGTGCCGCCGGGCGGGCCGGCCGGTACCGGTGCCGGGCGGGCGGGCCGGCGCAGCCACCACATCCGGTAGCCCCAGACGATCATGGAGATCAGTCCGAGCGCGAGTGCGGCCAGGGCCAGCTGGCTGGCCAGCCCGAACAGCAGCCCCATGTGGGCGTCGATGCCCCAACGGGCCAGCTTCGCCGCGAGCGGCCAGTCGGCGAACCGGATCTGGTCCACCACCGTGGCGGTGGCCGGGTCGATGGCGAGCGAGTCGTGCTTCTCCGGCCAGGACCGCTTCGTCTGGGTGACCACCCACGCGCGGCCCGGCTCGGTCGCCGGGGTGATCTCGACGGGGTCGCTCAGGCCGTGCTCGCGGGCGACGGCCAGCACCCGACCCGCGGTGGCGGCCAGGTCGGCGGTGCTGCCGGTAGCGGTGGGGGCGAGCTGGTCGGCCGGCAGGGCGGTGTGCACCGAGGGGGAGCTCCAGTGCAGCGCGGCGCGCACCGAGTCCACGTTGGTGCCGGCGAACTGCGACCAGGTCAACCCGGTCGCGGACAGGAACAGCAGGCCGACGGCGGCCCAGAGCCCCACCGCGCCGTGCCAGGACCGCACCCGGGCTCGGCCGGCGCCGCGCAGGCGGGGTGTCACGGCCAGGCGGAGCCGGCGGGCCCGGCGGCCACGCCGCACCCTGGCGAGCCAGATCGTGAGGCCGCTGAGCGTGAGCACCCAGAGCCAGCTGGCGGCCAGCTCGGTGTACACCCGGCCGACGGCGCCGAGGTGCAGGGTGCGGTGCAGCTCGTCGAACCAGGCCCGCACCGGCAGCCACTCGCCGTAGGTGGTCAGGATGCCGCGCACCTGGGCGTTGTACGGGTCCAGGAACACCGTGCGCGAGTAGTCCGCGGGCACCCCGGGGGCGTCGAAGATCACCCGGGTGGTGCCGTCGGCGGTGCCCGCCGGCCGGATGGCGCTCACCGTGCCCTCCGGCAGGGCGGCGATGGCGGCGCTGACCTGCCGCGTCAGCGGCACCGGGGTCGCGCCGGGCGGCACCGGCACGTGCAGCTGGTCGTGGTGCACGAGCTGCTCGAGCTGCGGGCTGAGCGTGTACAACAGCCCGGTTACGGCGGCGACCAGCAGGAACGGGCCGACGAACAGCCCGGCGTAGAAGTGCACCCGCATCAGCAGCGGGCGCAGCTCCCGCCGCCACCAGGCCCGGGCCGGACTCCTGGCGGGACCCAGTTCGTCCCGGTCGTCCCGGTGGTCCCGGTCGTTGAAGGCTTCGCGGTCGGGCACGGACACGGTGATCTCGGACATGCGGTCCTTCGCTGTCGATGTGGTCGGGATCGGCAGTGGGCTCAGAGCATGGCCAGGAACATCGCGGCCATCCCGATGCTCATCGCCAGGTGACAGACCGCGTCGGCGCGCGGGGTCAGCGCCGCGAGCAGGGGGTTGGCCGGGGCCGTTTGTGACGCGACGGTTGTTGAGGCGACTGTTGCTGACGCGACCGTTGTTGACGTGACTGTTGTTGATTCGACGTCAGTTG
>DASYLM010000272.1:0-5951 GCA_036009565.1 Pseudonocardia sp. | reverse complement strand
CACCAGCGGTTGATCGTCGATCTGGACCACGTCGAGTTCCTCGGCACCAGCGGACTCGCCGCGCTCGTCGAGGCGCGTGCCTCGGCGGAGCAGAGCAATACCGAGCTCTGGCTGGCCTGCTCGCGCCGCCAGGTGCTCCGCCCGCTGCGGATCGCCGGCCTCATCCAGCTGTTCCAGGTCGCCGGATCAGCGGCCGGTGCACTCGCCGGCACAGCGTCGGATCAGGAACCAGAAATGGATTAGTGGTTCGTGGTTTGAGCCCCCCACGCGCGGGGAACACACCCCTCGGTCCGGTCTGTCGACCGGAGGAGAGAGGTGAATCACCGTGAGCGACGTGACCCGCCTGCCTGGGCCGACTGAGCACGAGTGGCAGTGGCAGCGGCTCGGTTCGTGCCGAGGCATGGACAGCGCAACGTTCTACCACCCCGACGGTGAGCGGAACCCCTCTCGCGCACGCCGCACAGCGCGCGCAAAAGAGGTGTGCGGCCGTTGCCCGGTGATGCTGCGCTGCCGTGAGTTCGCTCTTCGCACCCGGGAGCCGTTCGGGGTCTGGGGCGGCTTGGCCGAGGCCGAACGCCGCGCCATCATCGAGACCAGCACCGTCTCCGAAGGCAGCGCGGTCGCCAGTTGAGCCGATCCCTGCCGAATACTGGCCGGTCAACGACCCGGCGTGCCACCAACGGCCGCTGGGGCGGCCCCCCGTGACCCCATGGCCCAGTGTTGGGCCACTCTCCCGATGGTGCAGGCCGGACCGAACTGACGACGGCCTCCACTAGGAGACGAGTCCCTTCTGGGCGGAGTAACGGGAGCCGCCCAGAAGGGACTCGTCCTGTGTCCGGAGCGGTGAGCGAGCTCGCGGAGTGCAAGCTCGCGGTGTGACGGCTCGCCGGGTGGCGGGTGTTAGAGCCCGAAGTACTCGCGGCGCCCGGTCAGCGGCGTGACCTGGGTGGCGCAGGCGGCGAGCGCGGCACACTTGCGCGCCCACTCCGGGCCGTCCAGCTCGAGATCGACGACAGCCGCATCCGGCGTCGCGGTGAACTGGACCAGCTTGAGCCGGTACACCCCGGCTATCCGCCGGGCGGCCTCGGCGACGACAGCCTGGCCGGCGTCCACCCCGTCCATGGCCGGCGCCAGGCAGTAGACGCCGGGCTCGGGGTCGAACCCGACCAGCTCGCTCATCCCGGCCAACAGGTCGTCGGCCCGGTCCGCGCCGATCGGGGACGGCAGCGCCAGCCGGTGCCGGGCCAGCTCCGGCACGCCCAGCTCGGCGAGCGCCGTGCCGGCGGCGTCGTCGGCCTGCTCATCGGCCTCGGCCGCCACCAACACGTCGGTGCGCACCCCGGCGGCGGCCAGACGCTGAACCAGCCCGGACGCGGCGACCAGGAACTCCGGCAGATGCACGGTGATCGCGACGACCCGGCGACATCGGCGCAGCTGCGGCGGCAGCACAGCGGAAATCTGGGGTGCATCGTGCGTCAGGTCGGCGGTGGGCATCTGCCCCCACCCGAACTCACCGGCCACCATGCGTCGATCCCCCAAGAGTCAAGAACCACTTAACCGACCTAACTGCGATCCATGGGGCGAACGGGAAGGAAAACGACAAACGGTATGTGAAGATCCATGAACGGTCGCCAGCTGCTCGCGGGCCCAGCTCAGCGGTGTTACACAGAGTGTTCGGCGACCCCGGGTCGCGTCCTCGGCGGGTGGGGAGCAGGATTTCCGGTGTGTCTGTTGCTGAGACCGGCGCGGCGGTCGTGGAGATTCGGATCTCCGCGCGGCCCGCGCTGATTCCGACTATCCGAGCGGTTGCCTCCGATCTGGCGGGCAGGGCCGACTTCGACCTGGACGCCATCTCCGACCTCCGGATGGCGGTCGACGAGGCGTGCACGACGCTGGTCGCCCTCGCCGCCACCGACGGCATGCTGAGCTGCAAGTTCGTGCTGAACCACGCGCAGATCGAGGTGACCGTCAGCACCACCACGCCGGCGCCGGGCGCGGAGGTGCGCACCGACAGCTTCGGTTGGCGGGTACTGCAGACCCTGGCCGACGAGGTCACCGCGGCTCACGGCATCGACGGCGAACCCGATGCCATCGCGATCCGATTGACCAAACGTGCCGGCGCGACGCAGTGACCTCGGTGCCGGCCAATCCCGGCCCTTCTGACGACGCCGGGCGCGACGAGCCGGGCGGACCCGTGCGGGCGACCGAGCAGGACACCGAACACAGCACCGCACACAGCACCGCGCGCGCCGCCGAACAGGCGGAGGACAACGACACATCGGCCGGGCTGTCCAGGGACAGCGAGTACGCCCACCTGGTCCCGAAGCTCGCCGAGTACGCCCGGCTGGCCGGCACCGACCCGCGCCGCGAGTCGCTCCGGGAGGAGTTGGTCACCGGGTACCTGCCGGTCGCCCAACACATCGCACGGCGGTTCGCGCACCGCGGCGAGCCGCTGGACGACCTGGTCCAGGTGGCCACGGTCGGGCTGATCAACGCGGTGGACCGGTTCGAGCCGGACCGGGGCAGCGACTTCTTCTCCTTCGCGGTGCCCACCATCAGCGGTGAGGTGCGCCGGCACTTCCGCGATCAGGGCTGGTCCATGCGGGTGCCCCGGCGGCTCAAGGACCTGCACGTCTCGATCAACGTGGCGGTCGCCGAGCTGTCCCAGCGGCTCGGGCGCGCGCCCCGGCCCAGCGAGCTGGCGGAGAAGCTCGACCTGCCCACCAACGAGGTGCTGGAGGGACTGGCCGCCGGTCAGGCCTATCGCGGCAGTTCGCTGGACGAGATCCTGTCTGGTGACCAGAGCGGAACGACGCTCGGTGACCTGCTCGGTGAGGCCGACGCCGAACTCGAGCGCGTCGACTACCAGCAGTCGCTGCAGCCGTTGCTCGCCGAGCTGCCCGACCGGGAGCGGACCATCCTGATGCTGCGGTTCTTCGGCAACAAGACCCAGACCCAGATCGCGGACCAGGTCGGGGTCTCCCAGATGCACGTGTCCCGGCTGCTCGCGCAGACCCTGGCCCGGATGCGCGACCGGCTCGAGACCGGCGAGGAATGAGTGGGCCCGCTCTGACCAGGGCCGGCGGATGACCGGCCAGCTGCGGACGGACCAGGCCGCCGGGCGCTGGGTGCTCGCCGCCACGGTGGGTGGCTCGGGGCTGGCCATGCTCGACTCCACAGTGGTCAACGTGGCGCTGGAGCGGCTGGGCCGGGACCTGGGCGCCGACTTCGCCGCGCTGCAGTGGGTCGTCAACGGCTACACGCTGTCGCTGGCCGCGCTGATCCTGCTCGGCGGCGCGCTGGGCGACCGGTTCGGCCGGCGCCGGGTGTTCCTGGTCGGGGTGGTCTGGTTCGCGGTGGCCTCGGCGCTGTGCGGGCTGGCCCCCGACGCCGGCATGCTGGTCGCCGCCCGGGTGCTGCAGGGAATCGGCGGCGCGCTGCTCACCCCGGGCAGCCTGGCGCTGATCGCCGCCTCGTTCCGCCCGGAGGACCGGTCCAAGGCGGTGGGCTCCTGGTCCGGGCTCGGCGGGGTGGCCGGCGCGATCGGCCCGTTCGTCGGCGGCGCACTGGTGGACTGGACCTGGCGCGCGGTGTTCTGGATCAACGTGCCGGTCGCGGCGGCGGTCGTGCTGATCACCCTGCGGCACGTGCCGGAGAGCCGCGACCCGGACGCCGCCGGCCGCATCGACCTGCTCGGCGCATCGCTCGGCGTGCTCGGGCTCGGCGCGATCACCTTCGCGTTGACCGAGGTAGGGGGTGTCGGGTCGAGCGCCCCGGTAGTGGTGAGCGGGTTGATCGGCGTGCTGGCGCTGGCCGCGTTCCTGGTGGTGGAGAGCCGCTCACCGCACCCACTGGTGCCGCTGTCGATGTTCCGGGACCGTTTGTTCAGCGCTACCAACATCGTCACCTTGCTGATCTACGGGGCGCTCGGCGTGTTCTTCTTCCTGTTGATGCTGCAGATGCAGACGGTGGCCGGGTTCTCACCGACCGTCGCCGGCACGGCACTGCTGCCGGTCACCGCGCTCATGCTGTTGCTGTCCGCCCGCTCCGGCGCGCTCGCCGACCGGATCGGCCCCCGCCCGCAGCTGACGGTCGGCCCGCTGCTGGCCGCCGCCGGATTCCTGCTGGCCACCCGGATCGGTCCCGGCGCGAGCTACCTGGCCGACGTCCTGCCGGCCACCGTGGCGCTGGGGCTGGGCCTGGCGGCCACCGTCGCCCCGCTCACCGCGACGGTGCTGGCTGCCGCCGACGACCGCCGCGCCGGCATCGCCTCCGGCATCAACAACGCGGTTGCCCGCTCGGCCGGGCTGCTCGCGGTGGCGGTGATCCCGGTGGCCGCCGGCCTCGGTGGGGCCGACTACACCGATCCGGCGGTGTACGACGCCGGCTTCCGGCGCGCCATGCTGATCGGCGCCGCGCTGCTGGTGGCGGCGGCGGTGCTGGCCGCGGTACTGATCAGGCCGTCGAAGCTGCCGGCTGGATCGGCTGGATCGACACGGCCGGTGCCGGCGGGGGCTGCCGTACCCGCCGTCGGGGTGTTGCGGCTGGCCCGGTGCCCGCACTGCGGGGTGGCCGGCCCGCAACTGCACCCGGGACCGGCGGCCGAAGCGGCCAGGCCGTAAGAACTCTCGGATGCAATGATTCCCCGATGGAATCTCGGCCTCCCTGGGTGCCCCCGGACATCGATCTGCGGACCGCCACGCTGGCCAGGGTCTACGACTACATGCTCGGCGGGGCACACAACTTCGCGGTCGACCGGGAGGTCGCCGACCGGCTCGAGCGGCTGGTCCCGGGGACCATCCGGTCCGCCTGGGAGAACCGGGCCTTCCTGCGCCGCGCGGTGCTCTACTGCGCGAGCCTCGGCATCGACCAGTACCTGGACATCGGCTCCGGCATCCCCACCGGCGGCAACGTGCACGAGGTGGCCCGCTCGGTGCTGCCGACGGCCCGGGTGGTCTACGTCGACCTGGACCCGGTCGCGGTGCTGCACAGCCGGTCGATCCTGGCCGGCGACGCCCTGACCGGCGTGGTGCAGGGCGACCTGCGCGCCCCGGAGGCGATCCTGGCCGACCCGGTCACCCGGCAGCTGATCGACTTCGAGCGCCCGGTGGCGGTGCTGCTGGTGGCGTTGCTGCACGTCATCCCCGACTCCGCGCACCCGGCCGAGTTGCTCACCCGACTGACCGCCGGCGCCGGGCCCGGCAGCCACCTGGTGATCAGCCACTTCGGCCCCAACTACGGCACCCCGGAGCAGGTCCAGGCGCTCGTCGAGTGGTCCCGCGGCACCACCACCCCGATGCTGGCCCGTGAACCGGCGGAGCTCACGGCGCTGCTCGGCGACTTCGTACCGGTACCGCCCGGAGTGGTCGCGGTGCACGACTGGAAGCCTGACCCCGACGGCCCGGTGTCGGACCACTCCGGCGGCTACGCGGTCGTCGCGCGGAGGGACTGAACGACGATGGCACAGCTCACGGCCACCGCGGTGGCGATGATCAAGGGCACGGTGGAGAAGGTGCACACCGCGCTGACCGACTACGAGGCGGTCCGGCCGCTGCTGCTGACCGAGAACTTCGACGACTACCAGGTCCGGTCGGGTGGCCACGGCGCCGGCACCGAGGTCGGCTGGACGCTGCTGGTCAGCGAGAAACGTCGGCGGCGGCGGCTGAAACTCCGCCGGCAGGTGCCCTGGGACTGCCTGGTGCGGGTGGACGAGGCCACCGCGGACCGGATCGTCGAGCGGGACCTACGGTCAGCCCTGGTCACCACCTGGACCGTGCGGGACGCCGGCGAGGGGCGCACCGTCGTGCGGGTACTGGCCAGCTGGGACGGCCCGGACGGGCTGGCCGGGCTGCTCAGCCGGCCCCGGCAGCGGCTGGCCATCCGCAAGACCTACGAGGACATGCTGACCAACCTGCACAACTACTTCGACCCGCCGAAAGCGATCCGCCGCA
>DASYLM010000271.1:0-1709 GCA_036009565.1 Pseudonocardia sp. | reverse complement strand
TGTGGGCTCAGGCACGGTTCGGCGACTTTGCCGGAGCGTCCTCGGCGTGGTTCAGCGATGACGAGCTTGTGAGGTTCGCGGACCAGCTATCCACCCACCCCCTCGGTGAGCTTAGGTGTCACATCGCGGGCGGTGGGAACGCGGCGGACGAGAGCTTCGAGGAATACGTGGGCTTGACGGTCGGGCTCGGCATGCGCGGGCAGGTCGGGCTGATCGCCCACCTGGCGCTTCCGACGAGTCGCCTCAGCAATGCCGGGTCGGCGCGCAGCGAGGCGCGTGTCGAGGTCTTGACGACCCATGGGGCCCTGCAGCGGTTCTCGTCGGAGCTCAGGCAACTGGTCGCAGGGACGGCGGACAGGGCGTGGCTTGAGGCCGTGGCGCCCGCGAACGATTCGGTGTGAGACGCGGCTCATCGGCAGCAATGTGGGGTGTCCCTTAGTTGTAGTGACCACGAGCGTTGTTGACGGCGTCGCCGGCTGATCCCAGGAGGAGACCTCCGAGCGAAGGTGTGGGTGCTGACGCCTCACCAACCGCCCGGAGGTCTCGTGTCTCACGCTAATGCTCGGCTGACCGTGCACGGCCGCGCTGAACTTGTCCGCCGAGTGGTCGAACAAGGGCGCCCGGTGGCCCACGTCGTAATCGAGCTCAACGTCTCCCGGGCGACCGGCTACAAGTGGCTGAACCGCTGGCGCGTCGAAGGCCCAGCCGGCCTGCACGACCGGTCCAGCCGCGCGCACCGGCTGCCCGGCAAGACTCCGGCCGCGCTCGAGGCGCAGGTGCTGGCGCTGCGCTCGCAACGGAAGCTGGGCCCGGCACGGATCGGGCCGCTGGTCGGCCTGGCCCCCTCGACCGTGCACGCGGTGCTCCGCCGGCACGGCATGCACCGGCTGGCCTGGCTGGACCGCCCGACCGGGCAGCTGGTCCGCCGCTACGAACGTGCTCGACCCGGCGAGCTGGTGCACGTCGACGTCAAGAAGCTCGGCGCGATCCGACCTGGCGGCGGCTGGTGGGCGCATGGCCGGGGCTCAGCGGCGCAGCACCACACCCGCACCGAGAACAGGGCCGGTCGCCGGATCGGCTACGACTACGTGCACTGCGCGATCGACGACCACACCCGGCTGGCCTACGCCGAGATTCATCCCGACGAGACCGCAGCCACCTGCGCTGACTTCCTCCGAGCAGCCGCCGCCTGGTTCGCCCGCCACGGCATCGACCACATCGAGCGGGTGATGACCGACAACGCCAAGGCCTACCGGGTCAGCCACGCCTGGCGGCAGGCCCTGGCCGACATCGGCGCCCAACCCCGGTTCATCCGCGCCTACCGGCCACAGACCAACGGCAAGGCCGAGAGGTTCAACCGCACCCTGGCCGACGAATGGGCCTACATCCGGCCGTTCGACAGCTCAGCCGAACGCAGGGCGGCATTGCCCGACTGGCTGCACACCTACAACCATCACCGCATCCACACCGCACTCGGTGGCCACCCACCGATCACCCGGGTCAACGCCAACAACGGTGCTGGTCACAACACCTAGAGGCCCAGCACGGCGACGGTGGGCACCGTCAGAGCCACGACCAGCAGGACGACGGCGAACAGCGCCAGAGCGCCGAGCTGCAGAGCCTGCCGGCGCCGTGTCGCCAGCAGGATGGCGGTGGCCAGCGCGCCGGCCACCAGCCCGCCGAGGTGGCCCAGCAGGGAGAACCCGGGG
>DASYLM010000270.1:0-9823 GCA_036009565.1 Pseudonocardia sp. | reverse complement strand
CGAGAACGAGCGGGTCGCCGCCGAGAAGGCGCTGACCTACATGGGCCTGACGGCGGGTACCCCGCTGCGTGAGGTCCCGGTGGACACGGTCTTCGTCGGGTCCTGCACCAACGGCCGGATCGAGGACCTGCGGGCCGCCGCTGCGGTGATCAAGGGGCGCAAGGTCGCGGACGGGGTGCGCATGCTCGTGGTGCCCGGCTCGATGCGGGTGCGCTTCCAGGCCGAGAAGGAGGGCCTCAGCGACGTGTTCACCGCCGCCGGTGCGGAGTGGCGCTCGGCGGGCTGCTCGATGTGTCTCGGCATGAACCCGGACCAGCTGGCTCCCGGTGAGCGCAGCGCGTCCACCTCGAACCGGAACTTCGAAGGCCGCCAGGGCAAGGGTGGCCGCACCCACCTGGTGTCCCCGCTGGTCGCCGCCGCCACCGCCGTGCGCGGCACCCTGTCCTCGCCCGAGGACCTGGACTGACCCGTGAGTGGCGAGTGGCAGACAGGGCCATCGCCACTCACAGGCCCGACGAAGGAGGGCAACTATGGAGCCATTCACCACGCACACCGGCATCGGTGTGCCACTGCGGCGGTCCAACGTGGACACCGACCAGATCATCCCGGCGGTGTACCTGAAGCGGGTCACCCGCACCGGGTTCGAGGACGGGCTGTTCTCCGCCTGGCGCCAGGACGAGAACTTCATCCTGAACATCGAGCCGTTCTCCCGGGGCAGCGTGCTGGTCGCCGGCCAGGACTTCGGCACCGGATCCTCCCGGGAGCACGCGGTCTGGGCGCTCAAGGACTACGGGTTCCGCGTGGTCATCTCGTCCCGGTTCGCGGACATCTTCCGGGGCAACTCGGGCAAGGGTGGCCTGCTCACCGCCCAGTGCAGCCAGGACGACGTCGAGCTGCTCTGGAAGCTGCTGGAGAACGAGCCGGGCACCGAGATCACCGTCGACCTGACCGAGAAGGCCATTTCCGCGAAGGACCTCTCGATGCGCTTCGAGGTCGACGAGTACGTCCGGTGGCGACTGCTGGAGGGCCTCGACGACATCGCCCTCACCCTGCGCAACGCCGGCGACATCGACCGCTTCGAGGCCACCCGGCCCGGCCGGCTGCCCCGCACGGTGATCACCACATCGGGGTGATCGGCGGGGTGCCTGGTGGCTGACCAGCCATAACCTCTACGGTGGGGCGAGATCGCCATGGCCTACCGGGGCCGGGGAAGCTGGAAGGGGCACGAGGTGAACAAGGCTGAGCTCGTCACAGCTCTCGCCGAGCACCTGGACGGCGACCGCAAGGTCGCCACCACAGCATTGGACGGGTTGCTCGACGTGATCGTCCGTACGGTGCACGCCGGTGACTCCGTCACATTGACCGGTTTCGGCGTGTTCGAGCGGCGCGAGCGCGCCGCCCGCTCGGGCCGCAACCCCCGTACCGGACAGGTGATCGAGGTGCCGGCCACGGTAGTACCGGCGTTCCGCCCGGGCGCCGGCTTCCGGGATGTGATCAGCGGAGCTCGCGAGCCGGGTGCGCGGTCAGCCGCCGTCCCGGCCGCCACCCGGACCAGGGCCGCGCGCCCCGCCGTCAGCGCCGCTGTCAACGGGTCGGCCGCTCCGGCCGCGACGAAGCCGGCCGCGAGGAAGCCGGCCGCCGCCAAGCCGGCTGCTAAGCCCGCCGCCGCCAAGCCCGCCGCCAAGCCGGCGGCGCGGGCAGCCGTCAAGCCGGCGGCCAAGTCCACCGCCACCGCCACCGCCGAGCCCAAGGTCGCCACCAAGCCCGAGGCGAAGCCGGCCGCGGCGAAGAACGGCACCAAGGGCAAGGCGGCCAAGGCGGCCAAGGCCGTCAAGGACACCGCGAAGGACACCGCGAAGGACACCGCGAAGAACGGCAAGGTGGACGCAAAGTCCGCCAGGAAGAAGTCCAAGAAGTAGTGCCGAGCGACCGCGACCGCGGCGTCGCGCCAACCGGCTGCCCGGGACCTGGGTCACCCAGCTCCCGGGCAGTTCCGTCGGAACGACTCCGGACTGCGAGCCCCGGTCGGAACGACTCCGGACTGCGAGCCCGGGTCGGAACGACTCCGGACTGCGAGCCCAGGCTGAACGACTCCGAACTAAAGCTCCAGGACGTGCCGGCTCAGTGCCCGGGCGCCGGGTAGTAGTCGGCGCTGACCACCCGGTCGCCGCTGAAGCCCAGGACCCAGGTGCTCGCCTTGCGGGACGTCGCCCCCTGGTCGCCGGTCAGGCGGCCGACCAGGTCCGGGATCACGCCGCCCTGGCTGCACACCACCGGCACGTCCGTGCCGGCGGCCAGCTCGCGCAGTCGCGCCAGGCCGGCGTCCGGGTCCTTCCCGTAGCTGTCCTCGCTCAACAGCGGCTCCGGCGTGATCGTCAGACCGAGCTTGTCGGCCAGTGGCTGGATGGTCTGCGTGCAGCGGACCGGCGGTGCCGCGTACGCCCGGGCCGGTCCGAACAGGCTGAGCAGGGCGCTGAGCGCGCTGGCCTGCTCGCGCCCCTTGGGGGTGAGCGGGCGCAGCTCGTCCTCGCCGGACCAGTCACTCCGGGTACCCGCCTTGGCGTGCCGGACCAGCAGCAGCGGCCGGGGCGGCAGCTCCCACCGCCGGAAGCGGTCCAGCACCTCGCGGTCGCGGATGTAGCTCAGCAGCTCGCCGGCGGCGGCCAGGCCGAGCCAGCGCAGCTCGTCCACCTCGTGGTTCGGGGTGAACTCGCCGCCGCCGGCCCTGGCGCTCCAGTAGTGCACCACCTTCGCGCCCTGCGGAACCTGGTAGTGGCTCTCGCCGAGCCGCGCGCCGAGGGCCGCCGAGATTCCGGTCTCCTCGGTGACCTCCCGCAGGGCCGCCTCCGGCGTCGTCTCCCCGTCCTCCAGCTTGCCCTTCGGCAGCGACCAGTCGTCGTAGCGCGGCCGGTGCACCAGGGCGGTCTCCAGGCTGCCGTCGGCGGCCGGGCGCCACAGCACCGCCCCGGCGGCCACCACGTCCGGCTTCGCGTAGTTCGTCACGTCGTCAGTCTTGTCGCTGCTCTTGTCGGTGCTCTTGTCGTCGGTCATGTGCGTGTCGCCCGGTCCCGTGTTCCTCACTCGGCCGGCGCGAGCGCGACCGCGTGCCGGCGCAGGCACTCGGCCTGGTGGTCGCGTACCGGGCCGGCGCCGCTGCCCGGCTCCGGCGACGGTGTCCAGACGCCGTCCGGCTCGAGTATCCAGCAGCGGGTCGACGGGGCCAGCGCGGAGTTCATGATGCCGTCCAGCTGCTCGGTCAGCTTCGGATTGACCCGGAGCAGCACCTCGACCCGCCGGTCCAGGTTGCGGTGCATGATGTCAGCGCTGCCGATCCAGTACTCGCCGGCGCCCTCGAAGTGGAAGATCCGCGAGTGCTCCAGGAAACGGCCCAGGATCGAGCGGACCCGGATGTTCTCGCTGAGCCCCGCGCGCCCTGGCACCAGCGCGCAGATGCCCCGGACCACGATGTCGACCGGCACCCCGGCCTGCGATGCCCGGTACAGCGCGTCGATCACCTGCTCGTCGACCAGGGAGTTCATCTTGAACCGGATGCCGGCCGGCTCGCCGGCCCGGTGGTGCGCGATCTCGGCGTCGATCCGCTCGAGCAGGCCGCGGCGCACACCGTAGGGCGCCACCAACAGGGTGCGGTAGCGGCTCTGCCTGGCGTAGCCGGTCAGTGCGTTGAACAGGTCCGCGACGTCGGCGCCCACGTTCGGGTCGGCGGTCAGCACCCCGAGGTCCTCATAGAGCCGGGCGGTCTTGGGGTTGTAGTTGCCGGTGCCGACGTGGCAGTAGCGCCGGATCCGGGAGCCCTCCTGGCGCACCACCATCGACGTCTTGCAGTGCGTCTTGAGCCCGACCAGCCCGTACACCACGTGCACGCCCGCCTTTTCCAGCTCACGCGCCCAGCGGATGTTGGCCTTCTCGTCGAACCGGGCCTTCAGCTCCACCAGCGCGACCACCTGCTTGTTGGCCTCGGCGGCGCTGACCAGGGCGTCGACGATCGGTGAGTCACCGGAGGTGCGGTAGAGCGTCTGCTTGATGGCCAGCACCTGCGGGTCGGCGGCGGCCTGCTCGATGAACCGCTGCACGCTGGTGGAGAACGAGTCGTACGGGTGGTGCACCAGCACGTCGCCCTGGCGCAGCGTGGCGAACACACTCTTGGGCGTCTCACCCTCGGCGAAAGCCGGGTGGGTCGCCGGCACAAAAGGGGCGTCCTTCAGCTCGGGGCGGTCCACCCCGTAGACGCGCCAGAGCATCGTCAGGTCGAGCAGCCCCGGTACCACCATGACGTCGTGCGGGTCGACGTCGAGCTCGCGCAGCAGCAGCTCCAGCACGTGCTCGCTCATCGTGTCGGTGACCTCGAGGCGCACCGGGGGGCCGAACCTGCGCCGCGCCAGCTCCCGCTCCAGGGCCTGCAGCAGGTCCTCGTCGCGGTCCTCCTCGACGTCGAGGTCGGCGTTGCGGGTGACCCGGAAGGCGTGGTGCTCGGCGACCTCCATCCCGGTGAACAGCTCACCGAGGTTCGCCGCGATCAGGTCCTCGACCGGCAGGAACACGTCGTTGCCCTGCTCCGAGATGACCGGGACCAGCCGGGGCACGTTGTTGGGCACCTTCACCCTGGCGAACCGCTCGATCTGCGACTGCGGGTCGCGCACCGTCACGGCCAGGTTCAGCGACAGCCCCGAGATGTACGGGAACGGGTGCGCCGGGTCCACCGCGAGCGGCGTGAGCACCGGGAACACCTGCTCGAAGAAGTACTGGGAGAGCGCCTTGCTCTGGGTGTCGGTGAGGTCGCGCCAGCGGATCAGGTGCACGCCCTGCTCTTCCAGCTCCGGCTGCACCGAGTCCTGGAAGACCCTGGCGTGCCGCTCGGCCAGCGCCTGGCTGCGCTCGGCGATACGGGCCAGCTGTTCGCGCGGGGTGAGGCCGTCGGCGGAGCGGACCGCGAGCCCGGTCTCGTCCCGGCGCTTCAGACCGGCCACCCGGACCATGAAGAACTCATCGAGGTTGGACGCGAAGATGGCCAGGAACTTGGCCCGCTCGAGCAGTGGCTGGCTGGTGTCCTCGGCCAGCGCGAGCACCCGGGCGTTGAAGTCCAGCCAGGACAGCTCCCGGTTCAGGTAGCGGTCGTCGGGCAGGTCGGTGTGCGTCTCGGACGGCGTCGGCGCGGGTGGCGCGGCCGGGGTCGACTGGTCGACCGGTCCGCCCGGGCGCGATGCCGACCGGCGACCCGGGCCGGTGTCCGAGCCCGTGCCGGCCGGGGACTGCGCGGACGGAGTTGCCCCGGCCGCGCCGCCGCTCGCCGGGGTGCCGTTGGACGCCGGGGCCGACACCGTCGCCGAGGCTGGGGCCGCTGAGGCCGGGGTCGCCGAGGCCGGGGTCGCCGAGGCCGGGGTCGCTGAGGCCGGGGTCGTCACCGCCGCCGGGGGGCCGACAACCGCGGCCGTGCCAGCCTCGGCGGTGTCAGCCCCGGTGGTGTCCGGCGCGCCGTTGGTCGCCGTGGTACCCGCGGTGGCCGGGGGCGGGGTCGTTCCCGGCGTCGACTTGGCGGGCGCGGAGCTGGCGGGCGCGGACCTGGCGGGCGCGGACCCAGCCGAGCTGGACCTGGCCGAGCTGGCCCTGGCCGGCACCTCGGCGGACGCCTGACCGCTGCCGGTGGGCGTCGAACGGGGCGCCGGCGTACCGCGTCGGGTAGGTCGGGTTGTCCGTCGTCCGTTTTGTCCCTCGGAAGCCACGACGTCATTGTTGCCCAACGGCGTCAAGAGGGAAGCCCCCACCGAGAGGGGCCGTAGGTGAACAGCAGGTCACGATCGACCATCGGTGCTCCGATGGGGTGGTTCAGGGCAGCAGTTTGGCGGTGCTGCGCAGGGCGGCCAGGGTCGCGGGGCCCAGGCCCAGCTCGGCGGCCCGCCGCAGATCAGCCGCCGTGTCCACGTCCTGGCGCAGGCCGGGCCAGTCGCCGCGCAGCCGGAGCGCGCCGGCCCGCTCGTGCGCCTCGGCCGATCCCGACCCGAACCGGGGGGCCAGCGGCACGCCGGGCGCGCAGACCAGCAGTGTTGTCCCGCTGCCCTGGGCGTCCGAGCAGAACGCCCTCGGCGCGCCGCCGGCCGCCATCGCGACCCGGGCGTGCGCCAGGGCGTCGGCCAGCTCCCCGGAGCGCAGCGCGGGCAGGTCGGCCTGCAGGGCGCCGACCGGGCGCGCCGGGTCCTCGGCCAGCAACACCGCGGCGCCGAAGGTCAGCGCCGCGTTGAGCCCGCGCTCCGGGTGGTCCGCCAGTACCCGCACCCCGTCGGCTTGCAGCACCGAGGCGACCTCCGGGTCGGAGGTGATAGCAATCACGTCGTGCACCCCGCGCGCGGAGCGGGCCGCGGCGATGGTGTCCATGGCGAGCGCGAGGGACAACCGGGCGTGCGCGATCGGGTCGCCGATGCCGTCGTCGGCCGCGCCACGCAGCCGCGTCTTGGCCCTGGCCAGCGACTTGACCGGGACGACGAGGTCCACGGGTGGCACCCGACCCACCTCCACCCGACCGGTCACACCTTCATCGTTCCACTCCGGCGCCGGTGCCGCGGCCACCACGCCACCGGGGTGGGTTGCTGGACCATCGGCGCCCGGCCGGTACAGACTCACGCCGGTAACCGCCCGGTAAAGAATCGCCGCGGCGGTCGCGACACTAGATCCGGAACGGCCGGGTTGCAGGGCGCGCAATCGAGGAGGTTGACGGGTGGCGCGGGAAAAAGGCGGCTTCTGGGTCGGGCTGAGCGCGGTGATGTTCTATCCGTTCACCTGGGCGGTGAGCCGCTGGCGGATCGAGGGTTTGGAGCACATCCCGGCGACCGGGTCGGCGCTGGTGGTGGCCAACCACATCTCCTACGTGGACCCGCTGTACTCGGCGGTCTTCGTGCACCGGGCCCGGCGGGTGCCCCGGTTCCTGGCGAAGGCCAGCATCTGGAAGGTCCCGGTGGCCGGTTGGACGATGGCCGGCAGCGGCCAGATCCCGGTCTACCGCGACTCGGCGGACGCCCAGCAGAGCCTGCGCGCCGGTGTCGAGGCACTGCACAACGGCAAGCTGGTGGTGATCTACCCGGAGGGCACCATCACCCGGGACCCGGCCGGCTGGCCGATGCAGTCCCGGACCGGGGTGGCCCGCCTCGCGCTGTCCGGCGACATCCCGGTGCTCCCGATGGTCCACTGGGGCACCCGTGAGGTGTACGACCACTACAACGGCAAGAAGTTCCGCCCGATACCGCGCAAGGAGGTCGTGGTGCGCTGTGGCCCGCCGCTGGACCTGAGCGCGTTCTCGGGCCGCCCGGTGGACGCGGCGCTGCTGCGGGAGGCGACCGACTTCATGATGACCGCGGTGCGCGACCTGCTCGCCGAGGTCCGCGGCGAGCCGGCGCCGGCGGACTTCTACCGGCGGAGCCGTGCCGCCGGGGGACCGGTCGAGGGCGACGCGGCGTCGTGAGCCGGGTGGACATCTCGGCCGTGGAGGTCACGGCCGGGTTGGAGCCGTCGGGGGTGCGCCGGCTGGCGGTGCTCGGTGCCGGGTCGTGGGGAACCACCTTCGCCAAGGTGGTCGCCGACGCCGGGCGCCCGGTGATGCTCTGGGCCCGCCGCCCGGAGGTCGCCGCCGAGATCAACGAGCGGCACGCCAACCCGGAGTACCTGCCCGGGATCCGGCTGCCCGGGCTGATCACCGCCACGGCGGACGCCGCCGAGGCGATGGACGGCGCGGACGCCGTGGTGTTCGCGGTGCCCTCGCAGACGCTGCGCGGGAACCTCATCGGGTGGCGGGACGCGCTGCCGCCCGGCGCGACCCTGGTCAGCCTCGCCAAGGGGGTCGAGCTGGGCAGCCTCAGCCGGATGAGCGAGGTGATCACCGACGTGGCCGAGGTGCCGGCCGGCCAGGTCGCCGTGGTGAGCGGCCCGAACCTGGCCAGGGAGATCGCCGAGGAGCAGCCGACCGCCACGGTGATCGCGTGCACCGACCACGGCCGGGCGGTCGCCCTGCAGCTCGCCTGCACCACCGGGTACTTCCGGGTCTACACCAACACAGACCTGGTGGGCGCCGAGCTGGGCGGTGCCGGCAAGAACGTGATCGCGCTGGCCTGCGGGATCGCCGCCGGCATGGGCTTCGGGGACAACACCCGGGCCTCGCTGATCACCCGGGGGCTGGCCGAGACGGCCCGGTTGGGCGTGCGCCTCGGCGCCGACCCGCTGACCTTCGCCGGGCTGGCCGGCCTGGGTGACCTGGTCGCCACCTGCTCGTCGTCGCTGTCGCGCAACCGGAGCTTCGGCGAGCGGCTGGGCCGGGGTGAGAGCCTCGCCGAGGCGGAGGCGGCCAACCACGGCCAGGTGGCGGAGGGCGTGAAGTCCTGCGTGTCGATCTGTGAGCTGGCCGCGCGGCACGAGGTGGACGTGCCCATCGCGGACGGGGTGCGCCGGGTGTGCCACGAGGGCATGTCGGCCGCCGCGATGGCCAAGCAGCTGATCACCCGCACCCTGAAGCCGGAGTGAGGCCGACTCGGGCCGGTGGACGTAGCGTGGTGGCGTGATCGGAGTGAGCGGCTCGCGGGGGTTGGGTCATGGTGGGTGACGGGACGCGCTGTGTGCACGCGGGGCGGGTCGGCGAGGTAGCCGGGGAGGCGCTGCACGCGGGGCCCGTGCTGGCCGCCGCATACCACCTGGGGCCGCCGGACGGCGACCTGCCGGTGGACTTCTACGGCCGGTCGGCCAACCCCACCTGGCGGGCGCTGGAGGCCGCCATCGGCGAGCTGGACGGGGGGCACACGGTGCTCTACCCGTCCGGGATGGCCGCCGTCTCGGCGCTGCTGCGGCTGCTGGCCCGCCCCGGCGCCGCGGTGGTGCTGCCGGCCGACGGCTACTACCTGGCGCGCGCGCTGGCCACCGAGGAGCTGGCTCCGTTCGGCGTCGAGGTGCGCGAGGTGCCGACACCGGGGCCGTGGCCGGACTCGGTGTTCGACGGCGCAACCCTGGTCCTGCTGGAGACGCCGTCCAACCCTGGGCTGGACGTGTGCGACATCGCCGCGCTGGCCGTCAGGGCGCACGCCGCCGGGGCGCTGCTCGCGGTGGACAACACCACCGCCACGCCGCTCGGGCAGCGGCCGCTGGAGCTGGGCGCGGACGTCGTGGTGGCCAGCGACTCCAAGGCCCTGTCCGGCCACAGCGACCTGATCCTGGGGCACCTGAGCTGCGCGGACCCGGCGCTGGCCGGCCGGTTGGCGACCGCCCGCAACCGGGGTGGCGCGGTGCCGGGTCCGTTCGAGACGTGGCTGGCGCACCGCGGCCTCGGCACCCTGGACCTGCGCCTGGCCCGCCAGGCCGCCAACGCCGCCGCGCTGGCCACCGCCCTGCGCGAGCACCCCGGGGTGCTCGGCGTGCGCTGGCCGGGGTTGGCCGACGACCCGTCCTTCGAGGTGGCCAGCCGGCAGATGCGCCGGTTCGGTGGGGTGCTCAGCTTCGAGCTGCCCTCGGCAGCCGCGGTGAGCAGGTTTCTGGCGGCCAGCACGCTGGTGGCCTCGGCGACCAGCTTCGGTGGCCTGCGGAGCAGCGCGGACCGGCGGGAGCGGTGGGGGGACCGGGTCGGGCCCGGGTTCGTCCGGCTCTCCGCGGGCTGCGAGGACACCGACGACCTGACCGCCGACGTGCTCAAGGCGCTGGATCTGGCACTGGACCTCGCACTCGACCCCAAGCTCGACCCCGCGCTCAACCCCGCGCTCGACCCCGCGACCGAGCGGTAGCTGGGTGCGCACTCTGCTGACGATCGTGGGCGTCGGCGTGCTGTTGGCCGGCTGCGGCG
>DASYLM010000269.1:0-15491 GCA_036009565.1 Pseudonocardia sp. | reverse complement strand
AGCGAGGGGCGCGCGCTGACCAACTGCATCGGCAACGGGGTGGCCACCATGGTGATCGCCCGGTTGCAGGGTGAGCGGGACGACGAGCGGTTCCAGGCGGTGCTGAACGACCCGCGCCTGGTGGACGATGCGATGAGCCGGATGAGCCAGGCGAGGTAGCTGGCCAACCGAGTCCTGGACAACCGAGTCCTGGACCACCGGGGTCAGTGGCGCACCGCGCCGGTCACCGCCCACGCCCCGGAGCGGCTCCTCGCCACCACGCTGACCAGCCTGACCAGCATGAACATGGCCAGCCCCGTCCAGATGCCGGCCAGCCCCCAGCGGAACACCAACGACAGCCAGATCAGCGGCAGGAAACCGCAGAAGGCGCCCAGGAGCGTCCAGGTGCGCAGGAACCGGGCGTCCCCGGCGCCGAGCAGCACCCCGTCCAAGGCGAACACCAGCCCGGCCACCGGCTGCAGCGCGACGAAGAACCACCAGGCCACCGGGATGGCGGCGAGCACCTCGGCGTCGTTGGTGAACAGCCTGGGCAGCACCCCGGCGAGCGCCGCGAACAACACGCCGAACCCGCAGCCGAGCACCAGCCCGTACCGGGACACCCGCGTGGCGACCCGGCGGGCCCGGTCCGCGCCGCCACCACCGAGCGCGGCCCCGACCAGTGACTGGGCCGCGATCGCCAGCGAGTCCAGCACCAGCGCCTGGAAGTTCCACAGCTGCAGCACGACCTGGTGCGCGGCGACCGAGGGTGCGCCGAACCGGGCCGCGACGGCGGCGGCGGAGAGGAAGCAGGCCTGGAACCCGAGGCTGCGCAGCACCAGGTCGCGGCCCATGGTCAGCTGCGCGCGCAGCAGCGCGGGCACCGGGGCCAGCGGCGGCCGCTCCGTGAGCAGTGCCCGGATGAACAGCACGGCCGCGACCAGCTGGCCGGACACGTTCGCCACCGCCGAGCCGACCAGCCCCAGCGCGGGCACCCCGCCGAGGCCGTACACCAGCACCGGGCAGGCGATCGCGGACAGCCCGTTGCCGAGCAGCACGATGCGCATCGGGCGGGCGGTGTCCTGCACGCCGCGCATCCAGCCGTTGCCGGCCAGTGTCACCAGCACCAGCGGCGCGCCGGGCAGGGCGATCCGCAGCCAGCTCAGCGCGGCGTCCGACACCGGTCCCGGGCCGCCGGCCAGCGCCCTGGCCACGGGACCGGCCACCAGCTCGCCGACCAGCAGCAGCACCGCGCCGACCCCGAGCGCGAGCCAGGTGGACTGCACGCCCTCGCCGACCGCCTCGGCGCGCCGGCCGGCCCCGTGCAGCCGGGCGGCCCGCGCGGTGGTGCCGTAGGACAGGAAGTTCAGCTGGGACGACACCTGCGCCAGCAGTACGGCGCCGATCGCCAGGCCGGCCAGTGGGACCGCGCCCAGATGTCCGACCACCGCGGTGTCGACCAGGAGGTACAGCGGTTCGGCGGCCAGTACCAGCAACGCCGGTACCGCGAGCCGCAGCAGCTCGCGCGCGCCGGCCCGGTCCGCGTCGGCCAGCTCGGCCTTGCTGCTGACGTCCAGTTCGCCGGCTCGCTCCCCGTCCGCTCGATCCGGTACAGCTCCCGGTTCCGGTACCGCCACCGGCCCAGCCTGCCCGGCCGGACCCGTCGGCACGAGTCGGTTCGGCCGGCACGGCGTCCAGGGCCGGACCGAAGTGGCGCAGATCACATCACGGGGCTTGCGAGTGGGCCGGGTCAGTCCTCGTCGGTGTCCTCGCGCGGCACCTTGTACGGGTCCGGGTCGCCGGCCGGCTTCGCGCCGGAGGCCAGCCGGGCCACCTCGGCGTCGGCCGCCCTGGTCTGGGCGAGCAGGTCGTCGAACTTCCGGACACCCTCCGGGATCGCGTCCCGGACGAACGCGAGTGTCGGGGTGAACCGCACCCCGGTCCGCTGCCCGACCATCGACCGGAGCACTCCCGTCGCGCTGGCCAGTGCGGCCGCCGCGCCCTCGGCATCCGGCTCCGCGTCCACGGTCTCGCCGCGCACGCTGTAGAAGACGGTCGCGTCGTGCAGGTCGCCGGTCACCCGTGCGTCGGTGATCGTCACCATGGCCAGCCGGGGGTCCTTCACCTCGCGCTCGAGCGCGGTTGCCACGATCTGGGCAATCCGCTTGGCCAGCCGGTTCGCCCTCGCCTGGTCCACCACGATGTCTCTCCTGTCCCGGGTTGGCCCGTGCTACTCGTCGTGCGGGCCGATGGTCCTCCGCCGGGCGGAGAGCAACTCCAACTCCGGGCGGGCGGCCACCAACCGTTCGCACCGATCCAATACCCCGGTCACCTGCCCCGCATCGGCGGCCACGCAACTGACCCCGATCAGGGTCCTGCGGTGCAGGTCGAGATGGCCGGCCTCGGCGACCGCGACGTCGAACTTGCGGCGCAACTCAGCGATCACCGGGCGTACCAGTGACCGCTTCTCCTTCAGCGAGCTGACGTCACCGAGCAGGACGTCGAGCTCCAAGGCTCCTACGTACATGACCTGACTGTGTACCCGACCTTGCGGAGCGATGTCGGAGCCGGGGGTGGCGCTGCCTCACGCGACGCCACCCCCGGCCACCGGACTAGCTCCTCGGCTTCTCCCGCATCTCGAAGGTCTCGATGATGTCGCCGACCTTCAGGTCGTTGAAGTTGCCGAGCGTCAGACCACACTCGAAGCCCTCGCGGACCTCGACCGCATCGTCCTTGAACCGCCGCAGCGAGCTGATCGGCTGGTTCTCCACGACCACCACGTTGTCGCGGATCAACCGGGCGCGGGCGTTGCGGCGGATCTCCCCGCCGAGCACCATGCAGCCCGCGATGGTGCCGACCTTCGAGGAACGGAAGACGTCGCGGACCTCCGCCCTGCCCAGCTCGACCTCTTCGTACTCCGGCTTGAGCATGCCCTTGAGGGCCGCCTCGATCTCGTCGATCGCCTGGTAGATCACCGAGTAGTAACGGATCTCCACACCCTCGCGGTTGGCCAGTTCGGTGGCCTTGCCCTCGGCCCGGACGTTGAAGCCCAGCACGATGGTGTTGTCCGCGATAGCGAGGTTGACGTCGCTCTCGGTGATGCCACCGACGCCGCGGTGCGTCACCCGAAGCTCGACATCGTCGCCGACGTCGATCTTCATCAGGGCGTCCTCGAGGGCCTCGACGGTACCCGAGTTGTCACCCTTGATGATCAGGTTGAGGCTGTCGGTCTCCTTCAGCGCGGCGTCCAGGTCCTCCAGGCTGACGCGCTTGCGACGCGACGCCAGTTCGGCGTTGCGGTCCCGGGCGCGGCGCCGGTCGGCGATCTGGCGAGCCACCCGGTCCTCGTCGACGACCAGGAACGTGTCGCCGGCACCGGGTACCGAGGTGAAGCCGATGACCTGCACCGGCTGCGACGGCAGCGCCTCGATGACGTCCCCGCCGTGCTCGTCGAGCATCCGCCGGACGCGGCCGGACGCATCGCCGGCCACCACCGAGTCGCCGACGTGCAGCGTGCCGCGTTGCACCAGCACGGTGGCCACCGGGCCACGACCGCGGTCGAGGTGTGCCTCGATCGCGACGCCCTGGGCCTCCATGTCCGGGTTGGCCCGCAGGTCCAACGCCGCGTCGGCGGTCAGCAGGATCGCCTCGAGCAGCTGCTCGATGTTGATGTTCGCCCGCGCCGAGACGTCGACGAACATCGTGTCGCCGCCATACTCCTCGGCGACCAGCCCGTACTCGGTGAGCTGCTGGCGGACCTTGGCGGGGTTGGCCCCCTCCTTGTCGATCTTGTTGACCGCGACCACGATCGGCACGGAGGCCGCCTGGGCGTGGTTGATCGCCTCCACCGTCTGCGGCATCACGCCGTCGTCCGCCGCCACCACGATGACCGCGATGTCGGTGACCTGGGCACCACGGGCACGCATGGCGGTGAACGCCTCGTGGCCCGGGGTGTCGATGAAGGTGATCGGGCGCTCGTGGCCGTCCAGCTCGGTGATGACCTGGTAGGCACCGATGTGCTGGGTGATGCCGCCGGCCTCGCCCTCCATGACGTTCGCCTTGCGGATGGTGTCCAGCAGGCGCGTCTTGCCGTGGTCGACGTGACCCATGACGGTGACGACCGGCGGCCGTACGACCAGGTCGTCCTCGCCACCGGCGTCCTCGCCGTAGGAGATCGAGAAGCTGTCCAGGAGCTCGCGGTCCTCCTCCTCGGGAGAGACCACCTGCACCTGGTAGTTCATCTCGCCGCCGAGCAGCTCGAGGATCTCGTCGGACACCGACTGGGTCGACGTGACCATCTCACCGAGGTGGAACAGCACCTGGACCAGCGACGCCGGGTTCGCGCCGATCTTGTCCGCGAAGTCGGTCAGGGACGCGCCCCGGGGCAACCGGATGACCTCGCCCTTGCCCTTCGGCAGCCGCACGCCACCGACGCTGGGCGCCTGCATGGCGTCGTACTCCTGGCGCTTCTGCCGCTTCGACTTGCGGCCCTTACGAGCCGGTCCGCCGGGACGACCGAACGCACCGGCCGCGCCACCGCGACCGCGACCGCCACCACCGGGACGGCCACCGCCGCCACCGGGACCGCCGCGGAAACCGCCGCCGCCAGCGGGCGCGCCGCCACCGGCACCGCCGCCGCCACCGGGACGGAATCCGCCACCGGCACCGCCGGCGCCACCACCGGGACGGAAACCACCGCCACCGCCACCGCCGCCGGGACGACCGCCGCCGCCAGCACCGCCGGGACCACCCGGGCGCCCACCGGGGCCACCGGGACGGCCGCCACCGGGACCGCCGCGACCGGGACCGGCCGGACGGCCGGGCATCATTCCTGGGTTCGGCCGGGGCGGCATCATGCCGGGGTTGGGCCGAGGACCGCCCGGACCAGCCGGGCTGGCGGGCCTGGGCCCGCTGGCCGGCCGGTTACCGGGACCGCTGGTACCGCCCGGACGGGGCGGCGGCGGCGTCTGCTGCGGCCCACCCTGGCTGGGCGGCCCGGGACGGGCCGACGGCGGGCGCTGCGCGGGTGAGCCGGAGCCCACTCCGAACGGGTTGTTGCCGATCCGAGGGGTCCTCGGGCCGGGCTTCGGCCCGGTACGGCGCGGCGGCACCACAGCGGTGTCGCCGGCGCTCGCGGCGGCCGGTTGCTGCTGCTCGGGCGGAGCCGGACGGTCCGCGCCGGGCGACGGCTGAGCCGCCGCCGGCTGAGCCGGGGCCGACGGAGCCGCCGGTGGCGGCGTCGAGGGCCGAGCGGGGGGTGGTGAGGCCGGTCGAACCGACTCCACCGGCGCGGCCGGGGGCGCCGACTCGGCGGCGACCGGCGCGGGCGCTGCCGGGCGGGCCGGAACCGGACCGGGCCGGGGCGCGCCGGGGCGCGGACCTGGACCCTGACCGGGACGAGGGCCCGGCGCGGCGGACGGTCCGGACGGGGCCGGCGGCCGCGGAGCCGAGCCGGCCGGCGTGGCGGGGCTACCGGCCGGCGTGGCGGGGCTACCCGCCGCCGGCGCTGAACCACCGGGGCCGGGACGAGCCTGGCCGGGGCGGCGGCCACGGGCCGATCCCCTGCCGCCGTCGGCACCGGCACCGCCGGACAACGAGTCCCGCAGCTTGCGGGCAACCGGAGCTTCCACGGTGGAGGACGGCGACTTCACGTACTCCCCAAGATCTTGCAACTTACTCAGTACTTGCTTGCTGGTGACGCCGAGCTCTTTCGCGAGCTCGTGCACGCGGGCCTTGCCTGCCACTGCTCTCCTCTTGCTCGGAGGCCGGCGGCATCGTGCCCGCTCGACCTCGTCCTACTGTCGCAGCACACTCATGGTGCGATCTTCACAGCTGGCTCATGACGGGTCGACCTGACTCTCGTGATCCAGGTGCGAGACGGTCTCGCACTTCGGTTCAGATTGAAGGTAGTGCCGGACGGCCTCGACAGCGAGCGGACCGGGGACGCGTAACGCCCTCGGGAACGCTCCCCGCCGCTCCGCGCGGCGCAGGCACTCCAGATCAGGGTGCAACCAAGCACCTCGACCGGGAAACCGCCGCCTCGGGTCCGGGGTCAACACCCCGGCAACCGTGACGACACGCAACAACCCACTGACCCGGGACCGTGACCTGCACCCGACACACGTCCGTTCCGGAGCCGCACGTGAGGTGCGGTCCGCGGACATGCTCGCGGGAACTGGATCGCGGCTGGAGGCCATGAGAAGTGTAGCGCGTCCCCGCTCGACCGCCATTCCTCGGTCCATGCCTTGGTCAAAGTCACGGTCAGAGCCCGATCCAGGGTCACCGCCGGCAACCCGGGTCGGGCCCGGCCGCCCCGGCGCGCTCACCTCGCCGCGCCCACCCGGCCTCACCCTGACGAATCGCCCGGTTGCCCGGCCGACGAGTCGGCTGGCGCGGGCGCGTCCACCAGGGGTCGCGGGTCGGCGTCGCTGCGGATATCGATGCGCCAGCCGGTGAGCCGGGCGGCCAGCCGGGCGTTCTGCCCCTCCTTGCCGATGGCCAGGGACAGCTGGAAGTCCGGCACCACCACCCGGGCCGTCTTCGTCCGGGGGTCCAGCACCGTCACCGAGATGACCTTCGCCGGCGACAGCGCATTCCCGACGAAGTCCGCCGGCTCGTCCGACCAGTCGATGATGTCGATCTTCTCGCCGGCCAGCTCGCTCATCACGTTGCGCACCCGCTGGCCCATCGGGCCGATGCAGGCTCCCTTGGCGTTGACCGAGGGCACCATGGCCCGGACCGCGATCTTCGACCGGTGCCCGGCCTCCCTGGCCACCGCGCAGATCTCCACCGAACCGTCCACCAGCTCGGGTACCTCCAGCGCGAACAGCCGGCGGACCAGGTTGGGGTGCGTCCGGGACAGGGTGATCTGGGTACCCCGGCCGCCCCGGGACACCCCGACCACGTAGCAGCGGATCCGCTCGCCGTGCTCGTACCGCTCGCCCGGCACCTGCTCGGCCGACGGGATCACTCCTTCGGTGCCGCCCAGCTGCACCACGATCACACCGCGGGCGTTGGCCCGCACGTCGCGCTGCACCACCCCGGCGACGATCTCGCCCTCCTTCGCGGAGAACTCGCCGTAGGTGCGCTCGTGCTCGGCGTCGCGCAGCCGCTGCAGGATGACCTGCCGCGCGGTGGTCGCGGCGATCCGGCCGAACCCCTCGGGGGTGTCGTCCCACTCCCGCTCGAGCTGCCCGTCGTCGGCTCGCTCCTGGGCCAGCACCCGCACCAGTCCCGACTTGCGGTCGATGTCGATGCGGGCCTGTGCCTGGTGGCCCTCCGTGTGCCGATAGGCCGTCAGCAGTGCTGTCTCGATGGCCTCGATCACCGTGTCGAAGGGGATGTCCTTGTCGCGCTCGATCGCCCGCAAGGCGGCGATGTCGACGTTCACTTGTGTTCCTCCGCTATTTCCCCAACGTCATGACGATCACTCGGTGCCGGTTTCGCGGACTCTCTGCCGCCCAGCGCCCGTAGCTCTTCCTCCGGTGGATGCCGGAACTCCACCACCACGACGGCGCGCTGCACATCGGCGTAGCGCACCTCGCGCAGTTTCCCCTTGACCAGCAGCGCAACCGTGTCCTCACCGGCGTCGCCGACCCGACCGGTGATCATCTCGCCGACCTTGGGCGTCACCTCGACCTGGCGCAGCCGCGCGCGCCGCCAGTGCCGGGGCGCGGTCAACGGCCGGTCCACCCCGGGCGAGGTGACCTCCAGTGTGTACGGCCCGCCGAGTACCTCGTCGTGCTCGTCCAGCTCGGCCGCCACCCGACGGCTCACCATCGCGATGTCGTCGAGGCCGACGCCGGAGTCGGCGTCGACCACCACACGGACGAGGCGGCGCCGGCCAGCAGGCCGGATGTCGATCTCTTCAAGATCGAAGCCAACGGACGCCACCGCCTGCTCCACCGTCGGACGCAGCTCCGCGTTCAGCTGGTCCTGCTCGGGTCGGGGCATTCGGTCCACTCCTCGGTCTCGATCTCGGTGCCGGCGGCGTGGTCGTTGCCGACGGCGGCTCTGCCTGCGAAGTCAGCGTTTCCGCACCGGCCGCTCAGGGTATCGCGCCGACCTAGTCCGACCGGCCTGGCAGGATCATCCGGCGTGGTCAGTCCCGAGTGTGCCCTCCCGACCCGTTATCGGGTAATCCGTCGACTGCCACGACGGCCGATTCTGCTCGGACTGGTGGCTGCCGCGGCGGCGGTCCCGGTGGCCGGGCTGCTGGCCGGTTGCGGCGCCGAGGAGGCGGATCCGCTGGCGGCGCTCGCCACCCGGGCCAGGGCGGACGCCGACCTGATCGACTCGATTCTCAACTTCGGGCCCCTCGGCGCGGCCCTGTCGACCCGGCTCGGGCCGGTGGCCGACGCCCGCCGGCAGCACGCGGTGGCACTCGGCGTGGAGCTTGGCGACACCAGCCCGACGTCGGCGCCCCACTCGACCGATCCGACCCCGCCGGGCGAGACCGACGTGGACAGTGCGCTGCAGCGGGTACGGACGGCACTGAACGACTCCGCCCGGCAGGCCGGCCTGCGGGTACTCACGCTGCCCCGCCAGCGCGCCGCCCTCGCCGGTTCGATCGCGGCGTGCTGCACGGCCTACGAGGCGGTGCTCCAGTGAGCCCCAGCGCCACGCCGACGCCGTCCCCGTCCCCCCGGCCCGGTGCGGGTTCGGCGGGCTCACCCCGGTCGTCGCGTTCGGCCCGGCCGTCGGATTCGGCGGCCCCGTCCGACTCGGTCGAGGCGTCCAGCCCGGCCAGCCCGACCGACTCGGCGGACGCCTCCAGCACCCCGGCCGTCGAGCCCGCCGCGCCCGCCCCGGCCGGCTCGTACTCCGAGCCGCCGAGCCAGCCCAAGGTGGGCCAGCCGGCGGCGGACCCGGTCACCACGGCGGCCGTGCAGACCGCGCTGGGCACCGAGTACGCGGCGGTCTGGTGCTACAGCCTGATCGAGGCGTTCCTCCCGGAGACCCTGGACAAGCACGCCAGGGAGGACCTCACCGCGCACCGCGTGCGCCGCGACGCCACGATCCGGCTGCTCGCCGACAGCGGCGTTCGTGCGGTACCGGCCGAGGCCGCCTACCGCACTCCGGCACCGGTCACCGACCAGAACTCGGCGATGCGGCTGGTGGTGAGCGCCGAGTCGGACGCGGCGGCGGCCTGGCGCTCGGTACTGGAGCGCTGCGACGACTCCGGGCTGCGCCGGATGGCACTGGACGGGCTCACCGACGCCGCCGTCCGGGGCGCCCGCTGGTCGGAGCAACTGGGCAGCAAGCCGGTGGTACCGGCGTTTCCCGGCCGGGACTGAACCGCGGCGTCGGCTCGGCGGGCGCGGTGCAGCTCGGCTCAGCGGGCCAGCGCCGCCAGCGCGCGGTGCACGTCGGCCTCGGTGTTGTACAGGTGGAATGCCAGCCGGGCGACGCCGTTGCGGGTGCTGACCACCACGCCGGCGTCCCCGAGCCGTTCGGCGGCGCCGGGCCGGTGCACCACGGTGATCGCCGACTCCGCCGGTACACCGCCCAGCTCCACCCGCAGCCGGTTGGCCAGCGCCACGCAGTGCGCCCGCACCGCCTCCCGGTCCAGCGAGGCCAGCCAGGGCAGCGCGGCCGCCGCGCCGACGTGGCACAGCCAGGCCGGCGAGGTGTCCAGGCGCCGTGCGTCGGCGGCCAGCGCGGGCGCGGTGCCGTAGATGCTGTTCCAGCGGTCCGCACCGGCGTACCAGTTGGCGCTGTGCGGCACGACGCTGTCCCGCAGCGCGTCCGACACCGCCAGCCAGGCCACCCCGCGGGGGCAGAGCAGCCACTTGTATCCGGCGGCTACCACCGCGTCCGCCCAGTCCAGCGACAGCGGCAACCAGCCGACGGCCTGGGTGACGTCCAGCAGCACCCTGGTCCCGGCCCGGGCCGCCCCGGCGCGCAGCGCGGCCAGGTCCAGCAGCGCACCGTCCGCCGACTGCACCACGCTGACCGCCACCAGGTCCGCCTCGCCGACCTTCGCCGGCAACTCCGCCAGGTCCGCCTCGGTGACCGTGACGCCCCGGTCGGCCCGGACCGTGAACGGGAGCGTGACGCTGCTGAACTCACCCCTGGCGACCAGCACGCGGGCGCCGTCGGGCAGGCTCGCCGCGATCAGGCCGACCAGCGCGGAGACCGAGGAGCCGATCGCCACCCGGTCCGCCCGGACGCCGATCAGCTGGGCGAACGCCGCCCTGGCGACCGCGACCGGCTCGTCGAAGTCGGTGGCCCGCCCGGAGCCCGCCCGCCAGTCCCGCACGGCTTCCACCACCGCCTCGGCGGCCGCGACCGGCGGCATCCCGATGCTCGCCGTGTTCAGGTAGCCGTCGGGCATGTCGAACTGCTGACCGAACGCCGCACGCATGCCGAGGGACGCTACAACGCGCGGTCCGGCGCGGCGTAGCGTCGGGACCGTGCACAGCGAGGAGATCCAGATCCGGACCGGCCGGGACGAGGCCGTGGTGGACCTCACCGACGAGGTGGCGGCGTTCCTGCGCCCGCACGCGGACGAGGACGGCCTGCTGCACGCGTGGGTGCCGCACGCCACGGCCGGGCTGGCGGTCATCGAGACCGGCGCGGGCAGTGACCGCGACCTGCTGACCGCGCTGCGCTCGCTGCTGCCGGCCGACGACCGGTGGACCCACCGGCACGGCAGCCCGGGGCACGGCCGGGACCACGTGCTGCCCGCCGTTATCGCGCCGTCGATGAGCGTGCCGGTGCTGGCGGGCCGCCCGGCCTGGGGCACCTGGCAGTCGCTGTGCCTGGTGGACACCAACGTGGACAACCCGGTGCGCACGGTCCGGCTGTCCTTCCTGCCGGGCTGAGGAGTCCGTCCCGACACCGCGCCGCGTCCGGCGACGGTCCGTCGGGGAGTCCGTCCCGGTAGGGCTTAGTTCGGCGAAACCGCCCCGGCGGCGCCGGGCGCCCCGCTACCGTGCGGTCGTGACCTGGTCCGACGAACTCGAACCGCGCCGGAGCGCCGACCCCGACGCGGCGCGCTGGGGCGGTGGTATCAACCCGTTCAGCGGGCCGGAACTCGGCGCCGGCGGCCCCGGGGATGCGGTGCGGCCACGGTCGAACCGGCCGGTTCCCACGTCGCCGGTCCGCCGTCCCAGGTCGCCGGCGGACCCGACCCGCCGAGGCACCGGCGCGGCCCGACTGAGCACCATCACCCCGCCCGGCACCTTCAGCACACCCTGCATCCTCAGCCCGCCCGGCGTCCCCCGACCTGGCATCCCGAACGCACCCACCGGCCCCACCGCACCCACCGGCCCCACCGCACCCACGGGCCCACCAGCGCCCGCCGGCCCCGGCACACCGGCCAACGCCGTCTGGGGCAGCCGGCCCGGGCGGCGCGACCCGGCCGCGCTCTACTCGCCGAACCAGCGGGTCACCGAGCCACCGGCCGGCCTCGGACCGAGGCACTACCCGGCACCGATCCTGCCGCCGATCGCCGGCCTGGAGGGGGCCCGAGATGGCTGGCTGGGCCAGAGCCGGCGGTGGTGGGTGGTCGCGGCGGTGGCGATCGTCGCCCTCGGCGCGCTCGGCATCGCGGGCACCGCCCTGCTGACGCACCGGCTCGGGGTACGGCAGGACGGGCTGGCGGTCAAGGCCAGGGACCTCAGCTACCTGGTGCCGGCCGACTGGAAGCTCACCCCCGGCGGGCCGGAGACCTCCGTCGAGGGCGTCGCGCTGGACGGGGTGGCCACCGGTGCCCGGTACGTCTGCGGCGGGCACGGGCGCTACCGGGCCACGGTGGGCAGCACGTTCCTGGTTCGCCGCGACGGTGTCGACGCGCGCCCCGAGGATGCCGCGCGCGACTTCGGCCCGCTGTTCGCCACCAGCTTCTACGGCGCCGGCGCCACCACGAATGCCACCGCGCCGGCCCCGCTCAGCGTCGGCAACCTGACCGGTTCGACGTCGCTGGTCACGGTGCGCCCGGCGGCAGCGGCGGACTGTCCCGACCTCACCGGCCGGCTGACCGTGGTGGCGCTGCCCACCGCGAGAAAGGGTGCGGCGGGCGGCACCGGCGTGCTCCTGCTCGTCGTGGCGCACGACGCGGCCGGGGGTCCCGCGACACCGGCGCCGGTCGACCCCCAGGTGGTGCCGGAGATCCTCAGCAGCGTGCGGGTCACCGACCGCTGACCCGCCGCCACCGCACCTCCGCTACCGGGCTCGCACCAACTCCGCCAGGTGGGCCACGGCGCCGTCGACCGGCACGTCGGCCCGCTCGCCGGTGCGGCGGTCCTTGACCTCCACCACGCCGTTGGCCAGCCCGCGCCCGACCACCACGATGGTCGGCACCCCGATCAGCTCGGCGTCGGCGAACTTCACCCCCGGTGAGGCGGTGCGGTCGTCCAGCAGGACCCGCAGCCCGGCGGCGTCCAGCTCGCCGGCCAGCTTCTCGCCGCCGGCGCGGATCTCCTCGGACTTGCCGGCGATCACCACGTGTACGTCGGCCGGCGCCACCTCGCGCGGCCAGATCAGCCCCGAGCCGTCGTGCGACTGCTCGGCGATCGCCGCGACCAGCCGGGACACCCCGACGCCGTAGGAGCCCATGGTGATCCGGATGGGCTTGCTGTCCGGCCCGAGCGCGTCAAGGCCGAACGCGTCGGCGAACTTGCGCCCGAGCTGGAAGATGTGCCCGATCTCGATCCCGCGCGCGGCGACCAGCGTTCCCTGGCCGTCCGGCGAGGGGTCGCCGGGACGGACCTCGGCGGCCTCGATGGTGCCGTCCGGGGTGAAGTCCCGCCCGCACACCAGGTCGACGACGTGGTGGTCCGGCTTGTCCGCGCCGGTCAGCCAGGCGGTGCCGGGTACCACCCGGGGATCGACCAGGAAGCGCACCCCGTTCGCGGCCAGCCCCACCGGGCCGATGTACCCCTTGGGCAGGAAGCTGTTCGCGGCGAAGTCGGCCTCGTCGAGCAGCGCGACCTCGTCCGGGTGCACCGCCGCCTCGAGCCGCTTCATGTCGACCTCCCGGTCGCCGGGCACGCCGACCCCGAGCAGCTTCCACTCGGTCGAGCCCGGCGCCCTGGTCTTCACCATGACGTTCTTCAGGGTGTCCGCCGCGGTGAAGGTGCGCCCGAGCCCGGCGCGGTTGAAGAAGTCGACCAGCGTCTCGATGGTCGGGGTGTCCGGCGTGTGGTGGACCGAGGCGGCCGGCTTGTCCTCGACCGGCTGGGCCGGGGGCGCCGGGGTGTGCACCGCCTCCACGTTCGCCGCATAGCCGGACTCGGTGCTGCGCACGTAGGTGTCCTCGCCGGTCTCCGCCTCGGCCAGGAACTCCTCCGACGCCGAGCCGCCCATCGCGCCGGACATCGCCGAGACGATGACGTACTTGAGCTCGAGGCGGTCGAACAGCGCGATGTAGGCCTCGCGGTGGCGCCGGTAGGACTCGGCGAGGCCCTCGTCGGTCAGGTCGAACGAGTAGGAGTCCTTCATCAGGAACTCCCGGCCGCGCAGGATGCCGGCGCGCGGGCGTTCCTCGTCGCGGTACTTGTTCTGGATCTGGTAGAGGATCACCGGGTAGTCCCGGTACGAGCTGTACTCGCCCTTCACGGTCAGCGTGAAGAGCTCCTCGTGGGTCGGACCGAGCAGGTAGTCGCCGCCCTTGCGGTCCTTGAGCCGGAAGATGTTCGGCCCGTACTCGGTCCAGCGCCCGGTGGCCTCGTAGGGCTCCCGGGGCAGCAGCGCGGGCAGGTGGATCTCCTGCGCGCCGATGGCATCCATCTCCTCGCGCACCACCCGCTCGATGTTGCGCAGCACCCGCAGCCCGAGCGGCAGCCAGGAGTAGACCCCCGGTGCTATCCGCCGGACGTAGCCGGCCCGCACCAGCAGCCGGTGGCTCGGCACCTCGGCATCGGCGGGATCGTCGCGCAGAGTGCGCAGGAACAGCGAGGACATCCTGGTAAACACGTCTGGAGCGTACTGAGGACCGGTTTCGTCGGTCGCCCCGGTTACCGTCACCGGCATGACCCTCCGCGGGCGGCGCGGCCCCGGGGCACCGCCCCCAACCCCTGCTCAGGACCGGGAGAGCTCCACCATTTCCCCCGCGGGGCACCACCTCGAGCCGCTCCCGGCCCGGTTCCTCGCCCAGCTGACGCTCGATCTTGTCCAGCTTCGGCCAGCCGTCCCAGGTGGTGTACTCGACCAGTAGCTCCTCGATCGCCGCCGGGTCCGCCAGCTCGGGCGGCGCCAGCCCGTCCACGTCGGGTTGGTCGGCCGGACCGGCCCCGACGACCGCTACTCGCAGCAGGCTTAACTGAATAACGGTGGTCGCACCGGGCCTCGGAGTGGCACCGAACGGTCGGCTAGCCTGCGACTCGTGCTGATCCTGCTGCCCCCCTCGGAGACCAAGTCCGACGGCGGTGACGGGCCACCACTCGAGCTGGACCAGCTGTCCTTCGCCGAGCTCAACCCGGCCCGCAAGGAACTGATCGACGACCTGGTCGCACTGGCCGCCGACCCCGCCGCCAGCCGTGCCGCACTGGGCATCTCGCGCCGCCAGGACGGCGAGGTCGCCCGCAACGCGGCGCTCTGGTCGACGCCGACCAGCCCGGCGCTGCGCCGCTACACCGGGGTGCTCTACGACGCGCTGGACGCCGGTTCACTGCGCGGCGCCGGCGCGGCCAGGGCCACCGAGCGGCTGGCGGTCGGCTCCGCGCTGTTCGGCCTGCTCCGGGCCGGCGACCCGGTTCCGGCGTACCGGCTCTCCGCCGGGTCGGCGCTGCCCGGGCGCGGCACCCTCGCCGCCTTCTGGCGACCGACCCTGGACCCCGTACTGGCCGGCCTCGAAGGACTGGTCGTGGACCTGCGCTCCGGCTCCTACGCCGCGCTCGGCCGGGTGCCGGGCGCGGTCACCGTGCGGGTGCTCACCGAACGCGCCGACGGCTCCCGCACCGTGGTCAGCCACCACAACAAGGCGTCCAAGGGGCGGCTGGCGCGGTTGTTGGCCACCTCGAGGGCCGAGCCGACGGACCTGGCCGGACTGCTGCGCGTACTGCGCCGGGCCGGGCTGCCGATCGAGCGCGGCGATACCGAGAACGAGCTCGACCTCGTGCTGCCCGACCCACTCGGATGAGGGAAGCGGTGGCGCGACACCGTTTCCGGGGCCCGGCGGGAGCCACCCGGTGACCGGCGCCGCGCCGCTTGAATTCATGGCTGCTAGCCACGAGTGCATTGTTCGCTCTTCCCACGGCACGTAGGTTAATCCTGCGCCAAGCGCTATAAAGGCGACCATCTGGGTCCAGAATCGACGATTCGCGAGTTAACTCCAAACGTCACGATTGTGGACGTGTCCAACCTTCACCCGGTAGCCAGGACAGCCACCAAGACAGCCAACAAGCCACTTATTTGAAATCTGGGCCCCTGGCTTACCTGCAGGAACACCAACATGACCACATATCAGGGTATGGCGCTAGGCACGTCGTATGAGGATCGCATCGCCATCTCCGTGCGAACCAGCAACGTGGATCTCATACTCGTTCGTGCCAGCCTGAACGCGGATAACC
>DASYLM010000268.1:0-1940 GCA_036009565.1 Pseudonocardia sp. | reverse complement strand
TGCGGAGTCGACACAGTTGAGCCCCCCGATTCGGTCGCCGCGGACCGGTGCCGCCGCGGTAACGAATTCCCAGCAGTATCAATCCACGCCGGTGTTTCGAGGGGATTGGCGACCGGTTAACACCGATCGCGCGGGCGGGGCCGGACCGGCGCTCAGCTCCGGTCGACGGTCAGCTCCGGTTGCCCGTCCGGCACCGGTCACCGGTCCGGCACCGGTCACCGGTCCTCCACCGGTCACCGATCCTGCACCGGTCACCGATCCTGCTGATCGCCCAGCCCTGCGCGGCGGCCCCGACCAACAGCACGCAGATAGCCGGCGGGTAGCCACTGGTGGCGTCGATCAGCAGCCCCATCACGAGCGGTCCGAGGCCGGCGACCGTGTAACCCACGCCCATAGCCAGCCCGCTGGTGGCCGCGCTCGCCGCGCCGTCCGGCGTGCGCCAGGCGATCACCGCCAGACCGAGCGGGAAGCCCGCGCCGGAGCCGAACCCGATCAGCACCACCCACAGCCACGGGCCCAGCACCGGCGGCAGCGGGACCAACAGCACGCCCACGGTCCCGGCCGCCGCGCAGCCGAGTGCCAGCGACGCCCAGAACCGCCAACGCCGGCGGCGCTCGGCCAGCGCCGGGACGATCAGCGCGGCCGGCACCTGGGCCACGCTCCACACCGCCAGCAGCAGACCGGCGGAACCGGGCGCCCAACCCAGGCTCTGGTAGTACGGGGCCAGCCAGGTCAGCCAGCCGTAGACGATCACCGAGGTTCCGGACTGGTAGCAAGCGCCCAGCCTGGCCAGCCGGGTCCACCGGGTGGTCCCGCGCTTCGGCCGAGCCAGCTCAGCGGGCTCCGCCGGTGTAGGCACCGGCACTGGAGGCTCCGCTGCTGAGGGCTCCACCGCTGAGGGCTCCGGCGCCGGGCGGGCGGCCGCCCACACCGCCGTCGCGAGCAGGGCCGGCACCGCCCAGACCGCAAGCGACAGCGACCAGCCACCGAGCAGCGTGGCCACCGGCACGGCGACCGCGCTGGCCACCGTCGACCCGATCATCATGGCCACCACGTAGCCGCCGGTCAGTGCGCCGGCGTGTCGCGCGAAGCGGGACCGAGCCACCCCGGCGAGGAACACCCCCGCGGTGCCGATGCCCAATCCGAGCAGCGCGGTGCCGCCGACCAGCGCCGCCGCCACCGGGATGCCGCGCAGCAGGCAACCCAGTCCGACCAGCCCGACCGCCGCGCCGAGTGCCCGCTCGGAGCCGACCACGGCCGCGATCCGCGCTCCGGCGAACGAACCGGCGGCCATCGCCAGCACCGCACCGGCCTGCACCAGACCGGCCTCCCCCGCCGTCAGGTGCAGCTCTTCGCGGACCGTGGACAGCAGCGGTGGATAGCCGGCCAGCGCGGCCCGCAGGTTCAGTGCCACCACCAGAATTCCGAGCATCGGCAGCCAACGTCGGGCCCGGTAGCGGGTCGGGTTGTCCGTACCGGTCGGAGTACCGGTCGGAGTACCGGTCGGCGAGCCGCGCTCGGCCATGCCACCACCTCCTCGTCGACAGGTGTAAAACTGCTTTGAAGCCATGACGGTACGAGCGAGGTGTAAGGCTTGCAAGTTCTGTTGAACGATTACCAGCTCGGCGCGGCAGTGGCCACCGCACTGGTCAACACCGCACCGGAGGTCCAGAGCGGCGGCGACCAGCTCACCGACGCCGCCTCGCTGCACAGCTGGCTCGTCGAGCACCGGGTACGGCCCGACGCGCTCGCCGGCGGCCGCACCCCGAGCGCCGCCGACCTCGCCGCCGTGCACGCGCTGCGGCCCGTGTTGCGCGAGCTGATCACTGCACCGGGCGCCGCCGCGCTCGCCGAGGCGGCCGGTGCGCTCGCGACAGCGGTGGGCGCCGGCGCGGTACTGCGGTCCGACGGCACCGGCGACTGGCAGTGGCAGGTACCCA
>DASYLM010000267.1:0-3402 GCA_036009565.1 Pseudonocardia sp. | reverse complement strand
TCCCCGGACGGTGCCCCGCCGCGACCGCGACTGACTGTCCTGGATGAACTCGGGCAGGCCGTGCTCGCCGGCCGCGGCCAGGTCGAACGTCCGGGTGAAGAGCCCGCGATCGTCGTGGTGCGGCGTCGGCCGGAACACGAGCACTCCCACCAGCGACGCCTGATGAGCCTGCACCGGGCCATCCTGGCAGCGCCGGTGCCGGGCCGTCGAGCCGATCCGGGCAGCCCGCCGTGTTGACCGCCCCCCGCTGCCGGTTCTGCGGCTCGACCGCAGGCGAGCTGGTACTCGACCTGGGCCACCAGCCGCCGTCGGAGTACTTCCCGCCGCTGTCCCGGCCCGGACCCGACCCGTCGTTCCCGCTGCGCATGTGGTGGTGCGCGGATTGTCACCTGGCGCAGCTGGCGGACTCCCACCATGTCCCGGAGAGCCCGCGCGGTGTCGAGCCGGCGGCCTTGGGCGAGCAACGGGCCGACGCGGTCGACTGGCTGGTCGCAACGGGTCTCCTGCCGCCGTCCGGGCGGGTGGCCGAGTTCCCCGGTTCCCATGGCGGGAGCTGGCTCGACCTGCTCGGTGCGCACGGCCTCCGGGCGGCCCGCACCGATGAGCTCGCCGACGTGGTGCTGGACGGCAGCTTCGGGTTGATGCATGCGCCGGACCAGCGGGCGGCGCTGCGGCGGCGGGTGGACCGGCTGCGCCCGGGCGGGCGGCTGGTGCTGCAGTTCCACTCGCTGGCCGCCATCCTGGCCGGCGCCCAGTGGAACGCGCTGCGCCACGCGCATTTCGGCTACTACTCGACGCCGGCGCTGAGCGGCATGCTCGGCCAGCTCGGACTGACCGTGGTCGGGGCTCGGCGGTTCCCGCTCTACGGCGGCACCGTGTGCCTGGTGGCCTCCGCCGACCCGGACCTCGGGCACCGCGGCGGCCGGCCCGGGGTGGCTGCGTTGCTGGCCGACGAGCTGGCAGCCGGCGTGCGGGACGCCGCCGTGCTGCGCGGGCTGCAGGGTGCGGCGGCCCGGGCGGCCGGACAGCTCAGCGAGTTCGTGGCCGGCCACTGTGCTCAGGGGCGCCGGGTGTTCGGCTACGGCGCGGCGTCCCGCGCGGTCGCCCTGCTGAACCTGGCGGGCCTCGACGAACGGCTGTTGCTCGGGGTGGCCGATGCCGCCGCGGCCAAGCATGGCTGCCGGGTACCGGGCACCCGGATACCGATCCTCGCGCCCGCTGAGCTGGTCGAACAGGCGCCGGACCTGGTGCTGGTGTTCGTGCCCGAGCTGATGGCCGAGGTCCGCGCCGCCTTACCGGGCATCGAGAGCGCCGGCGGGCGCTGGGTCGACGTGAGCGCCATTGATCCACACCGTCGGCAGAGCCCAGATCGGACCGAGAACCTCGCGACGAGCGCGTGAGCCGGGGATGGGGAGAACCGAAGCGATGAGTGCACACCTGCCGGGACCCGTGTGGTTGTACAACCCACTGCCGGAGGCACTGAAACACTACGAAGGGGCGCTGCTCGATGTGCTGTCGGCCGCCGGGGTGCCGGCGCGCTCCGCCGGCGCGCCGTCCATCGAGGTGTCCGGAGCCTCGAAGTGGCAGCGGGTCAGGGCGGCCGCCACCGAGCTGGCGGCCCACCGCCGCGCCGGCCGTGGTGGGCACCTGATCGTGCTCTGGCCGACCTACGGGTTGCTCGAGCCCGCGCTCTGGTTGCCGTCCTGGCGTGCCGGCAGGGTGTCGATCGTCATCCACGACCCGAGCCCGCTGCGCCGCCAGCTCGGCATGGGCCCGGTCGCCGCCTCGCTGGGCGGCCGGGCGGCGCGCGCCTCGCACCTGCGGGTGGTGGCGCACTCGGAGACCGCGGCGGACACCCTGCGGGCCAACGGGTGGGAATCGCCCGAGCTGTTGCCGCACCCGCTGCTGCGGGCCAGGCCCCGGACGCAACCGGGTGCGCCGGGGCGGGGCACCGTGCTGGTCTGCGGTCAGTACAAGCCGGCGCGCAACGTGGAGCTGCTGGTCGCACTCGGCCCACAGCTGCGTCGCCACGGCTACCGAGCGGTGATCGCCGGCCGGGGCTGGCCGGCGGTGCCCGGCTGGGAGGTCATCGACCGCTTCCTGACCGAGGCCGAGCTGGACCAGCGGATGGGGCAGAGCGCGGCGGTACTGATCCCGTACTCGCACTTCTACCAGAGCGGCATCGCCGTCCGGGCGGTCGAGCTGGGCGTCCCGGTGGTCGGGCCCGAGCACCCGTTCCTGGCTGAGCTGCTCGGCCCCGGGTGGCCCGGCCTGGTGGCGGGGGAGGACGCGGCGGACTGGGTGGCCGGGGTGGACGCGGTGGCCGGCCAGGCCGACCGGTTGGCCCACGCCGCGGCGGCCGGTCGGGACCGGTGCGAGCGGGCCTGGGCGGACTACCTGCGCCCGGCCGGTGTCCCGGTGCGGACGTAGGTAGCTGTCAGGTGGCGGCGCCGGGTACGGGTTGCCTTTTCACGCACACCACGCGGAACATCCCCGCACCCGAATGACCTGCGAGTGGCGGCGCCGACTGCCGGGCAGGTGATTAACCGGATCGCAATAGCAAGGCAAGGTTCGGGCAACTCGGGGCGCACAACTTCGGTGCCGATCCCGGAGCACCGCCTTGGCCAACAGTGTGCAGGTCAGCGGCATGGCTGCTGAAACAATGGGCGAATAGAAGTATGCGCCAGTTAGCCCGTTCGTCGGGCTCCCAGAGATTATAGGTATCCGGCGAAGGACCGCATCGTAAAGGTTTACGACCTTTCGGGACTGCGCTGCGCTGACGCTTTCGACGTTGCCAGAGATAGTAATGTGCTCGGCGTGGGAGAACCGTTGGTGAGTGTGCTGCTCCCGACTCACAATCGACCGGCCTGGTTGGCGGAGTCGGTCGCGAGTGTGCTCGCCGGCGAGTTCACCGACCTCGAACTGCTCGTTTCGAACAACGGGAATCCGGAACACACCCGGGAGCTCGCCCGGGCTGTGCCGGACCCGAGGGTGCGCTGGTTGGAGCAGGATCCGAGCACCGGGATGCTGGCGAACTTCCTGGCCGCGCTGGGGGAGGCCAGGGGTCGCTATGTCGCGGTCCTGCACGACGACGACAGGTGGGCACCGAACTTCCTCGCGGCGCTGGTGCCGCCGCTGCGGCACCGCCCGGATGCGGTGCTCAGCTTCGCCGACCACTTCCTGATCGACGCCGCCGGTCGGGTGAACCAGGTGGCGACCGAGCGGAACTCCCGGCGATGGGGTCGGACCGCGCTCGCCGAGGGCTATCACCAGCCGTTCTTCGAGCTGGCGGCGCGACAGTCGGTGGCGGTCACCGGATGTGTCTTCCGCCGTGACGCGGTGGCGGCCTCGGCACTGTCGCCGGGAGTGGGTCCCTGCTACGACGTCTGGCTCTGTTACCTG
>DASYLM010000266.1:0-1822 GCA_036009565.1 Pseudonocardia sp. | reverse complement strand
GCACCCACACCGGCGGGGAGAAGTCCGTCCAGGCGTCGGGTAGCACCGTCTCCGAGGTCATCACCGACCTGGACGCGAAGCACGGCGGCATCAAGGCCCGCCTGATCAAGGACGGTTCGCTGCACCGGTTCGTGAACATCTACGTCAACGACGAGGACGTGCGGTTCGCCGGTGGGCTCGAGGCCCCCGTCGCAGACGGCGACTCCCTGACCATCCTGCCGGCGGTCGCCGGCGGGGTCTAAACCCCAGGGAGGCCAGAAGCTGATGGCTCGCTACGACTCACTGCTGCAGGCTGTCGGGAACACCCCGCTGGTCGGGCTGCCCTCGTTCTCGCCGGCATCGCACGTGCGGCTGTGGGCCAAGCTGGAGGACCGCAACCCGACGGGCTCGATCAAGGACCGGCCGGCGCTGGCCATGATCGAGGCGGCCGAGGCGGACGGCCGGCTCAAGCCCGGCTGCACGGTGCTCGAGCCGACCTCGGGCAACACCGGGATCTCTCTGGCCATGGCGGCCAAGCTCAAGGGTTACAAGCTGATCTGCGTGATGCCGGAGAACACCTCCGAGGAGCGCCGCCAGCTGCTCCTGATGTACGGCGCGAAGATCATCTCCTCGCCGGCGGCCGGTGGCTCCAACCAGGCGGTCGCGATGGCCAAGAAGCTGGCGGCGGAGAACCCGGACTGGGTGATGCTCTACCAGTACGGCAACCCGGAGAACGCCCGCGCGCACTACCGCACCACCGGTCCGGAGATCCTGCGCGACCTGCCGACGATCACGCATTTCGTGGCCGGCCTCGGTACTACCGGCACGCTGGTGGGCACCGGGCGGTACCTGCGCGAGCAGAAACCGGACGTACAGATCGTGGCGGCCGAGCCGCGCTACGGGGAGCTGGTCTACGGGCTGCGCAACCTGGACGAGGGGTTCGTGCCGGAGCTGTACGACCCGGAGGTGCTGACCGCGCGCTACTCGGTGGGCAGCTTCGATGCATTGCGCCGGACCCGTGAGCTGGTCGAGCAGGAGGGCATCTTCGCCGGTATCTCCACCGGCGGGGTGCTGCACGCCGCGCTCGCGGTGGCGGAGAAGGCCGCCGGGGGAGCGGAACCGGCCGACATCGTGCTGATCGTGGCCGACGCCGGCTGGAAGTACCTGTCCACCGGTGCCTACGCCGGTGACCTGGAGGAGAGCGCCGCCGATCTGGACGGTCAGCTCTGGGCCTGAGCTGCCCTGTCCCGCGGCGAACGGCCCCGGCTCGGATCCCGGGCCCGGGGCCGTTCGGCGTTCCGGGGTGGTGTGTTCGCCGAGTTGAACGCCACGCTGGTGTGATCACACTCGGGCTGGTGACCCGGAACGAGCTCGCCGGGCCGAGGTGCCGCCGGCAGTTCCCGGACGTGTACGCGCCGACCGGACTCCCAGATGACCTTGCGTTGCGGTCGGCTGCCACGTACCTGCTGGTCCGGGACCGGGGCGGGCTCTTGGCCGGGTACTCGGCGGCGCTGTTGCCGGGGGCGGGCTGCGCCCCGCCGAGCGCCCCTGCCGAGGTCCTGATGACGCGGACGTACCGGCGTCACCGAGGGCTGTTTGTGCGCTACGGCAGTGTCGGCGCGGGCGAGGTGGTCGAGATCGCGGGGTGCCGGGTCACGTCCGCGGTGCGCACGGCGTGGGATCTGGCGCGGTGGACCAGCGTTGGCGTTCAGCTCGGCGTTGGCGACGGCGCACGCGCGGCCGGCTCACGCGCGGCCGGACCAGCCCTCGGCCGTCTCACGCGCGGCCGGCCCAATCCTCGAGCCGTTCGTCGGGCGGCCGCGCTCGCGTAGCCTCATGGACA
>DASYLM010000265.1:0-10051 GCA_036009565.1 Pseudonocardia sp. | reverse complement strand
GAGAGGTCACAGGGTTGGTAGGCGTTGCGGAGTGTGCGGTCGCCGAGGGCCTGGTGCGGGCGGATGGTGTTATAGATCTGCCGGAACCAGTGGACCTCGACCGAGAGCGCGTCACCGTCTCCGATCTCACCGCGGTAGAGGTGTTCGTGTTTCAGGGTGCCGAAGAACCGTTCGACGACTCCGTTGCTCTGCGGGCTCTTGACCCGAGTGCGGACATGGCGCAGCAGCGGGTCCTCACCGGCGAGCCAGGCAATAATTGGTCGCGTAGTCGATCACCGCGCAGATCCGCCAGATCCCACCGCCAGTGGTCTCGAACTCGGAGAAATCGGTCTGCCAGACCCGATCACGCTCGGTCGGCGGGTCCCGGAACACCTTCCGGCGCAGCACCGCCCACGACTTGCGATCCGCCCGATACCCACGGGGCAGCAGCAGCCCACGCCGGCGCAAGGCACGTTGCACGGTCGAAATCGACACCGCGTGCCCGTCGGCGCGCATCATCGCGGCGATCTTGCGATGCCCCCAGGCCGGCCAATCAGCGGCGCATTTCGCAGCCAGCACCTCGACCGCGTCCACCTTCGGCGCCGGCCACGGCCCCTTCACCAGCACACCGCCACGCAGCCGTGCGAGCCGGCGACGATACGTCCGCTCCGGGATGCCGGTCAGGGACGCGAACCTCGAGACCGGCAATGCCGCTGCCGCCCTTAGTGCCTCGAGGTCGATGAAGGGACCTGATCGACGTACTCGGCACCTTTCTGCCAGATCCGCAGCTGCACCGTGGCCTCGGCCAGCGCCAGCTTCAACTGCTCGGCCTCCGCGCGCAGCCGCCGCTCAGTCTGCGAACCCGCCTGACCAGCCCCGCCCGGCAGCTGGTTGTCCAGACCCGCCTTACCCGACTCCACGAACCGATCCCGCCAGTTCGCCACCGACTGCCCAGACACGCCGTGGCGCCGGGCGGCCTCCGTCAACGTCACCTCACCAGCCAGCACCGCCAACACAATCCGGACCTTGTCCTCGATCGGCAACTGCGGCTGGGCCTTCGACCGGCTCATGACCTCATCCTCCATGACCGACCCAAAATCGGGGCCATGCCAGAAAGTCTGACTCACTGGAACGTGGTAGAGTCGAACATATGTTCGACTCACTGGGTTTCGCTCTCCCCTCCCCCGAGGCGCAGCCGTGGTCGAGTTATGCGCCGGACGGGCTGCTCGCCGACATGATGTCCGAGGCCGCCGGCAGGTCCGGCTGGGAGCGGATCGAGCGGGTCGGCGCCTGGGAGCGGCTCATTGCCTGGGCGCAGGCCGCCCAACTGCTCGAGATCGCCCGCTTCGCCACCGAAGCGACCGGACCGGCCCCGGAAGACACCGCGGCATCGGTCGCGGCCGAGGTCGGACTGATGACCCGGGTCGCGCCCCGCACCGCCCAGGCCCGTGTCGATCTCGCTGTCACCCTGCTCGAGCGACTGCCCGCCACCCTCGCCGCGCTCTCCGCGGGCACTATCAGCCTGCCCTCGGCCCGTGCCATCGCCGACGAGACCCTCTCACTCGGCGCCCTCGGCGCTGCCGAAGCCGAGAACCGGGTACTGCGGCGAGCCGGCCACCAGACCCCGGGCCAGGTCCGCGCCGCCACCCGCCGCGCTGTCGCCGCCATCGACGCCGACGCCGTCCGCCGACGCGCCGAACAAGCCCGCAAAGAGCGCAATGTCAGCCTCACCAGCGAGCCCGACGGCATGGCCACCCTTTCCGCCTACCTACCGGCACACGAAGCCGTCGCCGCCTACGGAATGATCGACGACCACGCGCGCCGCGCCGGTGCCGCGAGCGACGGTCGCACGATGGACGCCCGGCGCGCCGACGCCCTCGTCGATCTCATCCTCGACCGCCCCACCGTCCCGCGGGCGGCCGATTCCGAGCCAGCGCACAGCGGTGCACCCGGGCAGCGCCCGTCCGGCCCAGGGGGCCGCGAGCCGGCCTCCCCGCCGAGCAGGTCAGAGCGACCCCCGGCCACCGGCACCACCGCCTGCCGCGGCTGCGCAAAGGCACGACCCGGTGGCATCCAGGTACTCGTCACCGTGGCACTGCCCACCCTGCTCGGACTCGACCAACGACCCGCCGAGCTCGCCGGCCACGGCCCGATCCCCGCCGACCTAGCCCGAGAACTCGCCGCCCAAGGCACTTGGCGACGAATCCTCACCGACCCGGCAACCGGTGCGCTGCTCGACTACGGCACCACCCGCTACAAACCCCCACCACACCTCACCGCTCACATCACCACTCGCGACCAGACGTGCGTCTATCCCGGGTGCCGGACCCGCGCCGACCGCTGCGACCTCGACCACCGCATCCCCCACGACCCCACCACCGACACCGGGCCGACCAACCCCGCCAATCTCGCGGCGCTCTGCCGGACGCACCACCGACTCAAACACCAAGCCGGCTGGACGCTCACCCGCCAGCCCAACGGCACCCACACCTGGCACACCCCGACCAGCCACGAACACCATCGCCCTGCGCATCCCCTCACCGATCCACCGAGGGCACGGACGGAGGCCGACGCCCATGCGCCGTTCTGAAGCGCGCCACCCGTGGGGAGCGACGGTTCAGGACGAACAGCTTTCAGGAGAATTCTGATTCAGGAGGATCCAGACAGGGAGAGAACCAGTCAGGACGAATCCGGTCAGGAGAAGCGCAGCGGATTGAACACGTCCGCCAACACGACCAACACGCTGTAGCCGATGAACACCAGACCCACGACGTACGCCACCGGCATCAGCTTGGCCAGGTCCACGGGCCCAGGGTCGGCCCGGCCCCGCAGTCGCGCCAACCGGCGGCGCACCGACTCCCAGGCCGCCGCCATGATGTGCCCGCCGTCGAACGGGGGCAGCGGCAGCAGGTTGATCAGGAACATGGACACGTTCACCCCGGCCAACAGGCTGAGGAACAGCACCAGCTTCGGCTTGAGCGGGCTGTCGGTACCGAGGATCTCGCCGCCGAGGCGGGACACCCCGACCACGCTGACCGGGGAGTCAAGCCCGCGCTCGCGATGCAGGAACGCCTGGCCGAACAGCTCGGGCACCCGGCCGGGCAGGGCGGCCAGCGCGGCCCCGGTCCGGGAGACGTACCTGCCGATCTCGCCGGCCACGAAGCCCACGCCCTGCCGTTGGTAGTCGGCTGTCGGCGCGAAACCGAGGAATGCGGCCCGCTCGGTGCCGGCCTCGCCGTCCAGTCGGGGCAGAGTGGTCTGCACGGGGCTGATGGTCAACGTGACCTCGTGGCCGCCACGCTCCACGATCAGCGGCACCGTGCCGCCCACCGAGCGCACCGACCGGCGGAAGGTCTCCCAGTGGTCGTAGGGCACCCCGCCGAGACTGAGGATGGTGTCACCGGGACGCAGCCCCGCGGCCGCCGCCGGACTGGCCGGCGCACCCGGCGGGCACTCACTGGCCGCCGGCTGTCCGCCGACCGGCGCGGCCAGCATGCACTTCGCCACCCAGGCGACGGTCATGGTGCCGGGGGTGCCGATGGCCATCAGTGACAACCCGAGCAGCACCACCGCAAGAATCAGGTTCATCACCGGGCCGGCCGCCATCACGATGACCCGTTTCCACGGGGCCCTGGTGTAGAACTGCCGGTTCTCGTCACCGGGCTCCCACTGCAGCTCCGACTCGGCCCGGGCACTCTCGATCAGGCCCTGGAACGGGCCGCTCTTGCGCGTGCGCCCGTACCGCTCGCCCGGCTTCGGCGGCAGCATGCCGACCATCCGGACGTAGCCGCCGATCGGGATGAGCTTGAACCCGAACTCGGTCTCCCCGGCCTTGCGGGAGAACACCGTGCGCCCCCAGCCGACCATGAACTCCGGCACCCGGATCCCGAAGCGTCGCGCGGTGGCGAAGTGCCCGAGCTCGTGCCAGGCGACGGTGAATGCAATGCCGAGGGCGAACAGCACGATGCCGAGGACGTAGAGCATGGCGTCGGAGCCTACGGCGTGAACGTCCGAGGGAGTCACGCAGCGTCGGCCTAGGTCCCCTGCCCGCCAGCGCCCCGGCCGCTCCCGGTCATCCCGTCCGCGCCAGCGCCCTGGCCGCTCCCGGCCACCTGCCCGCCAGCGCCCTGGCCGCTCCCGGTCACCCCGTCCGCTCCGGCGGGTTCATCGCCCAGCGGATGCCGGCGACCAGGCCATGGCCGGCGAGCCGGACCGCGGTGTGCTCGGCGACCGGCAGGTAGGGCAGCCGCAGCGGCCAGCGCGCCCACCCGGGAAGGGTGGCCACAGCGGTCGCCGCGAGCACCGCGTACGGAGCTCGGGCCACCAGCGGCAGCGGCGGGCGGATCAGCAGGAAGCGGGCCGCCTCCCGGGCCTCCGGGGTGCCGGCCAGCTCCGGGCGGTACGCGGCCAGCTGGGCAGCCAGCTCAGCCCGGGTACGCGGCGGGTCCGGCACGCCCAGTGCGGTGGCGATCCGGGCGGTGTCCACCACATAGCGGTCGCACTCGGCATCATCCAGCGGCCGTGCGCCGTAGCGCTGGTAGCAGCGCAGGAAGCTGTCCACCTCGGCGACGTGCACCCAGCGGACCAGGTGCGGATCGCTGGCCCGGTACCGCCTGCCGTCCGAGGCGATCCCCCGGACGCGGCCGTGCACGCCGCGCACCCGCGCCACCGCCCCCTCCGCGTCCTCGGCGGTGCCGAACGTGGTTGTGGCCAGGAACAGACTGGTCCGCTGCAACCGTCCCCACGGATCGCTCCGGTAGCCGGAGTGCGCCGCCACCGCGGCCATCGCCAGCGGGTGCAGCGACTGCAGCAACAACGCCCGCAACCCACCCACGAACATCGAGGCGTCGCCATGTACCTGGCGGATCGGCCGCTCCGGCCCGAACCATCTCGGGCCGTCGGCGCGGTGGATCCGGTCCCGGTCCTCGGGCCCGCTAGGGCCGGCCACCCGGGAGAACAGCCCGGCGCCGGCCCGCCGGCGCGCCTCGGCCAGCCCGGGCACCTCGATCTGCCACACCATGACCCCCATCATGGGGCCGCCCGCCGGCCGTGGCGACTGCCGCGCGATGACTGCCTCGCGACAACTGCCCCGCGACAACTCCCCGCCCCGCGACAACTACCCCGCGACTACTACCGCGGGCAACTGCCCCGCGACAACTCCGCGCCTCGCGAAGGCGCAACTACCCCGCCACTACTGGAACCGCAACGCCTCGATGGGACGCAGCCCGGCGGCCCGGTTGGCCGGGTACCCGCCCGCGATCAGCCCGATCGCAAGACTGACCAGGAACGCGATCACGATCGCCGCGACGGAGATGTCCGGCGCGCCGAACGTGGGCGCCACCTTCGGCACGATGATCATCCCGGCGAACGTGATGGCCACCCCGACCAGGATGCCGATCACGCCGCCGATCCCGGCGAGCATCGTCGACTCGATCAGGAACTGCTTGAGGATCGCGCTGCGCCGGGCCCCGATGGCCTTGCGGATGCCGATCTCCCTGGTCCGCTCTGTGACCGAGACCAGCATGATGTTCGCGACCCCGATGCCGCCGACGATCAGGGATATCGCGGCAACCGCGACGGTGAACAGGGTCAGGAAGGTGAGGAACTGGTTGGCCTGGTCCAGCAGGCTCTGCAGGGCGGTCGCGTTGTAGTCGCGCGACGCCGGCTCCCTGATGTTGTGCCGATCGTCCATGACCCGGTAGATCTCGGCCTGCGCGGCCGGCACCAGCGTGGAGCTGGCCGCCTTCACGATCATCTGCTGGATGTTGTCGTTGCCACCGACCAGGTAGGCACGGGCGGCGCCCAGTGGCATGACCGCGGCGTCGTCCGACTGGCCGTTGCTCTTGAGGACGCCGATGACCTGGAAGTTGCTCCGGCTGATCCGGACGGTGGTCCCGACCGCCGCGCCCGCGTCGCCGCCGAACAGGGTGGCGATCGCGTTGGGCCCGAGCACCACAACCCGGGCGTTCGTGCGGGCCTGGGCCGAGGTGAACATCTTGCCGGCCACCAGGTCCCGGTCGACCACCGTCAGGTAGTCGGCGGTCGATCCCTGGATCGCGGCCCGGAACTGGTGCTGGTTCGCCACCACCAGCTCGGAGCCGGTGACCATCGGGGTGACGCTCGCGATGTCCGGTGCCACCGCCGGGTTGCGCAGCGCGGTCACGTCGCTGTCCTTGAGCTCCTTCGCCTCTCCGCCACCGGGCACCGCACCGTTTATCTTGGTGATGTTGATCTGGTTGCCCAGCGCACCGAACTGGTCGTTGAAGCCGGCCTTGATGCCGTCACCCAGCCCGACCAGGACGATGACCGCCGCGACGCCGATGATGATGCCCAGCGTGGTCAGCGCGGAACGCAGGCCGTTCGCCCGCAGACTGCGCACCGCGATCGCGAAAGCCTCTTGAAAGTTCACTGCCCGCCCCCATCCGGTTGCGCAACAACCGTGGGCGACGAGGCCACGGCGGTACCGGCGCAAAACCCGAGCCAAAAGAAAACGCGCGTTTTCAAATGTTGATTATGTTACCGCCGACCTGGCGCGACCATGTCACCAGCTCCGGGCCCGCGAACATTCTATGGAAATGCATATCTTTGCCGGGCCGGTTGCCCACCAAGATGTGGCGTAACTGAGAAGAGCACAGGCTGGCGAACAACCGGCCGCCCCGACGGAGTGGATGACTATGCGGCCGGCCCTGAGCGTGTCGATGTTGGCCCTGCTGGCGCTGCTGCTACCGGCCTGCGCCTCGACACCCGGCCGCCAGGGCGGCGGGGACAACAGCACCGGCGGTGGCGGTGACACCGCCTTGCCGGTGCCGAGCGAGGTCTGGCGCTCCGACGGGTACGGCCTGATCATCGGGGTCGCCGGCAGCAAGGCGCTGACCTACGAGACCACCGAGGTCAGCTGCCTGCCGACCAAGTCCCTCGACCAGCTGGGACAGGCCGCGGCGGACGGCACCGTGCAGTACGGCAGGAAGGGCGTGCCGGCCGAGACGCTGCGCCGGGGGGCGGACGGCAAGGCCACCCTGCACCTGCTGGGCACCGCGGCCGACATCGACCTGCTGCCGATGTCCGGGTTGCCGGGTGCCTGCACGAAGAGGATGCCGACCGACCCGCTGACCACGTTCGACGTGTTCTGGGCGACGTTCGCGGAGAACTACAACTCCTTCGGGCGCAAGAACATCGACTGGGACGCGGTGCGGGACCAGTACCGCCCGAAGGTCAGCTCGGACACCGAGGACGCCGAGCTGTTCGCCATCCTGCGATCGATGATCAAACCACTCGGGGACGTGCACACCACGATCTCGGCGGACGGCAAGGAGTTCGGCGGACTGCGCCCGGGCACCCCGGACCTCTCGGACAAGGGCGTCCGCAAGGCGGTGGACGACCACCTGCGTGAGGACCTCGGCGTCACCCAGATCCAGTCCTTCGCCAACAAGGCCATCTCGTACGCGGACCTGCCCGGGGGCCGCGGCTACCTGCGGATCGACGGTTTCGAGGGCTACAACGACGAGGACAGCTCCTTCACCGGCAGCAAGGCCACGCTGGCCCAGGTGTTGGACCAGGTGTTCACCCAGCAGCGGGTGAGCACACTGAAGGCCCTGATCATCGACGTGCGGAACAACTCGGGCGGCGACGACGCCCTGGGGGTGCAGGTCGCGGGACGGCTGACGAACACGCCGTACACCGCCTTCACCAAGCAGCCCCGCAACGACCCGAAGGACCAGAGCAAGCACGGCCGGCTGCAGACGGTCACCGTCACGCCGGCCACCGGGCCCCGGTACACCGGGCCGATCCGGGTTCTCACCAGCGAGCTGACCATCAGTGCCGGGGAGACGTTCGTCGAGGCGCTGATGGGTCGCACCCCGGCCCCGAGCCGGTACGGCGCGGCCACCCAGGGGGTGTTCGCCGACGACATGTCCCGCAAGCTGCCCAACGGCTGGACCATCACGCTGGGCAATGAGGACTACTACGCCCCCGACGGCCGCAACTACGAGAGCATCGGCATCCCGCCCACCGTCCCGGTGCCGGTGTTCAGCGTCGACGACCTGGAACAGCACCGCGACGCCGCGGTGGACGCCCCCTGGTGAGGCCGGGCCTGGTGAGCTTCAGGCGGGGTTCGGTGAGTCGCCGGCCAGCAGCAGCTGAGGCACCTGGCGGAACCGCCAGCCGGATCCGTTCGCGGTGAACACCCAGACCAGGTCGAAGCGGTTGCCCGGCCAGTCGCCGGGCGGGGCCGGGTCGACCTTGCCCAGGTGCGCCACGATGTCCGCGATCCCCTGGTGCTCCCAGGCGAGCAGGGTCGGGCCCTGCCGGGTCCGCAGCTCGTCGGCCAGCGCCGCCTCCTCGCCCTTGCTGAACGTGGTGACGATGCGCTGACCGAGCCGGGCGGCCAGCGGGGTGAGTGTCTGCACCGCACGCTGGCCCTTGCTGTCCCCGCCGAGCTGGGCGTACAGGGTGGCCGGCCGGAGCAGCCCGGCCGGTGGCGCGTTGCGCGCCGAGGCGAACAGCTCGACCAGCGCCCCGGCGCGGGCCCAGCCGGTGGTGATCAGCGAGTGCTTGTCGTTCGTGCCGTCCTCGTTGACACCTTGCTGCGTGCCGCTGCCCGGTGGCTTCTCCGCGTGCCGCACGATCATCAGGGTGGCCGGCCCGGTGGCGGCCGCGGCGCTCGGCGCACCGCCGGCGGCGGCCTCGGAGCCGGCGGACTCGGAGCCGGAGTGCCCGGCCGCGCAGCCGGCGAGAGTGGCGGCCCCGGCCACCAGGCCACCGCTACCGATCATCCGCAGCAACCGACGCCGCGAGGTGGTTCCGGCCGATCCGACATTGCGCACGCGGCCACCATAGGGAACCCGGCTGATGCCCGGCTGAGCAAACTGGGAAGTGCTCAGCCAGGAGGACCGGCCGGCGGCCCGCCCAGAACGCCACAGCTCAGAGCGTCCCAGCTCAGAAGGCCACAGCTCAGAACGTCTCGGCGAGGGTGTTCCAGAACATCAACTCGTAGGACTGGAACAGCCGGGCGTACTGCCGGACCCGCCGCTGGTCCAGGGTGCCGGCGTCCAGGCCGGCCTGGATCGCCGCCACCGCCGCGTCATCGGGCAGCGGCTCGGCGAAGAAGTCGAAGAAGCCACAGGCGGAGGCGCTGAAGCCGTAGTGCCCGCGCATCCCGCCGGCGATCTGGGCGCAGTAGCGGCCCCAGGCGTCGAAGTTGGCGGTGATCGCGACTGCGACCTCGGCGGGTGCCCCGTTCAGCGCGAGCCAGGCGAAGTAGCTGGGGTAGGCCTGGCAGCCGGCCAGCGGCTCGTGCTCACGCACCGCGTCCGGGCTCAGACCGGCCTCCTCGGCGAACGGCCCGAGGGTGGCCAGGGCCTGTTGCTCACCGGCGGCGAGGCCACCGAAGTAGCTGCGCGCCGCCGGCTCCTCGGACCTCGCGGCGAGCGTGTGCAGGCTGCGCCAGTCGCTCGCCACGATGCGCAGCTCCTCGGCGGCGATCACCCCGAACACCGACCGCGGCGCGGTGCCGGCGGCGATCAGCGCCGGCAGCCGGTTCTCACCGTCCCTCGGCGCCAGCTCGGCCTGTACGGCCGCCAGAAGGTCCCGCCCGCTCCCACGCTCGCTCATCGGTGATCATCCTGGTCGGTCCGGTGCGGCGGCACAACCAAGGAGGTTCGTCGCCGCGCGCGGGGGGGTGGGGTGATCCCTACCTCGACCGGGGGGCGCTCGCCACCAGCTCTGGGGTCCGCACCATCGTTTCGGCCGGTCGGAAGGAGCAATCTTCGTAATGCGCCAGCCGGAACCGCGGTCGGCACACCATCAAGGAGGGGCAATGTCCACCACGCGCAACACGAACCAGTCGGCGAACGAGATGGCGGCCGCCGGTGCGCGGGAGCTCCCGGTGCTGGTGTGGAAGTTCGGCGGGACGTCGGTGAAGGACCAGGACCGGCTCCGCGCGGTGGCCGAGCGGATGGTCGACGCCCAGCGCTCCGGCCGCCGGGTGGTCGCGGTGCTGTCCGCGATGGGCAAGACCACCGACGAGCTGTCCGGCCTGGCCTACCAGATGTCGTCCCGGCCGCAGATGCGCGAG
>DASYLM010000264.1:0-8809 GCA_036009565.1 Pseudonocardia sp. | reverse complement strand
GTCGACGGGGTCGCCGACGCCGTTGCCGCCTTGCGGCGAGCCCGGCTCTGTCGAATGACCGGTCGCTGACGCGCCCGGATGGGGTGCGAAGGTCGCGGCCCCGGCGCGCTCGCCGACGATCTGCAGCTGGTTGACCGCGTTCGGGCGCTGCAGGTCGCAGGCCACCAGCAGCGGGGTGTGCCCCTGACCTGCCAGCCACTTCGCCAGCTTGCCGGCCAACGTGGTCTTGCCGGACCCCTGCAGGCCGGCGAGCATGATCACGCTCGGGCCCTGCTTGGCCAGGTTCAGCCGCCGGGTCTCGCCGCCCAGGATGCCGACGAGCTCCTCGTTGACGATCTTGACGACCTGCTGCGCGGGGTTCAGTGCACCGGAGACCTCGGCGCCCTTGGCGCGGTCCTTGACCCGCGCCACGAACGTCCGCACCACCGGCAGCGCCACATCCGCCTCGAGCAGCGCGATGCGGATCTCCCGGCAGGTGGAGTCGATGTCGGCTTCGGAGAGCCGGCCCTTGCCGCGCAGGTCGCGCAGTGCGCCGGTCAGGCGCTCGGAGAGGGTGTCAAACACGGTGACTCGTCGCTCCAGCTCGTCGTTCAGGTTCGGGCGGCCGCACGCTCGCCAACGCCCAGCCCCTGTCCGGCGGCCTGGACGCCTTGTCCGTCGAGACTAGACGAGTGCCCGGGGGGTCCGCTGGCGCCGGTGGCCTCGAGGGTGTCGCCGGGAGTGTGTCAGGGGGTGGTGAGGACCAGCCCGTACCCCGCTTGGCGGCGGTCCAACAAGGTGACCCGGTGCCATCCGGGTGGCCGGTGACCGGCGCGGAGCCGTTCGACGAAGGCACCGCCGCGCCGCACGTGCCGCTCGAAGCTGGCGCGTGGCAGCACCCGCCCCCTGCTGCGCTGGCCGCGCCGGGCCTCCTCGGGCTCGGCGTGCACCCACACCAGGTCCCGGCGGCGGCAGGCCAGCATCGCCAGCGCCACCATGGCGACCCGGGTGAACGCGGCGGTGGCCGGCATGTGCACCACCACCGGACCGACCGCGACCAGCGCCGTCAGCACGATCTGGGCCCGGTACAGCAGGTGCACCAGGCCCCGGTAGCTCCGGTACGGCAGGCCGGCCGGGAGCCTGTCCCGCAGCCACTCCCGGACCCGGTCGGAGTCCAGCACGACAGCACCGGGCACGGCGATCGGGCGCCGCGCCAGCATGCTGCTCTTCCCTGCCCCCGGGATGCCCGCGACCAGCACGAACGACCGCCTGGCCACCGTGAGGACGGTCGGGTCCCCCGCTGTCACCGTCACGTTGGGTCAACGGCCGACGGGCCCGGATCGTTCCAGCCCGCCGGATCCGCCGCTGTGGTCCAGGGTGGATCCCGGGCGCCGATCGGGGGACGATCCGGGGGTCAGCCGCCGTTGCGGTCGCCGTCCGGGTCGAGCAGCTCCGCGGGCGGGTGGCGGCGGTCGGCCCAGGCCGGGTGGAGCGTCCCGGTGTCGGTGTGCGCGAGCTGCCGCAACGCCACCGCGACGGCGGCCCGGCCGAGGGGATCGCGGGCCCCGGTGACCGCCGAGCCGGTGTCGGGCGGCGGGCCGCCGTTGCGCACCGCGCTGACCGTGGCCGCCTTGAGGCGGCGTTGGCCGGCGTCGCCGAACCGCCGCAACAGCTCCTGGAAGGCGTGGTGGCGGGCAGTGTCGAACGGTGTCGGCCGGCCGAGGAGGTCCCGGGCCGGGTGCGGCGGGTACAGCTCGGCGCACGACACCAGCCCCACCGGGATCGGCACCGTCGCCGGGTGGCCCCCGGGCCGGCCGGCTCCGGTCCGCAGCAGGTGCGGCAGCAGGTGGGTGTGCGGGCCGTCCGGGGAGCGGCCGGCAGCGGGTGGGATGGCGGCGAAGACCTCGACCCGCCCGCACGCGGTGCGGAACACCCGGTGCGGGCTGGCGGCGGCCACCCGCCCGGCCAGCTGGCCACCGTCGGCGGACAGCGACCGGCCGGCCGCCGCCCGCAGCAGCTCGAGCAGCTCGGGGTCCGCGACGCGCACACAGACATCCACCGTCGGCGTGCCGAGCCCGAGGTCGAACAGCACCGAGGTGCGGTCGGCGGGGCGCAGGCCGTCCTCGTCGGGGCCCAGTTCGGTGACCGAGGTCCGGACGGCGCACCGGGCGTCGTCGGCCGGCAGGCAGAGCGCCACCGCGTGGTTCCAGTCGTCCCCGGGCCCGGCCGGCGTCTCGTAGGCCAGCGGGCGGACGCCGCCGGGCAGCACGAGCCGGATGCCACCGCGCCCGGTCACCACGGATCCGGGGACCCTGGTGGCCGGCTCGCCCGGGTCACGGACGAACTCGGCGATCGCGCCCCTGGTGCCCATGCTCCAGCCCGACCCGGTGTCGCCCAGGTGCTCCTCGACCAGCCGTTCCACAGCGGCTCGATCGACAGCGGCACCGACCATGATCAGAGGCTACCGGGGAACGTCAGGTGGTGGCCGCGGCCAGCACCGCCTGCTCGATCCTGCGGCGGACCGGCCGGGGCAGCGAACTCTGGCCGTCCACGTCCACCAGGCAGAACGAGTCGACCACCGAGGAACCCAGCGTCTCGACCTTGGCCCACCGGACGTCCGCCCCGCAGCTCTCCAGCGCGGCGGCGATCCGGTGCAACAGGCCGATCCGGTCCGAGCCCCGCAGCTCCAGCACCACCGCGCCGGTGGCCTCGTCGTCGAACCAGAGCACCCGCGGCCGGACCCGCTCCTCCAACCCGGCCGGACGCGCGTAGTCGCGTTCCTTGCGCGCCAGCGCCTCGGTCAGGTCGAGCGTGCCGTCCAGCACCCGGGCCAGGTCATCACGCAGCACGGCGGGGTCCGGCATCCGACCGAACCTCGGCGATACCCTGAAGGTGTCCACCGCGATGCCCTGGTGCGAGCGCAGGTCCGCGACGTGCACCTCCAGCGAGTGCAGCGCCAGCACGCCGGCGGCCAGCGACAGCGACCCCGGCCGGTCCGGCAGCGCCACCAGCACGACCGTCGGCTCGTCCGGGCCGGCCTCGCCGCCGCCGGTTCCCGAGGCGTCCCCCGAGCCGTCCGCCGCACGCAGCGTGATCTGCGGGCGGCCGGTCGAGGCGGCGCGCCCGGCCAGCTCGCGGCGCACCTCGTCCAGCGGCTCCGGCAGTCGGATCGGCTCGCCGGTCATCGCCGCTCGGCAGCGCTCGACCAGCTCGTCGATCAGCGTGCGCTTCCACGGGCTCCACACCCCCGGCCCGGTGGCCAGCGAGTCGGCCTGGGCCAGCGCGTGCAGCAGCTCCAGCAGCTGCGGGTCACCGCCCAGCGTCTCGACCACCCGGGTCACGGTCGCGTCGTCCTCCAGGTCACGCCGGGTGGCGGTGTCCGGGAGCAGCAGGTGGTGCCGCACCATCGCGGCCAGGGTGGCCACGTCGCGCTCGGGCAGCCCGAGCCGCCGCCCGACCTGTCGGCCCAGCCCCTCGCCGACCACGGAGTGGTCCTCCTCGCGGCCCTTGCCGATGTCGTGCAGCAGCGCGCCCAGCAGCAGCAGGTCGGGGCGGGCCACCTGGGTCGTCAGCCGGGCGGCCTGGGCACAGGTCTCCACCAGGTGCCGGTCCACCGTCCAGACGTGTGCCCGGTCCCGGGGCGGCATGTCCCGCACCGCGCCCCACTCCGGGAACAGCCGGCCCCACAGCCCGCCCCGGTCGAGCGCCTCGACCACGTCCACCAGCGGCCGGCCGCAGCCGAGCAGCGAGAGCAGCTCCACCACCGCCGCCCTCGGCCACGGCATGCGCAGCTCCGGCGCGGTGTCGGCAAGCCTGGTCAGGGTGCCGGCCGCGATCGGCAGCCCGGTCCGCGCGGCGGTGGCCGCCACCCGGAGCACCAGCGCCGGGTCCTTGGCCGCCGCCGCGTCCCTGGCCAGCGACACCTCGCCGTTGTGCTCGACCACACCCTCGTCGAGTGGGCGGCGGACCGGCGCCCGGCGCAGCGCGGCCAGGCCGCGGCGGGGCAGCGCGGAACGGGCCGCGCGCAGACCCACGTCGACGGCGTAGGCCACCGTGCGCGCCGCCCCGGACAGCGCCCTGGCCAGCTCGAACCGGTCACCCAGCTCGAGCAGGGCGGCGATGTCGTCGGCATCCTGGGCGCGCAGCACATCACGGGCCCGACCGGCCAGCCGGTGCAGCTCGGTACGGACGTTGAGCAGCAGCAACCGGGCCGCCGCCACGTCCGGGCCGGCCCGGTCGATCAGCTGCGCGGCGGCCAGCGCGTCCAACAGGTACACGTCACGCAGCCCGCCCCGGCCGTCCTTCAGGTTCGGCTCGACGCGGTGCGCCACGTCGCCGTTGCGCTCCCAGCGGCCGTTGGTCATCTCGACCAGCTCGTCGAACCGGCTGCGGATGCCGGCCCGCCAGGACTGCCGCACCGCCGAGTTGACCTTGTCGAACAGCGCCTTCTCCCCCGCCAGGTGGCGGGCTTCGAGCAGGCCGAGCGCGGCACGCAGGTCGGTGGCCGCGACCTGGACCACCTGCCCCGGGGTCCGTACCGAATGGTCGAGGCCGATGCCGGCATCCCAGAGCGGGTACCACATGGCCTCGGCCAGCCGGTCCGCGTCCGGGCGGCGGTCGTGCACCATCACCAGGTCCAGGTCGGAGTACGGCACCAGCTCGCGGCGACCGAGCGCGCCGACCGCGACCAGCGCGACGCCCTCGGTCATCCCGATCGTGGCCGCCCGCGAGGCCAGCCAGAAATCGTGCAGGTCGACCAGCGCGCCGCGCAGTGGCTCCGCGGCCAGCCGGCGCTGCCCGGGACCCGGGTTCAGCAGCACCGCCCTGGCCCGAATGAGGTCGTCGGCGATGCCGGCCGTCGTGCTCATCGAATTGTTCCCCCGACCAACCGCGATGAAAGAGCTGAAAGAGCTGACTCAGAGAGCGTCACTGCCGCGTTCCCCGGTGCGAACCCGTACCACGGTCGACAGCGTGGTCACCCAGACCTTGCCGTCGCCGATCTTGCCGGTGCGGGCTGCCTGCACCACGGCGTCGACCACCTTCTCCGCGATGCTGTCGTCCACCGCGACCTCGACCCTGATCTTCGGGACGAAGTCGACGGTGTACTCGGCACCCCGGTAGACCTCGGTGTGCCCCTTCTGCCGGCCGAAACCGGACGCCTCGCTCACCGTCATGCCGAGCACGCCGAGCTGCTCCAGCGCGCCTTTGACGTCCTCCAGCACGAACGGCTTGATGATTGCCGTGATCAGCTTCATCGCTTCACGTCCTCCTGTTCAGGCCTCGCGGTTCCCCGCGTGGCCGCCCCCGATGTCAGTACCCCGCTGCCCCCGCTTGTGGCGGAGCCGAGCAGGGAGAGGTCGTAACCGCTCTCCGCATGTTCGGCCTCATCGATGCCGCCGTGCTCCACCTCCCGGTCCACCCGGAAGCCGATGACCGAGCGCACCAGCCAGGCCAGCAGCAGCGTGACCCCGAAGGCGTAGCACACCGCCACGGCGGCAGCCAGCGCCTGCCGGCCGAGCTGACCGAAGCCGCCCCCGTAGAACAACCCGTCCGCGCCCGCCGGGTTGACCGCCACGGTGGCGAACAGGCCGACCAGCACGGTGCCGAGCAGTCCCCCCACGCCGTGCAGCGCCACCACGTCCAGCGAGTCGTCGTAGCCCAGCCGGTACTTCAGCTTGATCGCCAGGGCGCACACCACGCCGGCCAGCGCGCCGATCACCAGTGCACCCCAGGTGTCCACGAAACCGCACGCCGGGGTGATCGCGATCAGCCCGGCGAGCGCCCCCGAGGCCGCGCCGAGCGAGGTCGGCCGGCCGTCGTCGATCTGCTCGTAGACCAGCCAGGTGATCAGGCTGGCCGCCGACGCGGTCATCGTGGTGGTGAACGCATTGGCCGCCACCGCGCCGACCGCCAGCGCCGAACCGGCGTTGAAGCCGAACCAGCCGAACCACAGCAGCCCGGCGCCGAGCAGCACGTTCGGCATGTTGTGCGGCCGGAACGGGTCCTTCGGCCACCCCCGGCGCTTGCCCAGGATCAGCGCCAGCGCCAGCGCCGAGGCGCCAGAGTTGATCTCCACCACGGTGCCGCCGGCGAAGTCCAGTGCCTTGAGCTGGTTGGCGATCCAACCCCCGGACCGCGCGGCGTAGCCGTCGTACGCGAACACCCAGTGCGCCAGTGGGAAGTAGACCAGGCAGGTCCATGCCGCGATGAAGACCGTCCAGCTCCAGAACTTGGCCCGGTCCGCGATCGCTCCGGCCAGCAGCGCGGCGGTGATCACCGCGAACATCAGCTGGAACATCGCGAACGCCAACAGCGGGATCCGGTCCGAGGGCGGCCCCACGACGCTGGCCGCGTCGCGCAGCCCCACGTGGTCCAGGCCGCCGATCAGGCCGTGCCCGGTGTCGTTGCCGAACACCAGGGAGTAGCCGAACACCATCCACAGGACGGTGACCACACCCAGGCACATCAGGTTCATCATCATCATGTTGAGCACGCTCTTGGAGCGCACCAGGCCGCCGTAGAACAGTGCCAGCCCCGGCGTCATCAACATCACCAGGGCGGCACTGACCAGCACCCATGCGGTACTTCCCGCATTGACCACGTCTGTGTGGATCAAATCGTCCTCCCGAACGTTCCGAGAGCCGAATGATCACACCCCGTGGCGGCGACACCGGCAACGGGGCGATCGCGGTCACTCCATGGCACACCGCGATCACCCCGTCGCCTCGATCAGATCGCGTCTGTGCCGCGTTCCCCGGTACGCACTCGCACGATTGCGTCGACCGGGCTGACCCAGACCTTGCCGTCACCGATCTTGCCGGTGCGGGCTGCCTCGACCACGGCGTCGACCACCTTGTCCGCCATCGCGTCGTCGGCGACGACCTCGATGCGGACCTTGGGTACGAAGTCGACCGAGTACTCAGCACCGCGGTAGACCTCGGTGTGGCCCTTCTGCCTGCCGTAACCCTGCACCTCGCTGACCGTCATGCCGAGCACACCGATCTGTTCCAGTGCGCCCTTGACGTCCTCCAGCACGAACGGCTTGATGATCGCTGTCACCAGCTTCATGTCCGGTCAGCCCTCCTTCGTGACACTGGCGGTCGCGTTCGCCGCCACCTTGTCCCCGCCGATGGCGTGCTGCCCCAGACCGGCACTCGCGCGGCCGCCGACCGAGGAGAAGTCGTACGCGGTCTCCGCGTGCTCGCCCTCGTCGATACCGGTGACCTCGGCCTCTTCGTCCACCCGGAACCCGATCGTCTTCTTGATGATCGTGCCGATGATGAACGCCATCACGAACGAGTAGACCATCACTGACCCGGCCGCGATGGCCTGTCGACCCAGCTGGGTGAAGCCGCCGCCGTAGAACAGCCCGTCCTCGCCCAGCGCCGCCGAGTTCACACTCTTGGTGCCGAAGAAGCCGATCAGCAGCGTGCCGATGATGCCGCCGACCAGGTGCACGCCGACCACGTCGAGCGAGTCGTCGAAGCCGAACTTGAACTTGATGCCCACCGCGAGCGCACAGACCGCGCCGGCGATGAGGCCGATTGCGATGCCACCGAGCGGGTTGACGAAGCCGCAGGCGGGAGTGATGGCCACCAGACCGGCCACGGCACCCGAGGCCGCGCCGAGAGTGGTCGGCTTGCCGTCCCTGAACTGCTCGACGAGCAGCCAGCCCAGCACCGCGGCGCAGGTGGCCACCGTGGTGTTGGTGAACGCGACCCCGGCCAGGTCGCCGGCACTCAGTGCGGAGCCGGCGTTGAAGCCGTACCAGCCGAACCACAGCAGGCTCGCGCCCAGCAGCACGTAGGGCAGGTTGTGCGGCCGCATCGGATCACGCGGCCAGCCCTTGCGCCGACCGAGCACGATGGCCAACGCGAGACCCGCGGCACCGGCGTTGATGTGCACCGCGGTACCACCGGCGAAGTCCTCGGCCTTCAGCGTGTTGGCGATCCAACCGCCGTGCGAGTCGGCACCGGTGAAGCCGTCGAACGCGAACACCCAGTGCGCAACCGGGAAGTAGACGATCGCGCCCCAGACGACGACGAACAGCGTCCAGGACCAGAACTTGACACGGTCCGCGATCGCGCCGGAGATCAGCGCCGGGGTGATGATCGCGAACATCAGTTGGAACATCACGAAGGCCGTTGCCGGCAGGGCATCAGGCCCTGGCCAAGCCACGGCGGGTGGGCCCGTCACAGCCGCTCCGACGAAGTGGCCGATTGTCTTGGCTAGGCCGTCGAACTCGTTGCCGCCGACCAGGCCGCCGAACGCGTCGTTCCCGAACGCCCAGCTGTACCCGAACAGCGTCCAGAGCACGCCGATCACTGCCAAGCAGATGAAGTTCATCATCAGCATGTTCAGCACGCTCTTGCTTCGGACCATGCCGCCGTAGAAGAACGCCAGGCCTGGGGTCATCAGCATCACCAGCGCCGCGCTGGCGAGCACCCAAGCGGTATCCCCTGCGTTGATCACCTTCTTGTCCTCCTGTCAGCCAGGTTGGCCAGAAGGATCTGTGGGGGATGTTTCGCCGAAAGGCGCTCCATGTTGCGCAGCGGTGAACGAGCACGCCCAAGTCGTTACGGGGAGGTTAAGTGACCCTCTCAACCGGTTCACCCATCCGGTGCGAGTGACGGCGATCACCCGGGCGCAGTCACACCGGCCCCACAGGCAACAGGCCGGCTTGCTCGACGACTCGCGGGTTGGACCGGACGGCCGCGCGCCGGGTTGGGCGCGGTGAGCCGCCGCGTCGGGCCGGAACGGGCCGGAACGGGTTGGGTTGGGCCGGAACGGGTTGGAACGAGTTGGGCGAGTCGGGCCGGAACGGGTTGGG